>JBMFIF010000012.1:0-33450 GCA_049976445.1 Thermoprotei archaeon | reverse complement strand
ACTCATAAAAAGAGGAGAAATCCTCCTCGACCTCACAACATGAAAAGCGAAAAGCTTAAATATTTTGAAACCATCTCTTATATAGTATAGTTAATATGATGAAGACACCTTTATGGGTTCCTTCGGAAGAACGAGTAAAACAAGCTAATATAACGAAGTTTATCGAGTTTATAAACAAGAAATACGACTTAAAGATAAAATCTTATAATGAACTGTATAGATGGTCTATAGAAAATATATCAGACTTTTGGGCTGCAGTCTGGGATTTTGTTGGGATTAAAGCATCACGTACATATGATATTATAGTTGACGATTTAAGTAAGTTTCCTGGTGCTAGATGGTTTATAGGTGCTCGATTAAATTTTGCTGAGAATCTTTTAAGATATAGGGATAATCATTTAGCTTTCATATTTAGATCTGAAAATGGAAAATATAAACGATTAACATATTCCGAATTATATGATATAGTATCACGTTTAGTAAAACCTTTAAGAGATCTTGGGCTTTCCCCTGGAGATCGTGTTGCAGCTTATATGCCTAATATACCAGAGACTCCAATAGCTATGTTAGCATCTACAAGTATAGGTGCTATATGGTCATCATGTGGTGCTGAATTAGGACCTAATGCTGTCTTAGACCGATTTAATCAGATAAGCCCAAAAATCTTATTTACTGTTGATGGTTATCCGTATAAAGGAAGAATTTATAATTTATTGCCCAATGTTGAGAAGATTGCTAAAGGGATTTCTTCATTAGAAAAGATCATTATTGTTCCATATGTAAATGATAAACCTGATATAAGCACTATTCCTAATGCTATTCTCTACAATGATTTTATTTCATCTACGGTACAGGAAATTATTTTTGAACAATTACCTTTTGATCATCCAGTTTACATAATGTTTTCATCTGGTACGACAGGAAAACCGAAAAGCATGGTTCAGGGAGCCGGGGGTGTCTTAATTAATCATTTAAAAGAACTCATCCTTCATACAGATTTGAAACGTGAGGATAGAATTACATACATAACAAGTCCCAGTTGGATGATGTGGAATTGGTTAATGAGCTCTCTTGCCGTTGGTGCTACTATAGTCCTGTATGATGGTAATCCTAACTATCCAGATTGGACAACAATGTGGAGACTGGTTCAAGAAGAGAGGATAACAATTTTTGGTTGCAGCGCAAGTTATATAAACTATCTTAGAAGTGTTGGAGCACAGCCTAAAAAGTTTTTTGATCTATCATCGTTAAGAGAAATCTCTCAAACTGGTTCTCCTCTTTCAGCCGAAGGATTTGAGTATGTTTACAGAGAAATTAAAGCTGATTTACACTTTAATTCTATTTCTGGTGGTACTGATATTAACGGTTGTTTTGCTGCAGGTTCTCCAATACAACCAGTTTTTGCAGGTGAATTACAAGGTCCAGCTCTTGGAATGAAAATTAAAGCATTTGATGAAAAAGGAAATCCAGTCCTCGATCAACAGGGAGAACTTGTATGTGAAGCTCCAGCACCCTCAATGCCTCTTTACTTCTGGAATGATCCTGATGGCAAAAAATACTGGGAATCCTATTTTAGTTATTATGCTCCGCGTCACAATGTATGGAGACATGGAGATTGGATTATAATTCACAGCGATACTGGTGGAATAACTTTCCTTGGACGCTCAGATTTTACTCTCAAACCTTCTGGTGTACGTATTGGCCCTGCAGAGATTTATAGAATACTAGAGAAATTTAAGGAAATTGCTGATAGTCTTGCTGTTGGACAGAGGTGGAAAGGTGATGAACGTATTATACTATTTGTTAAACTAAATCATGGATACAAATTGACAGACGAATTAAAAGATAAGATAAGAAAAACGTTACGTGATGAAGCCTCACCTAGACATGTCCCAGCCTTAATAATAGAAACACCAGATATACCATACACATTTAATATGAAAAAGGTGGAAAGCGCAGTTTACAATATAATAAATGGCAAACCTGTAACCAACAGAGACGCTCTCATAAATCCAGGATCTCTAGATTTTTATGAAAAAATAGTTCCACTGCTTCAAAAAGAGGAGGAATAATTTATAAGATTGGGTGCTCAGAAACCCAGAACTTCAACTTTAGAATGAATGGGCAAAACACTGAACAAAACCCATTCATGAAAAACTAACACATTTAAATATGTCGAAACATAATATTGAGGTTTGCATAGTGGGTGCCAGCCTTAGTGCCTGTCGAACTTCGCCTAATACTCATAGTTACGCATTATGGGCAAGGTGGGGTTATGAAGCAGGAAGCATCAGACTTTAGTCGAGAATAGTTCACTTAATTTTTTCTAATAGAGAATTCCCTGTTTCTTATCATCTGTCATGTTGCAAAAATTATAACTAATTCTTAATAAAAAATATTTTGGTCTACTGCTTTGTTGCATAATTCGTGCGTAGTTTTGTCGAGCATTTTGCATGTTTCCTCCAATCTCATGATGCTTACTGATGTGGTTTGATGTATGCTAGTTAGGAGTGTTCATTAAAATTGTGAGAAAACATCATCAAACTATCAACACACAAGAATACTCAACATGAAAAGCTCATCAAAAATATATCAAAATTATGCAACAAAGCAAGGTCTACATAAAACTTAAATAAATGTTATTTTTAAAGAAATGTTATGAATGTAGGTTTAATAGGTTTGGGAGTAATGGGCTGGAGGATAGGAGCTAACTTAGTTAAAGCTAATAGTCTTAACATTGTGTATAACAGAACTTTGAATAAAGCGGAAAACTTTAGTAAAATATATGGAATTTCATACGCAAGGTCTTTAGAAGAGATCAGCAAGAACTCAGATTTTATAATTACTATGCTTTCTGATGATACAGCTGTTTCATCAGTAGTAAATCAAATTCTTCCTTACTTGAAGGGAAAAATTTTAGTAGACATGTCCACAATATCACCTTCAATTAGTATTGAGCTTGCTAAGAAAGTTATGGAGAATGATGGTATCATGTTTGATGCTCCTGTAATTGGGACCTCTATAATGGTAGAGCAAAAAAAGATTGTGGTTTTAGTTGGAGGACCAAATGAATATTTTAACACTATTAAAGGAATATTGCAACATACTTCATCATCAATAATCTATATTGGTGAAAACGGAATGGGATTGTATGCAAAACTTGTGAATAACTTGTTACTAGGTTCTTATATTGCAGCCATAGCAGAGGCTTATAATTTTGGAATAAAGAGTGGCCTTGATCCTAATATTATAGCAAAAATATTAACTGAACTTAGTAGTGCAAGATCTCCTACATCCGAATTAAAGGTTCCCAAAATATTGTTCACAGATTATTCAACGCAGTTCGCTACAAAACACATGAGAAAGGATTTAGAAATAGTGCAGAAAGAAGCTCAAAGAATAAAAGCGATAACTCCAATGTCAGCTATTGCACTTCAGCTTTATAAAATGACAGAAGGATTAGGATTATCAGAATCTGACTTTGTTTCGATCTTTGAAATATTTAGGAGATTATCACCAACATAATTAAAGTACTGCATTTTTTCTATAATTTTATCATAAAATTCCTTTGAGACAAAGATAGGAAGTATATCGAAAAATAATAGATCATTTGTTTTATACCACGGGCCTTCTCGCCAAATACTAACTTTACACACAATTTTACCTTCAGCCTTTTTTACGAGATTTTCCAATGCCCTTATAGTCCCTCCTGTGGATACTACATCATCAAAGATGCATACTTTACGGTTTTTAATGAGCTTTATATCATCTAAAGTTAGCACTAATGTTTGTTGTTCTTTTGTTGTTATAGATCTAACTCGTTCAGTTATGTACTCTTTCATATATCCTTTGATGCTTTTTCTGGCGACGATGAATCGTTTATGGTTAAGGTTTTTTGAAATCTCATACGCTAGTGCTATTGATTTTGCTTCTGGTGTTATTATTATGTCTGGCTTTAATGGTTTTATTGTTTCTGCTATTTCTTGGGCAGCTCTGCTAATAAATTCAGTATCACTTAGTACAAGCTCAGCATCAGATGCTATCCAAATATCGTTATCAATAGGTACTATAGGAAGTTTTCTTATAAGGTTAAATAATCCTATTGTATAATATTCTTGGCCCTCATAAACATAGATTTCATTCATTTAAATCACCTTTAAAGTATAATAAGCTATGGATAAGCCTAAAATTATTAGTGAGAATATAATTAGGATGTAATCTAATGGTTTAAGTTTATGAATTGTTCTGTGTCGGTTTTTTCTAAGTGAAAATGCTTTAAGTTCCATCGCCAGTACTAATTTTTCTGCAGTTTCTATACTTCGAATCAACAGAGGGATTAGAACGTATGTGTAATTTTTTATTCTTTTTAATAAAAATCCGCTATCTAATTCTAATCCCCTTGATGTTTGTGCTTCCTTAATGATGTTATATTCTTCTGATATAGTGCTTACGTATCTTAATGTAAGTCCTAATGTAAATGCAATAGTGTATGGAAAATTAAGGATTTCTAATGCTTTAATCAATTCTTCAGGCTTTATTGTTAAGAGAAATGATAAAGAAACAGAAATAAGTGCAAGAAGACGAATTGTCATGAATATGCCTATGCTTGTGCCAGAACTTTCTGTACTGTTTATGTGAAATAATGACCAGTTATGAAATAATGACCACATGATAAATGCAATTAACAATATTGGTATGAATTTTATTAGAGATTTCAAAAAACGTTTTCCGTTTTTATTAAACAAGGTTATTATAAATGCTACAATGATTAATGTTAAAAAGTAATAATAATCTGTTACTATGAAAATTAGTACAAAGAGTACAATGAATAATATAATCTTTGTTCTTGGATCTAAACTTATCATAGAAGATCACTTGAGTATTTATCTTTAATTGTTAATCCAATTTCATAAGTATTTATGGGTTTTAATCCAATTTGCTCTATTAACTTATTATCAGAGAATATTAAATCAGGCGTATTGTCAGCTACGATTGTTCCATTATTAATTATAATAATTCTATTGCATAGGTGTAGTGCTAAATCAGTATCATGAGTGACAATTATAACAGCTTTACCTTGCTTATGTAATTGCTCTATTGTTGTTTTTAATGGCATTAATGAATTTGTATCATGAATTGTTACTGGCTCATCAAGAATAAGTATGTCTGGATTTAATGCTAATGCTGATACTATATGTAGCTTAATTTTTTCGCTCATGCTTAGTTCGTAAGGTGGATCCTGTCTTCTTTCATATAGATTAAAGAGTTTTAATGAATTTTCTGCATATATTAAGGGAAGTTTTAAATTTTTGCAACCAAAAGTAGCTTCATCCCATACTGTTTCAAACGTTATATATTTTTCAGGATTTTGAAAAACGATAGAAACATGATTAGCTAACTTAGATGCACTATATTTTCTAGTATCCTTCCCAACAACAGTAACGTAACCTTTAGTTGGTTTTAAGAGACCACTCATGAGTTTTATCAATGTAGTTTTTCCAGAACCATTAGGACCCATTATAGCTATTATATCATACTTATTTACACTTAACGTTAAATTTTTGATTATAAAATCTCCATTAGAATATTTGAACCATACTTTATCTAACTTTATTAACTCCTCACTTTTTCTTATCCTACTCATCTCTGACATACTCCATGATTTTACTTTTTCAATATTTGTTGTATTATTGTCTAATGAGATGACTTTATCAATAGCGTTGTGTAATCCTTCAATATGCTTAGTGAGTATTATAAAACTAGTACCTTGTTTCTTAAGATCAATAATAATTTTCTCCAAATTTTTAATTCCAATCCAATCAAGATTTAATAGAGGATCATCCATAATAATCACATCAGGGTTCATAGCAACTGTAGATGCTATCACTAGCTTTTGTTTTAAACCACTCGAAAGTTGTGATGTATAAGTTTTCTTATACCTTTCTAATCCTAATGATTTTAAGACCCAGTTTATTCGCTTTTCGATTTCGACCTCGTCAAATCCAAGATTTTCAAGACCAAATCTAATGTCTTCTTCAACAGTCAAACCGAAAATTTGTGTATCATAATCTTGCATAATAAAACCAATTTTACCAACTAATTCACTAGGTTTTTTTCCTAGAATGTTTTCATTGTGAAAAAGAATTTCTCCATTAACTGTTCCTTTAATTTTATTGGGTATTATTCCTGATAAACAATATGCTAGTGTAGATTTTCCAATCCCAGCTGATCCTATTACTGCTAGTACTTCCTTATCTTTTAAAGAAAAAGATATGTTATTTAAAACTTGTTTTTCACCATAACTGCAACTCAAATTTTTAACAACCAGTTTATTTAAAGTCTCCATCGTATTAAACCTCTTCTCACTAAAGTGGGAATAATGATCCTTACTACTATTGGAGTTCCGATAAGAATTGGTGGCAAGTCACTAATTGCTAACAGAATTACTGCAGGGCCAAAAGGAGCTACACCAACTAAATCAAATCCTACTGCAACTATTGGAACCATAATTAAACCTGAAATAAATGAGATTGCGCTTATTTTGATAAGACCTTTTTTACTTAATGAATCTTCTGGCCTAGTTAAAAGTCCTGGTAATAATCCAGTTATACCTACTCCGATTAAATCAAATATTGGTGTTGCAGGGTTAAAATAACCTCCAAGTAACGCCCATAGAGTATTACCTATTGCTCCTGAAAGAAAACCTATTAATGGCCCAAATAATATACCAAACACGCACGGTAAAAATGCAAGAACTCTCCAATGTATGGCACCAGGTATTAAAGGTACTGGAGCAGTGAGCAGAAAACCAACTGCCGTGACAGCTGATGACATCACAATATATGCTATTGCAGTAAAAGTATCAGGTTTTGTTAATTGAGTAGTACTTTCATTCATAATTATCATCAAATAATACTTATTCACAAATATATTTAAATTTTAGCTTACTTAATTTTATAAAATTAACACAATTATTTAAAAATATATCGACAAATCTAAAATCACAAAGTTTATTGATTGTAATATTAAGTTTACAAAAAATGAAAGACTTGCTCTAAAGGGCGGAGAGAGACATATTGTGTAATTTTTAGGATTTCTTTTAACGTTAAATATTTTAACTTCCAGATTCATTATTTATATGGAGACATTAAAGCCGGGGTGGTCGAGCGGTGAGGCGGCGGGCTGCAGACCCGCTATACGCGGGTTCGAATCCCGCCCCCGGCTCCATTGTGATTCATGTCAACAATATTTTTAATTGAATAAGATTGTTCATAATCAATTCTGGATGGGAGGTTACCTTATTATTCCTCTCTTCTCTAAAGGACGAGGTTTTCATTTTTAGTAATTTATAATTATATACTTTGAATTATAAAATATGCTGACGTATATTTAGTAGTGTTTAGAGATAAAACTTTAAGTATTAGATTGTGATAGTTGATTGTGATGTTTATGTCTGTTAAAAAGATTATATTTACGGAAAAGGCGCCTAAACCAATTGGTCCATATTCTCAAGGAGTGTGCGCTTCATCTTTTCTTTTTATATCTGGACAGATACCAATTGATCCTGTTACTGGTCAGCTTATTGAGGGCGATTTTACTACTAAGGTACGTAGAGTTTTAGATAATTTAAAAAATATTGTTGAGGCTGCTGGAGGGAGTTTAAAGAATATTATTAAAGTTAATGTGTATCTTAGAGATATAGGCAAGTTTAGTGAGTTTAATTCTGTATATTCTGAGTATTTCTTGGAGGATCCCCCTGCACGAAGTGTTGTCGAAGTAAGTAATTTGCCTAGAGGTGTGGATTTAGAGGTAGAGGCTATAGCATTCATACCATAAATCTTTTAGGTTGTTATATCTGTGATTTTATTTTCTTGGATTGCTTTTTTAATTTCTATAGCTATTCTTCGACCCATACTTATTGGTTCATCATATAATAACCATGTGTAAGGTGAACCGTATGTATAAAGGTTTGTACCTGCGACTATTCTAGCTGAGAATTCAAACACATAAAAATTACCATCTTTATCATAAGCTCCTTCGATACAAAATGGACCTATGAGTCCTGGTGGTATAAGTTTTTTGGATGTTTCAACTAGATTATCACCTATCTCAAAGATTTCCTCTAGTAATGATTCTCTGAGTATCATTGGGATATTTCCTATAACAAGGTATGAGGTTTCTGGTTTTAATGATAGTTGCATATCAGCTGGAATTCTGCCTAATCCATCAACGTTTGTCTCATATCTTTTATCGATACTTATTAGTTCAAGTTCGTTGGTTAGTGGTGAATAGAAGAAATGAATGTATGCCGTTGCGCCTATAATATATTCTTGGATGAATGCATCCTCTAATTTTAATCCTATGTTATGGATTTTTGTTTTGATGTCCTCTAGACTCGATGCTAGAAAATATCCTTTACCACCTTTGGCTCCTGGAAGTTTAACTATTACTAGTTTATTAATTTCGTCGAGTGTTTTATAGGTTTTTGGTATTCTTATATGCGCCTCATTTAATAATTTGTCTTTAAGTGTTCTGTCAGATTCCCATCTGAAGATATATTTGTTACCAAATATTGGTACTTTGAAATTCTTTTCGATAGTTTCTAGATCAGTATATTCGATTAAAGAACCGTGAGGTATTAGTATTGAGTTTAGATTAAGAAGTTTTTCTTGTACTTCTTTTGATGAAATTTCTGAAAAGTTCTCTACAACTATTAGTTCATCTATTAATTTTCGAAATCTATTGTAAAGTTTTAATCTCTTTTTTAGACTTATTAAAACTGTTTTGAATCCTTCATCCTTAGCTCCTTTAAGTATTTGTAATGCAGAATGTGAACCTAGTG
The DNA here is from genome assembly GCA_049976445.1 of Thermoprotei archaeon. Lineage (GTDB taxonomy): Archaea > Thermoproteota > Thermoprotei > Gearchaeales > WAQG01 > JAVZOV01. The sequence continues at coordinate 24,608 of JBMFIF010000012.1, read as the reverse complement.
TTGCAATTGTTATTTTTGATTCATTCATTTGTGTCACCTGTTTATGTTATGATATCTGTGACTTTATTTAGGTTTATAGCTTTTTTGATCTCCATGGCTATTCTTCGACCAGTTCCAACGATAAATCCATGTTTAAACTTGCTGTATGGTGATGTTGTAATTAGTACAGGACTGCCTGGTACTCTGGGTGATACATCAAATATCACTATATCTAAATCAACTGTGACTGCTCCTTGAAGTGCAAAAGGTCCTATAATACCTGGTGGATATTCTTTTTTAGTTGTTTGAACGAATCTTAGACCTATGTCGAACACTTTTTCTAGGAGTGATTCTCTTATTGTTGCTGGCATATGTCCGACCTCTATGTTTTGGAGTGGTATATCAATATCTAATTGTTGTTTTGCTGGCAAATTCACAAAGTCATAAAGATTTGTTTGTAACCTCCTATCAATACCTAGAAATTCTAATTCATCATCTATTGGAGAATAGAAGTAATTAAAATTAAAGTATGTACCAAGGACAAATTCTTCTATAACAGCGTTTTTTAAGTCTTCTTCTGTTATGATTTTTTTCTCTATCCTATCTTTAGCTTTTTTCCAATAATCATCTGGGCTAGTTGCTGTGAAAAATGCTCTTTCTATTTTTCTTTTGGCTTCCTGAACTTTAACTATTACAGGCCGATCAATCTCATCTGGAGATTTGAATCTTTTAGGTTGCCTTATACCAGCTTTTTCAAGGAGATAATATTGGTTTTTTGGTGCCCACCTTTCTTCAGTTCTTAACATATCTCTATTACCAAAGATTGGTATCATGAATCTATTTTCAATATCATCGTAGGGAACGTATGTTGTGAATGCACGATGAGGTATAAATATCGTGTTCAAACTTCTTAATTTCTTTTGAATTTCTTCATTAATTATTTGTGAGAATTTATTAAGGATTATTATCTCGTCATATAATCTCTTAAACATTAAGTATGGTTTCTCTCTTCCTTTCTGACATACTACTACAGTCTTTAAACCCTCATCTTTAGCACCATCCATAATGTCTAATGCTGAATGGCTTCCTATTGTACCTATATGAATGTTATTTAGATCGTACTTTTTAATAAGCTCAATAATTTTAGTTCGCATCATGATGTTCTTCACTAAATAAGTAAATTTCAAAACAATTATAAACATTATTATACGAAATACTAATTTCTTATCTAAGATGAGGTTTTTATTTATAGGAAGATTGGCCCTATATATAATTCCATGCTTTGAAATGGCTCCATCCTTTCTTTTCAATTTCATAGTATTTTTTTCCTATTTCAGCTATAACTTTTTTTTCATGTGTTATTCTCCCTATTTCTATGAGATTGCCACCTACGCTCTTTATATTAGCTATTGCATTGCTCCATTTATTTGGAGGAATTGTAACTAATAGCTCGTACTCCTCTCCGCCATTATAAAACACTAAGTCAACTGGATCTAATTTGTTATTTTTTGCAAACTTCTTAACTAAAGGATGTAATGGTACATTGGTTATTTTGATGCCTACATTACTCATTTCAGCTATAGTGTGTAAGGAAAAAGCTAAACCATCACTAACATCCATGCTCGCTGAAACTAATCCTTTTAATGCTAATCCCTCTGCTAATTTAGCATTAGGATAATAGACTGATTGTAATGCTTTGTTCATCATTCTCTTCGTGATCTTCACATTTTTTTCTAAAAGTATTTTATAAGCTATACTAGTAAGACCAAATAATCCAGTAACAGCTACTATATCACCTGGTTTTGCATTACTTCTTTTAGGTGGTTCAAAATCTGTTATTCCGTAAACAAAAACTGCTATGAAAAACTCTGAAGACTCGCTAGTATCTCCACCTAGTATATAGGTATTATACTTTCTTGATGCTTCTTCAATGCCTTTAAATAACATTGCTAAATCACGCTTTTTATATGTTTTTGGAAGCCCAAGTGAGATTAAAATACCCTCTGGCATCACAGATTTTGCTGCTAAATCGGATATGTTCATTACTATAGATTTTCGTCCAACCTGGTATGGAGTCATTCCTGGTAAGACATCACAACTTTCTACTAAAACATCAGTGTGAAATACCAGAAATTTATTATTAATTCGTAGTGCGGCAACGTCATCATTATGACCCATTAATTCTTTAGGATGTTTAGAAAAAATACTCCATGCATACTCTATTATTCCTCGTTCACCTAGTGATACTATTGTCTTTCTCATACTAATCTAAATAAATCACATAATTAATTAATTTTTATGTTTATTATTCTATGACTCCTCCTGCTCTGAATGGCGAGGCTTTCATCTTCTGTAATACTTTATGGTTGAACTGTGTAGTAAATTCTTCTGTTAGTCTTACCTTTATTCTCTAATTTAAGCACTACAATGTTACCAATTTCACTAAGATGTGAAATATGAGGTCCTCCATCAGCTTGCTTATCAATTCCTTCAATTTCTACTATGCGTAGTTCTTCAACGTCTGGTGGATGAGCTTCTGCAAGTTTAATTAGATCAGGTATTTTTAGTGCATCATCTCTTTTCATGAAGTATATTTTAACTTTAACATCGCTTTTTATTAATTGATTAGCTTTTTCAACAAGTTTCATGATTAGTTCTCTATCAAATGTTTCTACACTAAAATCTATTCTCGATTTATCCACATCTAATTGATTTCCAGTTATTAAAGCATGTAAGTCATTGTAAAATACTGCACTAAGTAAATGTGCTGCAGTATGCATCCTCATTAATTTATACCTTCTGTCCCAATCTATCACACCGTGAACTTTATCACCAATTTTTAATCCTAATTTATCAACTATGTGAAGCACCCTATCATTTTCTTTTACAACATCTGTAACATGATAAACCGTATTCTGTGATATCAGAATTCCAGTATCATGTTGCACACCGCCACTTGTAGGAAAGAAAGCAGTTTGATCTAATTCTACTGAGTTGTTATTAACATAAGTTACTATTGCATCAAACTCCTTTATATAACTATCATACATATAGAGCAATTTGCTGCCCATCTTACGTCTAGTAATACTATTTTTGCACTCTTTATAAATTTAACAAGTTTCTTGACATTTTTCTAACTTTAACAATTATGATAAATGGATTTAAATTTCTGAGGAATTAGTAATATTGTGTTGTAGCATGGAAAGTTTAGAGAATCGTGTAGCGATAGTTACTGGAAGTGGTAGAGGAATTGGAAGAAGTATTGCGATTTTATTAGCGAAAATGGGAGCTAAAGTTGTTGTAAATGTGAAAAAAGGTATTAATGAAGGTAATGAGACACTAGAATACATAACAAGCGTGGGAGGGAAGGGAATACTTGTTCAGGCTGATGTATCAACGAATTTTGGTGCTAAGAAATTAATCGATGAGACTGTAAAAACTTTTGGAACAGTTGATATATTAGTTAATAATGCTGGTGTTGGTATAGCGAGAGCACTTCATGATATTGATGAAACACTGTGGGATAAGCAAATTAATACTAACCTAAAATCTGCATTCTTATGCTCAAAATACGCATCAGAAATTATGATCAGAAAAGGTTGGGGACGCATAATAAACATTTCTTCTATTGCTGGCATAATAGGAATGGCTCTTTTAATACCTTATAGTGCTGCAAAAGCTGGACTTATAGGTTTAACGAGAGCACTTGCTGCTGAATTATCACCTTATGGCATTACTGTAAATGCGGTGGCAGCTGGATTAGTGAAGACCAAAATGGGATTAAGTTTAGTTGAATTATTTGCAGGAAAGGATAATGTAGAGAAGGCTGCTGATAACTGGGCATTGCAACATACTTTAACTAAAAAGATGCTAAATCCAGATGAAATTGCAGAATTGGTTGCATTCCTAGTCTCCGAGAAAGCTAAAAACATAACAGGACAAGTATTCATAATAGATTCAGGACAAACAATTAATGAGTCAAGGAACTATATGTTCTTATAATAACCTAATTAATAATGAATATTCATCATATGCTTTGCTGCATAATTCGTGCGTGGTTTTATGGAGCGTTTCACACGTTTCCTCTAATCTCATGATGCTTGCTGATGTGGTTTTATGTATGCTAGCTGGGAGTTTTCATTAAAATTGTGAGAGAACACCATCAAACTCTCAACTCATAAGAATTCTCAACATAGAAAGCACATCAAAAACACATCAAAATTATGCAACAAAGCATCATCATATGAAGATTTTGAAGCTTATGGTACTTTTTTTGAATTTTCATGTTATTATGCATTAAATTCATTGAAGCCCTGTATTTTAGGTTTTTTAATTTTCCCTAAACATAATATGGTTTCGCTCTTAAGTAAGATTTTTGTGGCTGTTCCCCCCATACTTTCCCATGAAGCTCCTACTCCTATTAAGCGAGGAAGCATGTTCCGAACTCCTCATCAGATGGCAAAACGGCATTCACCATTCCAGATGCATCTCAAGAATGGTAAAAGAAGAGCCACAACATTTATATTTAAGAGCGTATGGTTTTAATTGATAAGTATCTTAAATTAAAAATAATGTACATGAAAAGTTTTTATAAAAGGTCTTAAAACTTAAATCTATCCATTTCTTCATTCTAATGGGAACAGTGATTAGAGATCCTCGTATTCAGGTTGCGTTTGTGTCGTTGTTAGCTACTTTATTTCTTGTTGGTATCAAGGTTTTAGCTTATTTATTTACAGGAAGTTTAAGCATTCTTGTTGAGTCTCTTCATTCCTCGTTGGATTTATTATCAACAATCATTACGCTTTATGCTGTGATCATTGCCTCTAAACCGCCTGATATTGAGCATATGTACGGTCATGGAAAAGCTGAAAATCTTGGTGGATTAGCTGAAGCATCGTTATTAATCATTACAAGTCTTTGGGTAATTTATGAGGGATTTCAAAGGATTATTAATGGTGCCAATGTTGAGTTCTCTGGGGTTGCAGCATTAGTTATGGTTATTTCACTTGTTATAGATTATTCTAGATCAAAAACTTTGCGTAGTGTTGCTAAGAGATATGAAAGTCAGGCTCTTGAGGCTGATGCATTGCATTATTTTAGTGATTTATTTAGTTCAGGAACTGTACTTGTAATTATTTTATATAGTATACTTATGCATCCTGATGAAAGAAGTTTAGTGTTTTTGGATTCCATTACTGCAATACTAATATCTGTTTATTTTGCCCGCTCAAGCTATATACTAAGTAAAAGAGCTATCGATGAGTTAATGGATAGAAGCCCTAAAGAGTTAGTAGAAAGTATTAAAAGTATTATTAATGAGCAGAATGTTAAAATAAAAAATTTAAGAGCACGTAAATCTGGAAATAGAGTTTTTATTGATATGGTTATCATAGTACCTTCTAATTTAGATACTGAATCTGCTCATAGTATTACTGAAATGATTGAAAAAACAATAAAAAACAAGTATGATAAATTGAACATTGACATGATGATACATGTGGAACCAGAAATTACAGGAGAGACGATAATCAATAAACAATTAGAGAAAAAAATCATAGAGCGTGCGCAAGATATTAGTGGAGTTTTAGGTGTCAATGATGTAAACATGAGTTATTATGATAATAAATTTGATGTAAGATTACATATAGAGATAAATCCTAACTTAAACATAAGTGAAGCTCATAAAATAGCAACAAAAGTAGAAGAGTCAATAAAGTATAATATTGAAAACATTAGAAATGTCATAGTTCATGTTGAGCCATACTATAAAATACATAAAAAAGAACCTCATGATATACTCTATGAAATCTTTTATAGTCATCCAGAGATATCATCTAAAATTAAATTAAAATCTGTTACATATTCTGTAGTAGGTTCAAGACGTTTCATGGATATTACGTGCACTATCAATGAAAACACTAGTGTTGATGAAGCGCATGATTTGGCCACTCGATTAGAAAATTACCTTAGTAGCGCTATTGGTAATAATATAACAATTACAATTCATATTGAACCAGATAAGGAAAAATAATTCTATTAAAAATCGTAACTAAAAATTTTATCTCCTTAAAGTGTAAACAACTTCAGATTTTTGAGCGAAATATTCATGTCTCTACTACTGCTTTTTATATTCTTTTCTACTATAAAATTCAGTTAACATGAGAAAATTAAAATGCAAAGCGCCGGGGGCGGGATTCGAACCCGCGAGTCCGTTAAACGGACACAGGCTCTCCAGGCCTGCGCCCTACCAGTTGCCCGCATGATATTTTGCTCTAGGCGACCCCGGCACATTTAAAAAATCTTAACCGGATTATAAAATTTATTTCTAAAAAAGTTTAATATTATTTAGATGGTTCTTCTTTTATGTATTTTCCAAAATACTTTAAGAATGCTATCATAATTCCGAGCCCTTGCTGAACATCAGGATCTTTAAGGGCTCTCATTAGGCCTAAAATTCCTTTAATTGGTTGTGCATTTTTAATTGTTTCTTCAAATTCACTCGGATGATCTGTTAATGTCGAAAGCATTTTTTCTATTGCTGGAGATTTTACTTTTGATAGTAACTCTAAAGTTGTCGAAAGTGCTTCAGCACCGCCTGCTACCATTTCATCAGTTAATAAGTTTTTGAGCTGTGCTGTGAGACAAAGTAAATTAAATATTACATCTAGTGAACCTGTTCTTTTTAATTCTTCTAGTTTTGATACAGTATATTGTATTGTTGGTAAACTATCGATGAGTTTTGTTACGGCCTCTATGTTTTCTGGTTTTGATAAAGTTTGTGCTAGTTTTTCTATATCACTGTGTTCAAGCTGAGATGCCATGGTTTTACCACCCCATACCTGGTAATATAGATTTAACTGTCAAGCTCCAATAAAGCTTGTTATATGCTAATTTTGTCCAATAGCATGCAAATGAGGGAGGTGGTGGATTAGGCATTGTATTATAATCAAATATGAGAATAGTTCCTTCACCGATGCCAGTCACTAGAAAACATATAGTTTTTCCATCATATACTTTATTAGGTTCTACACCTTGTAAATCATCCACTATTCTGGTAGCAACTGTTGCTGCTTCAAAGTCTGCAACCGATCCTGCTTTAGATGTTGGAATATTTGTTGCATCGCCTATCGCATACACATCATCATGACCTTTTATGTTGAGTGTATATTTATCAGTTGGTATCCATCCTTCGTCATCACCGATTCCAGATTTTTCTATTACTTCAGAACCTTTATGAGGTGGTATGACTATTGCAATATCATATTTTAATGTCTCTCCTTCCATGGATTTTATTTCTTTTTTCTCTGGATCGATCGATTCTACATTAAACATTAATGAAGTTTTAACCCCTCTGGATTCTAGCAATCCGTTCATTATTTCGGCAACGTTCTGTATTGTAAATACTCTTGGTAATGGATATGCATAAGTAATGTTAACTTTATCTCGTATTCCAAGTTTTCTAAAGTAACTGTCCAGCATAAATGTCATTTCTAATGGTGCTGGAGGACATTTGTAGGGTAATCCACCTATTGCCACTATTATGTTTCCATTTTTAAATTTGGATATTTTATCTCTAAGTTTTAATGCTGCTTCTAGAGAATAAAAATGATCAATTTCTTTAATACCAGGTACAGACTCTAAGTCTAAACGAGCCCCTGTCGATATTACTAAGTAATCATAATTTAACTGCTTACCAGATGCTGTAGAAACTAATTTATTATTTAAATCAATTTTATTTACTTCATCTTTAATAAAATTTATACCAGGTGCTAATATCTTTTTATCGGCCTTGTGATCTCTTTAGGAGTCATTAGATTAAGTGCAATAAAAAGAAAACCTGGTTGATAATAATGAACATCAGATTTGTCTATGACAGTAATTTTTATTTTATTGTTTCGAATATCATCAGCAAGTCTATATGCTAAATTGTTTGCTACTATAGTTCCTCCTGTTCCAGCTCCTAGTATTAAAATATTTTTCATTATTACTCACAATGAAAATATATTGTAGCAATAAATATTTATCTGTTGATATGCGTCTATTAAATACACATACTACATATACTAATATATTGAATATTGTTCATATATCAGATACTCTTTTTTAAGTTAAGTCCCTTTGTTTTTGTCATTTATGCGAATTTGATCGTTAGATGAGAGGTTGTTCTCCCTATTTCCAGTCTCTTTTGGATAATTCTCAATCCTACCTTTTACTAATCAAATAAATGACACACCCAAGAGGACTTAACTTAAATTCATATCATGTACCTAACAGATTGTCTTAAAGATGATAGAAATAGTAGAGCATTTACAAAAATGAGAATCTCAATCTTTAGGGAGGAGAGGTTGTTCTGTTCTTAAGTACAAAGCTTTTAATATTAAAGTGATTAGTTAAGATCGTCTTTCCATGATGGATATCTTCCCGTTTCCATAAAAATTCTAATGGGTCTTGCTACTAATCCTGTTTCCATCTCTATTATTTCTTTTGTTGAATGTAGTGTTTTTGCTATGGCTACTAATTCTCCTTTTTTTGTGTATAGTGCTACTATGTTATTGCGATCTATCTTACTACTGAGTGCTAGAATTCCTGGTGCTGCTAAACTGGCACCATGTGCTATAGCATCTACTGCGCTGTCTCTAATTATTATAGGTGGCATGTTTGTTACTATTTCTTCCATTGGTCTTACAACTCTTCTAAGTTCGTCTTCATATTTCTGTTCTTTCCAAAGAGTGTAAGCTCCTAATACTTCGTGGAGTGTAACTAATCTTTCATCATTTTCGTTAAAGTGGCCTACACCTGTTCTTCTTAATTCATCCATGTGTGCACCAACGCCTAGTATTTCTCCTATATCGTAGCAGAGTTTTCTCATGTATGTTCCTGCTTCACATTTGACTCGCATGAGTATATTTCTATCTTTTATCTCTAATATGTCAATAGAATATATGGTTCTAATGCGGAGTGTTCTTTTTACTGATGATCTGACAGGTGGACGCTGGTAAATTTTTCCTCTGAACAAGTTGATGACTTTTTTGACTTCATTCTCATCTGTATCGCCATGGAGTCTTGCAAGGCATACGTATTCTTTACCACTATTTGATAATATTTTAACTAGTTTTGTGCCTTTTCCAAGGCCTATAGGAAGTAGGCCGGACACTTTGGGGTTTCCCCGCTTTTTCTTGCTCTAGGGTTCCCCCGTGTCCGGCTTTGATGTTCATCATCTTTTTTATCCATGCCACTACTTCGTGACTTGATGGGCCTCTTGGTTTATCTAAAAGTATAAAACCTTTTGATAAGTACTCTTCGATGGGACGTTCATATGGTGATATTCCAAATCCTCTATCAGGTTCTTTTGCTTTAATAATATCCGCTTCGTTGAGAACTTTCTCAATATATTTCATTATTAACCAACCTTAATGGGGATTTTCATCTCGTCAATTAATTTTGCTGATTCTAGAGCTTTTAGTACTTCTTCATCGGTAGCTTTCTTTTTTATATCGATTTTCAGCGGTGTTACTTCTAAGTGTTTGATGTTAACTTTTCTTCTCCTTACACCTGTGAGACTTTTTGGTCCAGTAACGTAGACAAAGTTTTCATCTATTATATCTATTACTACACATTTTCGACCAGCTTCTCTTCCTCTAATTTTTACACAAACTGATCCTACACTTATTATAGGCATTTTCCTCACCTAACTTAAATCAACAACTTAATCATCTTTATAAATTTACCTTCAATAAAATTAACTTTACTTATTGTAATATAGGTGATCTTTTCTATTCGGCAGGTTTTCCTGAAATCTTTAGAGTTATTCTTCAACAGTATTTCTCTGACCTCTTCCCCGCCCTGAAGGTGTGTCTGAGTATTTAAATTTACTCCACCCTGAAGGGTGAAGTTTGTCCTTCTTTTATCATATAATTAAATCATGGGGGATTGTTAGGATAAATTTATGTTTTTATTTTGTTTAGGTTTTTTATAGCATTTATTAATGTTAATGCTACAAATTCTTCATTCCATAATGCAGTGTTTATCATTAGATCGAAGATGGATAGATCGTTTATATCGATGTTATAGAGTGTTTTAAAACGTTTTGCGTTTATTTCTTCTCGATACTTTACTAGTTTTTTGGCATCTTCTATGCTTATATTATCTCTTTTGCTAATTCTTGCAACTCTGATTTCTAATGGTGCTGTTACGTATATTTTGACATCAGCAATATCTTTTAGTAGCCATGCGCCTAAATGAGCATCTATAACAATGTTTCCTTTCTTTGCTTCGTTAATTACTGTTTCATCAACTCTTTTATCTATGTCAAAATTTGACATGGCAATTTGATGCAATTCCGTAAATGTCACGTTCATTTCTCTAGCAATTTGCCTGAAAACTGTTCCTGCAGAAAAATATTTTAAATTAAATTCGTAAGCTATAATTTTTGCATAAGTCGATTTTCCGGAACCTGGAGGTCCGCTTACTGCAATTACTAATGACTGCATTGTTTAAGACCTCAATATAATGCTCTGACTTTTGCAGAAATCAAATTACTTAGACACGTTGAGCAAATATATCCGCCATAAGGTCTGTTGGGTCTCTTTTCGCTTAAAGCCATTTTTTTAGCCTCTAAACCAACATGTGTTCCATGTAAAGGTTTACCACAGATTGAACATCGAGCTTTTTTAGTTTTTCTTGGTCTAATGTGTAGTGAGGTTCTTCCACCTGGAGTTCTTGTTTTAATTTTTGCTTTTGAGTGCGTTCTTAACGCTGGTCTAGGCAAGGTTCTCACCTATGGTGGTTGTAAACCAAGTAACTTATAAATAATTGCTCCAACTCCAAATGCGCAGATCATGTACCACCAATAGAATGGAAGAACTGTGTTAAGAAGCGGAAAGTATACCATCGGTTCAGTCCCAAATATATTCGAAAATATTATCCATATTATCCAAAAAATTGGAAGCATGATAATCATGTTCATTGTGGAATATTTAAAGGCTTTGGCTTGTAGTTCGTTTAATCGTTCCATTTTCTTTTTTGAGATTAATTTTGGATCCTTGACTTTTCTTAATTCTTCTTGTATTTCTCTGTTGAGGGACATGATTTCTCTTTGAAGTAATTTGTATTTATTTATATCTCCTACTACTATTCTAGTTATTAAGTATGATACTAATGGTATTAATGTGGCAAGTAAAAGCACTATTATTGATGCTAATGGCGGGCGTGCCCATGCCCCTAGTATGTTTTTAATATAATCAGAAACACTTTCAAGTATTAAAGGATACATAAAAATCACCTCAATCCTAATATTCTAGCTACTGCAGGATATTCTTCTTCTAACCTTTGCGCTGCTAATATTTGATAGAACTGGTTTATGATACCAACTGCAAGTAATATTCCCATTCCAGTACCTAAAGCCCCAAGTATATCGGCGAAAGCTGCTAATAATCCTACTATGAGACCGCTGAACCATGTAAGAGTTGGTATGTAACGGTTTAGCATGCTTTCAACAACTTGTACGCTTGATCTGAATCCTGGTATTTGTATTCCAGAACGAACTAGATTTTCAGCTTGACTGCGTGCGTCCATACCAGATGTGTTTACCCATGCTATTGCAAATATTACGGATAATAATGTTAATATAACAACATATCCAATAGCGTGCATTGGGTCTGATACGGCATTAATAAGTCCTCTTGGTGGTGTCATGTAATAAATAAGTCCTCCTGATGGTGTTGGTTGTGTTGCATTTGGTGCATACGTGAATTGGAAGAATAGGTTAAGTATTGGGTTATTATTTCCTGGATTATACATTTTCCATAAGAATTGTGAAAAGAATATAATATTTGCATTTAATGCTGATGCGAGTATTATAGGTATGTTAGATACGTAGAGGAATTGGAGTGGTATTTTTGTCCTCATTCCACCATATCTTGCATAGGTTATTGGAATTTCAACTCTTGCTCCTGTTGCATAAGTTACTATTATTAGAACTATAATTGTAGTTATTAGCCCTACAATTGATGGCCATGATCCTCCACGTATGATAATATAGTGAAGCGCTGTACTATTTGATATACTAGATCCTAATGCCCAAAGAATACCATAAGCAAAACCATCACCAACATGTATTGGGTTTAATAATTCACTAAAAATTTGCTGCGTTATTCCAGCTAATATAAAAAGACTAACAGCGCTCCCAAAACCCCAACCTTTTTCAAGAATTTCATCTAGATATATTACTAATATACCAGCAATAAAGAGTTGAGTGAAAATAAGTGTAGCAAAAAGTGGGTATGTATATCCTGATGGAGGGGACCCAAAGAATCCTCCAAAAATATAAGCCGCTGCTTCGAACGCAGCAAATATAATTGCCAGGAGTTTTTGTGCTCCTGTAAATAAGGCTTTTTCTGTAGGGTCAGTCAAATCCATGTTAATGAGTTTTGAACCTACTAATAGTTGCATAATTAATCCTGCAGTTACTATTGGTCCCACACCTAATTGCATGAGCGTGCCAATTTTTGATGCAAAAACTATACTCATTAAAGCGATTTGTGGTCCTTGGAATGCTGGATTTGTGGAATAGTTTAAGGGATATAATGGTATTTGTCCCATTGCTAGATAAATTGTAAGGACTATTGTTGTCCATGCTAATTTTCCTTTAAAACTTATTGGCCTGCTAGGTTTTGCTACCTCTGGTAATCGTTTAACTATAGGATCTAAAGCTTGTAGAGCTCCCAATTATTTGACCCTCCTTATTCCGATTTTATTATGGTTCCACCTGCTGTTATTATTTTTTCTTCAGCTAGTTTGCTTATGTCCTCAATTCCTTTGACGATTAAAGGTTTTGTTACTTTCCCTGATCCTAATATTTTGTTGATTCCTAATTTTGTAACATCGATTTCGATACCTTTTTCAGACTTGATTGCTAATCCTTTGTCAACTAATGTTTCAGCCACTTCGTCTAATTCTCCAACGTTTATTGTTTTGGTAATACTCTTAGGAATTGGATGGAAGCCATGTTTTCCAAAGTAGTCTGGCCAGTATTTTAGAACCCATGACCACTTGTGTTTTCCACTCTTTCTTCCAGCTTTTCCTCTTCCACCTTTTCTGCCGGATCTTCTGTGTTGACCTTGTATTCCCCATCCATGAGTACGTGATCCTCTCATTTTTCGAACCTTTTTTTCTCTTCTTATACTCACAGCCCTACACCACTTTGTTTAATTTTATAACAACCTTACTTATAAATTAATTTGTTCTCTACATGATTTCATTATCTTAATATAATCTTCTTTGGAAAATGACTTTAATTGGAAATTTAAAGTAAAAGTGTTATATCATACGTAAAAGGAGTTCATTTATTTTAGGGCCTCTATAACCTAGTTCTCCTCCATCAGTATACATTTTTTTTACTGATTTCTTAAAACCTTTTCTAGGTGGATGTAACCTGAATACTGGCTTTATCATTTTTAAATCTTTGAGTTTTACTTTTCCTTCTAAAAGTGCTTGTGCTAAATCTTCAAACCCATTAAAACCTAAATTCTTTATATCATTTTCTGTAAGGGGTTTATTACCTATTTTTCTTCCTCGTTTAATGAGTAAAAGTTGTAGTGTTGTCTTATCTATTTCACCCCATGTTATATATTTCCATGCTGTCTTAAGTATTCCTATCATTTGTGGTGTATCTGTGATTAGTACGGCATGGTTTCTTTTATGTAATCTTAGAATTTTTAATGCTGTCTCTTCTTTACTATTCATATTAACAGTTCCTCTTATTCGTATAACTGCTAACAATCCCATTGTTGTTCAACCTCGCATTACATTAAATTTGTATGTTGATTTTAATGCATTATATGTTGCCAATGCAAGGTTTAATGTTGTTCGTGTTTCACCACGTGATCTTGTCCATGCATCTTGTATCCCAGCCATAGACATTACTAGCTTAACAGTTTCACCTGCAACTAATCCTAATCCTCTAGGAGCTGGGTATATTGTTATTTCAACACTTCCACTTTTACCTGTGACTTTAAATGGAACGCTATGAGGTCTTGTGCATGAACATTCCCAACTGCCGCATCCTCTTAGTACTGGTACCGTGTTTAATAATGCATTGTTAAAGGCTTTGTTAATGGCTGTTCGCATCTGTCTTGATTTGCCTATTCCCATGCCCAAATGTCCGTTTTTATCACCGACTACTACAAGCACTCTAAAGCTACCTATTTCTCCAGCGTCTGTTTGTCGTTGAACATAATTTACTGTTATCACTTCTTGTTTTAAGTTAGGTAATAATGTTGCTACAATTTCTGGTTCTTTGATTTTTAGATTGTTCTCAAATATTTCCTCAAGTCTAGTTATTTTACCATCCTTGATCATTTGGCCAAGTTTTGTTTTTGGTATCCATTCTTCAACGTTCATCGACATTTTTATCAACCCTCTTTAGCACTATTGAACTCCTTAATAATAATTTTCTTTGTTTCTTCAAAATGTTGTGGTAAATCTTCAGGTTTTAATCCACGAACTATGTATCTTGAAAATTGTTTTTCGTAACGTTGAGGATCTTTTTCTTTTAGTAATAGAGCATACTTAGCTATGTGTTCACCTTTCAATCTTTCTTCATCTGGCAAAACCTCTTCTCCTATAGGTATTTCTAAACCCGCATCTTTGGCTCCTATTAGTGTTGCAAATACTTTAGCTCCTTTTGTGGGAGCATGTAAACCAATATCTGGTACCGCATTTTTAATGCCTTTTGTTAATGCTTTATAACCGCATATTAATCCTACGAGGTATGAGGCTGGTAGATTATTTTCATCTCCCTTCCAATTAAAACGTTCAATGAGTTCTTTTGAGGAGGATGATATTATTACTTCATCGTGATCTGGTAATGCTTGTATAAGCTGGGCTATTACGTGTTTATTTGTAATTCTTACTACAAATCTTGGTTTCTCAGATTTTATAAGACCTAATCTCTTCTTATAATTAGTTTTTCCTTCTCTTCTTCTTCTGAACGGTACTCTATAATGGGGGCCTACTACCATATGATCACCTTATTTTTCTTTTTAGTAAATCATGCTCTAAGAGATAAGCTTTAAGTTGGGATTTGCTCCTAAATATACCACCTTTGATGTAACTCCTGAGTAATCTATAGGTTTTTACATCGATTAATTTTTTCTCTTTAAGATCTCTTAAATATGATCGAAGTGCTCTAGCACGCATGACCCATAATCTTTTTTCTATATTTGCTTTATGTCCTTTTCTGCTACCGGGTCCTTTTTTAAGGCCTTTCGCTTTTTTAATTTTTCTTATTCTTGTTCTTCCTCTGCTTATGCCCTTTTTCTGTTTTACTTGTATGACACCACTTTTTATTAAAGATCTGATTTCTTCCCTGGATATTACTGAAGATAATGTGTCAAATTCATCTGGATCTAGCCATATTCTGCTCTTACCAACACCTAATTCTCGTGCAGCTAATTCCTTTATATGATCAAGGCTCATTTAACACCACCTGGATTTAATACATACAGTCCTAGTTTGTTAGCTTCTTCTATAATACTTAGTCTTTTAAGCTTTCCTACGGTTGCAGCGATTCTTACTGCGTGTTTGTCTGGTTGAAGTCCTACTAGATCTTCTTTTCTATGTACTAAAACTTCAATATAACCCGATGGATGGATGCCTCTAATTTTTTTCATATTTCTATAGCCTATTTTTACTCTTGGAGGATATCCTTTGATCTCAAGTCTAATCTTATTATCCTGTCCTTTTGGTCTTCTCCATGATGAATCCATTAATCTCTTGACTTTCCATGCGTCTGGATTTTTATAGAATTTAGGCAGATTTCTTTTGTATTTTGCTCGTAATTTTGCTAAACGTTCATATACTTTCATTTTATGTGCTCACCCCTAACACTTATATATATACCATCAAGGAATTTTCTTGGGTCTCTTTTTCTAATTTTGGTTGCCTGTTGTATGTTTGCTGCTGTTTGGCTTACTTCATCAATGTCTATTCCGCTCACAATTATTTCATCTCCTTTTATATCAATTTTCACATTTCCTATGATTCGTGCTTTTCGAGGCGCTCTTTCTCCTATGAAGTTTTCAATTAGTACATAATTACCGTGTACTTTCACATTAATCGGAAAGTGTGAGTATACTATTTTAAGCTTATAAATATATCCATGTATTACACCCGTTATCATATTTTTTATTTTCGAGGCTATCGTGTTTACTACTGAAATATCACGTTTTTTTCGTATAAACCTATAAATGTTTATGGTATTATTTGAGAGTTCAATAAAGACTTTAGTGTGTGAAAAGTCTTTTTCTATAGATCCTAATGGTCCGTTTATTCGTACCTTTCTACCATTAATTTCTGCAGTTACATTCTCAGGTAGTTCAATTTTTATGCTATGGATTTTTACGAGTTCTGTTACGTTTGTGCTAATAGACATATGCTACTAACACCCCACCAATACCTTTTTCTTTAGCTTCTCTATGCGTCATAACACCCTGTGGTGTTGATATGATCATGATACCTACATCTCTTGATGGAAGGTAATTAACTTCAAATTTTTCAATTTCATCATATTTTACTGAAATGCGAGGAGAAACTATTCCGCATTTGTTAATGCGGCCAAGCAATTGGACTTTAAACTTACCACCCCTATTATCATCTATAAGTTCGAATACTCCTATGTATCCATTACGTTGCATAACTTGAAGCACCCTAGCAACAAATTTTGAAGCAGGATATATTATACATTCCCTATTACCTCGTAGCTCATTGTTATACAATATTGATAGGGCGTTTGCCAATGTATTTTTTACCACCATTGTTAACACCTAGATTTATTCTTTTGATATGAGGACATAGTTACTTATAAAGCTTAGTTACTCATATTTTTTGAAGCCCATGAGTGGGGCTACTTCCCTAAAACAACGTCTGCAGATCATTAGTCCGTATTTCTGTATTACTGCTTCGTGGGTGCCGCAGATCTTACATTGTCGTGAACCTTTTCCGAATTTTCTAACCTTAGGAGGACGATATTTACCCATTGTGATCACCTTAAATAACCTCAACAGAAAAGTTTTCTTTCATGAATGATGCGGCCTCCTCAGGTGTTACGCGCTGTTTTTTACCAATTTTTGATGTAGCACGCTTTCTTCTACTGACCCTGTAGCCTGGTTTTTCAAGAGTAACACAAATGTCCATTCCAAAAATCCCTAATGCAGGATTATATTTTGCGCCTGGTATTTCTATATGTTCTTTAATACCAAATGAAAAAACTCCCGTTTTTGAAAAGCTAGAGAATGGTATTTTCCTGTTTATTGCATTGAGTGCTTTATCAAGGAACTCTCTGGCACGTTGTCCTCTTAATGTTACTATGCATGCGATTGGTTCGCCTTTTTTTATACCAAAGCCTTTTATTGTTTTCTTTGCAGATCTTAGTGCTGGCTTTTGACCTACTAATTCTTCTAAAACTTTTGCTGCTTTTAACAATCTTTCACCCGATTCACCAACTGCTATATTTACGGTAACTGCCCCTAGTCTAACCTTATTCATGGGATTTACCTGTGATGACATCTGAATCACCTCCCGGTAATTTTATAAGAGGCGAATTGATACCAATAAGAATTAGATTCTTAATACCAACAGAGAGAGATTTACCATCGCCTATATCAAGAACGGATATTGAACGATATTTGGGCATTAAATGTCTGACCTCTATAATTTTACCATGTTTTGATACTGATCTACCAGCATAAGCTAATCCATAAGAGCCAGGTATTAATGGTATACGCTGAACTATTTCGTTAGTGGATAATTTAACCACTAAAGAGTCATAAGTATTAGGAATATCAGTGCTGGATGGGTCAAGAAGAATATTTCTTCCATCGTGTAATGTAACCTGGATCTTTCCATATTTTATGCGTTGTTTGTTAATGACTTTGCCTATTTTTATATCTTTTTCAGTATCAGGTATTTTCACAAGTGTCAATGGGTATCGTGAATAAGGTAATAACCTATATGTTTCACCTGTGGGTATGAGTTCTACTATATCCATTAATCCAACAGGAAACGATTCATCGCGTCTTACTTTACCATCAATTTTGATAAATCCTCGTTTTATAATCTTTTTTGCTTCTTTGTAAGTTTCAGCATATTTGAGCATATCACGTACTATTAATAAAAGCGGTATTGAGAATTTGAGTGGATGAGGACCTGGCAATGGTCTTATAGTCCATGTATATTCTTTTCTTAATATTGGCCAGTAAAATGGTGCTGCTTCACGTTTTAAATGACCTGTCATGATTGCTCACCAGCCTGAACACTACTAATCGTTGTTTTTGACAAAGCTTCTAATTTAGTTCTCCTTCTTTCATCACTTAAATCCAGTTTTGTGACTATTACTTTTGATGCATGAATAGGCTTTAGTATAGTTCTACCTCTTGAATCTTTCATGGTTAATCCCTCTATGTATATAAATCCACGTTCGGCATCTACACGAGCAACTTTTCCTTCATGACCTTTTGAATCTCCTCTTATTACGATCACACTATCACCTGTTCTAACCCTAATGCTTCTTATATGGTACTTATTGCGCAATTCCTTACTTAAATGTGCATGAAGCAATTTATTTCTTTTATGTAAAGGAGCCAAGAAGATTGATTTCCGCTGTTTTCTAGGTTTTGCGCTTTGCATATCATACACCTCATATAATCATTGTTGCTAGACCAGCAATTTTAGGCCATCTTTCGGCAGCCTCACGTGCTACAGGTCCTCTGATTTCAGTGCCTTTTACATCACCTTCTGGTGTTACTATCACTGCCGCATTATCTTCGAATTGTATCCATGTGCCATCCGGCCTTCTGTAAGATTTTCGCTGTCTTATTATTACTGCATCAAAGATTTGTCCTTTTAATCCAGGCTTAGTCTTCTTTGCTGCAATTTTTACTATATCACCTACAGCTGCTGCTGGCAATCGTCTCAGTCGAGTTTTCATGCCTTTAACCGATATGATTAATCCTAAGTACACTCCACTATTATCTGCTATATTAACAGTAGCACCTACAGGTAATCCTCTGGTTACATTAGGCTTGTATGTGATTCCTGTTGGACCTTTTGCGCCTCTCTTAGCCATTTAGTTCACCTATATGCTGAACATGAGAAATAAAACGAGAATATAAAATTGTGTACATATTTATCATCTCGCTGAAAGGTTTTTTAAGATTACAAAGGAAACGGTTTTAGCTATTGGTCTAGTTTCTCCTATGATAACTTTATCACCCTCCTTTACATTCATGCATTCTGGAACATGCGCATGTATTCTACTTCTTGATTTTATATAACGCATGTATTTGGGTACATAATTTATTACTTCTCGTTCGACAACTACCATCTTTTGTGTTCGTGTTTTTATTACGATACCTTCAGCTATTAATCCTCTGACCTTTATTGATCCGTGATATGGACAATTGGGGTCATTACATGTGTTAGGAGGAGGTTCTATTCCAAAGATCTTTTTTCCTGGCCTTACAACCATTTTAATCTTTCCTCCGGTCTGCCAATAAGATCTTGACCGTTAATTTTAACGGTTTTTTTATCAGGAAGAATAAAATGAAAATAACAAGAATTTTTCAAAAAATTCTTTATTGAATTATTAACCATAACTCTTATAAGGTTTCGTGTTTCATCAATAACTGTCCCTGAACCTAAATATTTATTATGTGTATCATAAATTTTAACTTTAAGTCCTATCAATTCATGAGCGATGATATTTTTCGGTTTGATTTTCAATTTTTATTCACCTCGTTATTAGTTCTTTTTTCTTCATCTGTACTATTTTTCGGTTTTTTCTTGATTTTTTCTATTTTAGTTATTCCGAGCTGGCGTTCTCGCAATATTGTTAAAATTCTTGCATAATCTTTTCTCAAGTTTCTTAGATACATTACATTTTTTGGTGGCCTTCCTGCTGCATATAGTCCTCTAAGTTTTACTAGTTCTGCGGATATTTCGTTAAGTCTTTTGTTTAATTCTTCATTGCTGAACTTTCTGATCTCCTGAGCTTTCACTATTTACCACCTTCTCTTCTGTAATTTCAAACTTACGTAATGTGTCCTCAGGCAATTCAACTGGGGGTAATATGTTTACTTGTATTCCAACGATTCCTGGTTTGAGTAATACTGATGTAACCGCTGTTTTTACTTGTTCCATGGAATATTGTCCGGCTTTTAATAATACTCCTGCTCTGAATTTTTCACGTCGTGATCTTTCACTAACTAATTTTCCTGTTATAATTATTTCTGCTCCTCTAGCTCCTGCATCCATTATTTGTCTTAATGCTATATTTGCAGCGCGTCTGAAATGTATACCTCGTTCTAATGCTGATGCTATGTGTTCTGCTATGAGTACTGGATTTAATGCTGGATTCTGGATTTCGCTAACACTTATTTGGGGATTTAGTAAGCCGAATTTTTCTTCTAGAGTTTTTGCGATTTCTTTTATTTTTAAACCATGTCTCCCTATTATTAATGCTAGTCGTTCAGCTTCTATAATTATCATAGATCCTAATGGAGTGCTCTGGATTTCTATGTTTCCAATCCTTGCTCGCTTTAGTGTGGATTTTAAATACTGAATAACTTCCATACGCTTTGTTACTTCTAAAAGGAATTGCTTTTTTATTGTAGTACCTTTTGCTGATGCCATGTTATCTTATCACCTCAACAGCTGCTAGTTCTACATGTACTGTTTGTCTGAAATATGGTGTTGAGCGTCCATAAGCTCTTTGAATATATTTCTTTATTACCATACCTTTTTGTGCTGCAGCATGAATGATTTTTAATCTCGAAGTATCTAAACCCTTATATTCAGCGTTTGCTTCAAGTTGTTTTACTACATCTAGAATATACTTTGATGCCTTCACAGGATAACGTCCTGTATACCACCCTTGTAGAGAGTGGTGTGGAAGTTTCTTCTTGTAACGTTTTATTGGTACCATTCTTTTCATCGCTATTACATCTTCAAGAAACTTTTTGGCACTCTCTATGTCAAGTCCTTTAATGCTTTTACATATTTCAACTGCATCTTTAAATGAGATTGGCATATCTCTACCACTAGCTATTGCGCTTCTTTCTGGATCCAGTTTTGTTACTGAATATCCCCACGATGGCATAATGAACACCTATTTGAGTGGTACATACATGGATGATCGTGTAGCCCTTAAACCTGGTTCTCCGTGTGTTACTTTCTTACATGTGTGGACAAATTCTCCTAATCGGTGACCTATCATCTCAGGTTTAATTTCTACAGGCACAAATTCTTTACCATTATGCACATGAATAGTTAATCCGACCATCTCTGGTAATATGATCATTTCCCTAAAGTGTGTTTTTATAGGTTTTTTTGAGTTACTTCTTATCATTTTCCTAATTTTTTCTAATAATACAGCATCTCTGGCCAAAAGATTTCGTTTTAAGCTTCTTCTAATCCTGGCTGGGAAAATCTGAACTAGCTCATCCATCGTCATGTTACGGAGCTGTTCTATAGTGTATCCTCTATACATAAATTCTTTAGGCATGCTATTCACTCCTTAATATGTAATTGGTGAATAAAAGTTTTTGGGAGAATTTTAAATCACCTCTACCTTTTTCTTCGTCCAGTTCTTTTAGACCCATAAAATCCAACTTTCTGGCCTGGTGGTGCAGTTCTTTTTACTGGCCTGCCACCTGTTGGATGTGACCCGCCACCATGTGGATGTGAAGCTGCATACATTGCCTTTCCTCTTACTCTCGGCCATTTTCTCTTATTAGCTCTCATTATTTTATAGTTTATACCTGCTTTTAATTTTGGTTTTTCAGTTTTACCACCACCTGCTATTACACCAATCGTTGCTAAACAGTTTTTATTTAATTCCATAGTTTTTCCAGATGGGAATTGTATTATTGCTCCCTTTTCTGTTTGTGAAAGCAAGACCGCATACGCACCTGCTGATCTAGCTATTGCACCTCCATCACCTGGTCTTCGTTCAACATTGCTTATTATTGTGCCTTCCTTAATAGAGCCTAGTGGTACTATATTACCTACTGATGTTGACGCTTCTGCGCCTATCATTATTGTTTGTCCTTTCGACAATCCTTCAACGCTAGGTATATAGAAGATTTCATCGTTGTAAACAATTTCTGCTAAAGGTACACTTCGTCCGCTTTCAGGAATTAAGTTTTTAACAGTTGCTGTGATAGTCTTACCATTGTTTATTAAATTAATTAGGTCCTGAGGATAGCGTGCTGGTGCAATTTTTCTCCAATCAGGTGCACGCCATTGTGAAGACCCACGACCTCTTCTTTGTAAAAGAAGACGTTTACCCATTTTTATCACCCTATAGGAGACCTAATTTCGTAGCTAATTCCATAGCTGAGTATTCTTTTGATAATCTTACGTAAGCTTTTTTGATCCCTCGTGGTGTTATCAATGTTTTTACACTTTCAACTTTTACACCGTATAGTTTTTCAACCTCCTCTTTTATTTGTGTCTTGTTTGCTTTTAGATCTACCACAAATGTAAACCTGTTTTCTTTTTTAAGCTTAGCTATTGCAGCCTCGGTGAGTACTGGATAAAGTATTACTCCCATTTATGACACCTCCAATTTAACATAAGCATGCTGTAGTTTGAAGTTCATGAGTTCATTAAATGCAGATTTACTCCAAATTGTAAGACGACCAGCTCTACCACCGGGAGCTAAATCAAGTATGCTTAATCTTCTAACATTCACCACATCAACACCAGGTAAATTTCGTGCAGCCTTCATGATAGTCTCACTTTTATTCACGATTATTAAGAGACTTTTTCTCTCTTTGTATCGTCTTCCTCTCATTTTACCTTTGCCAGCTCTAATTTTAATTCCATCTTTAGCTCTATTTACATCATCATACAAGCCAAGTGTCTTAAGGACACTAACTAATTCAGATGTTTTATTAATATTCTCTATACTATCATCTATTACTATTGGTAGTTCTATGTTTCTTGGTATTATATGGCCTCTTGATTCTACGATTTTAAGTTCCGCTGTGGCAGCAATGGCTGAAGCTATCGCCAAACGTCTTTCTTTTTTATTGATCCGTTCTCTGATCACTTTTTCAACTTTTGGGATTTTTACCTTATATCCTCCAACAGTCATTGGTGCAAAAGCCCCTGCATTTGCTTCAGGGTATCCACTGCCTTTGACTCTTGGAACTCTGGCTATACCATATCCAACACCCCAACTTTCAGCGGTTGTTCTTTTTCCAGCCATCGGGTCCCTTCCTTGAGCTTGTCTGGAAGCTGTTAATGCTGAGAGAAAAGCTCTTTTTATTAAGTCTGGCCTGTAGGGTACTGTAAAGACTTCTGGTATTGCTTTAAGCTCCTCAATTATTTCTCCTTTTAATGACAAAACTTTCACTTTTGATATCGGCATTTATTTCATCCTCCAACGATCTGGACTACTTTTTGTGGAATTTGTAGTAAGCTTGGTTTTGCTCTTACTGGATATCTTAACATAAGTATGCGTTTTGCGGGTCCAGGTGTGCTACCTTCAATTATTACGTAGTTGTTTTTTATGATACCGTAATGTTTGAATCCTGACGATGGATTAATCTTTGATGGATCATTACCTATTTCTATGATCCGCTTGTTATATTCTGTTCTTCTATGAAATCCCATCTGACCAGGTCTGGGTATTGTGCGCATCATGGAAGGATGTTGAGGACTTATCGCTCCTACTTTTCTAGAACCTTTACGATGTTTATGCCATTTGATCAATTCTTTTACTCCAAATCTTTTTATGACACCTTGGAATCCTTTACCTTTCGTAACACCAATAACATCCACCAATTGCCCATCACTAAACACATCCTTTATATTAATTTCCTTTCCTAAAAGGTTCTTTACAAAATCTAATTGCTCCTTTACGCTATTCCCTCCGTTTACCCCAATCTCTAATAATTCAGGTGTTTTTTTACCGATTGTTGTCTTGTATGGTTGTGTAACTGCTATTACTCGGATCTCTTTAATCTTGCTAATATTTTCATACAATTCTTTTATTTTTTCATCTATATTTGTTGTTCTCTTTCTTTTACTGATTAATCTAAACAGTTTATCTGGAAGTTTTTCTGCGTAAATTTCTGTTAATGATTTAAGTGCTCCGTTATTTTCTTCATATACGCGAATTCCGGCGATAAATATTGGTGGTGCTTCAAGAAACGTGACAGGTTTAGCAACATCTCTACCATGATAAGGACTCATCTGATAAGTTTCAGTTTTAATAACATAACCCATACCAACTTTATAAACCGGAAAACCTAATAAACGGGGGGGTCCAATTACTTCAGGCCACGTTCTAATTCTAGGTATAAGAGAACTAGCCCTAACTCTAGGATAAAATCCGTGTGACCCCCTCCGTGGTTCATGAATTCTTCGACCCACAACTCAACCCCTCAACAGAGAAAAAAAGAAAGGCTTCTATATATCTTTTCACAAAGGTATTACAACTAGAAAGCCTCGCCTTTTTAAGGCGGGGATGAACGTTTATAAACTCTGTATCCTATAGTATATTAGGGTAATATTCACAAAATATTTTGTTGGGGAGACTTCCCATGGGAGGGGTTAACAAGAAT
>JBMFIF010000011.1:0-35710 GCA_049976445.1 Thermoprotei archaeon | reverse complement strand
GGCTTGTTCGTATTTTCTTGGTTACCAACCTTATCAGCTATACACACTACAAGTTAACGTAATTCCACTACCATATGCTATTTCTCATACTCATTCTTTATAATGTAGTCATGAATCTGGAATGTAAAACTTTGTTAAGAATATTCCTAAAAGAACTAACATTCTTTGAGCAGTTTCTTAAATTAAAATAATAAATAAGTTCCATTCTCAGCACATGATTTATAAATTTTTCCAGTTGCATACTTATATATATCATTTGGAGTAGAATTCATGGTGATAGTATGAGTGTACGAGAGGTTGAGTTTAAGGGTAAAAAGTTGATATTTGATGAGGATGGGTTTTTGCAGAATCCTGAGGTGTGGGATGAGGATGTTGCTAAGTATATTGCGGAGACTGCGGAGGGTATTAAGAATATGACTGAAGAGCATTGGAAGGTTATTAAATATCTTCGTGAATATTATTTAAAGTATGGTATAGCTCCACCAATTAGGATGCTTACTAGGAGTACTGGTTTTTCATTGCAGAAAATTTATGAATTATTTCCATCTGGCCCTGCAAACGGAGCATGTAAGGTTGCTGGTTTACCAAAACCGACTGGTTGTGTATAATTTATAAAAATCTTTAAGGTGGTTTAATGGCTGAGAGTGGATGCAAGGTAGATGAGGGACGGAGAAAGATATTAAAAACTATGGTTTTTGCTTCAGCTGTTTTATCTTTGGCTAGTGCGGTAGATATATTAAAGATTTTAGGTCCTGTGAAATTTGAAATACCGCCATGGCCGAGAACGTGTGTTACGAATGTTAGGAGTTTAAAAGTTAAGGAGCCTGTCTTTTTTAATTATCCTTTAGAAACTACTCCTAATGTTTTAGTGAAATTGGGGTATAAGGTTGAAAATGGTGTTGGACCAGATAATGATATAATAGCTTATAGCGTGCTTTGTCAGCATCTTGGTTGTATTGTAAGATTTTTGCCTAGTGGTTCTTCTGAATCATTATATAAAGATAAGGATGTTTTTTATTGTCCTTGTCATGCAGCTTATTATGATGTAATAAACGGAGGAAAAGTTTTGGCTGGTCCTCCATTATATCCATTGCCTATGGTTAAGTTAGAGTATGATCCTGCGACTGGTGATATTTATGCTGTTGGAATGTATCCACCTGTAATATTTGGTAAGGGTTCTCCTGGTTCTACTGATGTGTCGCG
This sequence comes from Thermoprotei archaeon, assembly GCA_049976445.1. Taxonomy (GTDB): domain Archaea; phylum Thermoproteota; class Thermoprotei; order Gearchaeales; family WAQG01; genus JAVZOV01. The sequence continues at coordinate 34,507 of JBMFIF010000011.1, read as the reverse complement.
TGATTTAATTGGTGGTAAATTGGTTCCTAGCTCTGCATGTAAATGAGGTGATTGATTATGAATAAAAGGGATTGGTTCTCTAAGCTTGTTGATTGGGTTGATGATCGATTTGGTTTTACTAATACTATTTTAAGACCCGTACCTAGGTATTCACTTAATCCTGTTTACTGGCTTGGTGCGCTTGCATTTTTAGCTTTTCTTTTACAAGGGTTAACTGGTATGATGATGCTTCAATATTATGTGCCTACTCCTGAAGGTGCTTATGATTCTACGATGAAGATCATAGACACTGTTCCTTATGGTCGTCTTGTTGAGAGTTTTCACCTTTATATGGCTTATGCTATGGTATTTCTTGCATTTTTGCACTTCGTAAGGGGGTATTTTGTTGGTGTTTATAAGAGGCCTAGGGAGCTCATGTGGATTGTTGGAATGCTAATGGGATTCGTTACGCTTGGTCTTGCGTTTACTGGATATTTGTTACCCTGGACTGTTATATCTAAGTCGGCAACTGATGTTTCTATAGGTCTTGTAGGTAACATTCCAGAACCTTTAAGCGGATGGATTAAATATCTTCTTAGTGGTGCAGGATCTGATGAAGAGCTTTTAGCAAGGTTTTTTGCACTTCATGTTGTTATTTTACCTGCTGTTCTTATAATTCTTTTAGCTTTAAAAATGCATATGTTTGAGGTGCATGGTGTATCTGAACCATTATCGAATAGGTTCATGAAGGATATGATAGATTATAGAGAAGATGCACTAAAACCGGTTAAATGGTTCCCAGAAGTTTTTATGTATTTTACTACTTTATCGTTAATATTTTTGGGTGTGATGTTTTCTATTTCTGCGTTATTTCCGATTGAGATGCCTCCTCAATATTCGCCTGAGATTGCAGCGATGTATACTCCGCAGCCGGAGTGGTATTTTCTCTGGATGTATCAGATACTTAAAATAGAAGTTTTTGAAGGAGAAGGTGTAAAAGTTGCGCTTGGTTTGCTTGGATTACTTGTATTAGTGATCATTATTTTACCTTTTATTGATAGGTCTAGCGTTAAGCATCCAATTGAAAGACCTATAACTACTACATTAGGGATCATTGGTGTAGTAGAGCTTATAATACTAACAATATGGGGAGCTATAACGCCAGGTCAGACAATAAAAAATGAGGAAGCATTCTTATTTTTAGTGCTACCAGCTATAATAATATCTGTGATTTCATATTTTGTGTATAAAAGAATTTCAGCATTAAAACAAGGAAAAGTTGTAATGCTTTATGAAAAGTTTCTTAAACATTCTTATGATTATCTCAATTTTTTGATAAGTTCATTAATAATTAGTGTTTTATCAGGTATAATATCATGTTCTACTGCTCTCTTTATGCAGAGAGTAGTAATGAATCAATTAAGTCTATTATCATCGACTTTATTGTTTTTACTTCTGATTTCATCATCGATTACAATGTTGCATGTAATACGTAACGAATTAGTTAACTCAGGTTTTAGAATTTTGGAGGTGAAAAGATGAAACTTAAAGTTCTTGAACTTTCATTAATTTTACTTATTGTAGTCCAAATAATTATTACAGGTTATATTTTTGTTCTTGATCCTATTTTGCAGCAAGAGCATTATGCTCTATTTTTAGCTATGGATTTTATAATAACTGCAATGTTTTTATATGTGTATATTAATGAAAATAAAGAATTTGATGAAGAATGGTTAGCTATCGGTATAGCATCATTTACTGTAATACTCCTCATGATTATTTTTCTAGTAAGATTGTAACTTAATTTTTTATTATTATATTTTTCTATATGAAGTTTTATATTAAGATTCTTAAAGTATTATCTACGGTGATATGATGTCAGGGAAGAGATTTAAATTAGTAATATCAATTAATTATGCTGATTGTACTGGTTGTGCATCTTGTCAGGCATTAGTTCCAGAATTGTTTGAAATAAGAGAAGATGGTAAATGTTGGGCTGTGAAGGATGTCATTGAAGGTACAAAAGAGGAGATTGATGAAATAATAAAGAAAATTAAAGAAGCAATTGAAGTTTGTCCTGTGTGCGGGATTTCATATCAAGTTATAGAGGAATAATTTATTTAATATATACATTAATTCTGAAATAATATTCATAATATGATTTATATGCTTGCTTATGTATATCTTTTTATTTTATACATTATTAGATATAATATTTATTACATTTTTCTAGACTAAAGCTTAAGTAATAATTTATACACAGTTAGCATGATAGCTATGTCAGAGGAATTACCCGAGACACCCTTGCTAAATGAATTAGAAAGTGGTCCATGGCCTGGATTTGTTCAGGAATATAAAAAGATGGCTCGTCGTAATGAGTTAGCAAAACGTATGTTAAAACAACTTGAACTTTCTTATAAGGAAAGAATTACGCATTGGAAACATGGTGGTGCTGTTACTGTCAAAGGTTATGGTGCTGGTGTTATTGCCAGGTATAGTGATATTCCAAATGTAGGTCCTCCAAGTGCCCATACACTCAGAGTTGCACAACCTGCTGCGTGGTTTTATTCTACAAAATATCTCAGGTCTCTTTGCAATGTATGGGAGAAATATGGTAGTGGGTTAATGAATTTACATGGTTCAACTGGTGATATAATTTTATTAGGTGTGCCTACTGAGAATTATCAGCAATGTTTTGATGAGCTTACTGAAGTAGGATTTGATTTAGGTGGTTCTGGTTCTGATATAAGAAGTTTAAGTTGTTGTGCTGGGCCGGCACTTTGTGAATGGGCATGCCTTGATACTTTAGATATTTATCATGAGCTTACTAAAACTTTCCAAGAAGATATACACAGGCCTAGATTTCCGTATAAATTTAAGATTAAGATTTCTGGTTGTCCTAATGATTGTGTTGCTGCATTAGCAAGAGCTGACTTAGCAATAATTGGAACATGGAGGGATAAGATACAAATAGATCAGGACGCTGTTAGAGAATATGCAAAGTCTGGGCTTGATATAAATTACATTGTTAATAATTGTCCTACAAAATGTATGTCATGGGACGGTAATGAATTGCATATTGATGATTCTGAATGTACACGATGCATGTATTGTATTAATAGAATGCCAAAGGCTTTAAAACCAGGTAAGGAAAAAGGTGCGACATTATTAATAGGTGGGAAGGCTACAATTCTGCAAACTGCATTTCTTAGTTGGGTTATAGTACCATTTATGAAGCTTGAAAAACCGTATACAGAGCTTATTGAGTTAATTAAGAAAATCCTTGATTGGTGGGATGAAAACGCTAAGACTAGAGAAAGAGTTGGTGAATTAATTTATAGGGTTGGCATGAGTAAATTCTTAAAAGCTGTTGGGTTGCCACCTGTGCCTCAGATGGTTTACAAACCGAGGAATAACCCGTATGTATTTTGGTCTCCTGAAGAATTAGGAGGTGAAAAGTGAATGGCTAAGTTAATGATTGGTCCTCCACACTATGAGTTAATGCTACATCCAATAATAAAGAAAAATTATGGTAAATGGGCTTATCATGAACATGTAAAGCCAGGCGTGATAAAGCACGTTTCAGAAACAGGGGATGTGATTTATACTGTCAGAGCGGCAATACCAAAAATTGTTAGTGTGGATTTTGTAAGAGAACTTTGCGATATTGCAGATAAATATTGTGATGGGTATATAAAATTCACAAGTAGGCATGCTGCAGAATTTATAATTACAGATGAGAAGCGAGTTAATGAGTTAATTAATGAATTAGAATCACGTGGATTACCTGTAGGAGGTACTGGTAAATCGTTTAAGCCTCTTATACATACGATTGGTTGGAATCACTGTCATACTGCAATTGTTGATGCGCCTGGTTTAGCTAAGGCTATTTCAGATACATTGTTTGAATATTATAAGAGGAATGATTTACCAGCAAAACTTAAGATAGCTATAGCATGTTGTCTTAACATGTGCGGTGCTGTTCATTGTTCTGATATAGCTATTGTAGGAATTCATAGAACTCCACCAACAATTGATGATGAGATTGTTTCCAAATTCTGTGAAATTCCTACAGTAGTAGCTAGTTGTCCTACTTATGCAATTAAACCTAAAATATTACCTGATAAAAGAAGGAGTGTAGAAGTAACTGCAGAAAGGTGCATGGGATGTGGTAACTGTTATACAGTATGTCCAGGATTGAAGATAATGAATCCGAAATATGATGGTTTGGCAATATTTGTAGGGGGTAAAGTATCTAATGCAAAAAGTCCGCCAATGTATTCAAGACTTGTTATACCATATTTACCAATTAATCCACCAAGATTTCCAGAGGTTACTGAGGCTGTAAAGAAGATTGTAGATACATGGATTAAATATGCTAAACCTGATGAAAGAGTAGGTGAATGGATAGAACGTATTGGCTGGGAAAAATTCTTCAAATTAACAGGAATACCATTTTCAGATAAACTCATTGATGACTTTATATTCTCAGTACCTACCTTTAGAACAACAACACAATTCAAATATTAATTATTTTTTTATTAATTCTTCATTTTTTATTTTATCCCATATATTGATTTCACTATTATTGTTTACTTAACCATAGTAATATTAACATGGCTAGTAATCCGAGCATGTTTATAGGTATTAAGGGAATAGCTATTTCTGGTCCATAATAATTAGAAAATCTAATGTATGTAAGTGTAGTAAGAAGACTTTGGATCAATAACAGAATTGCAAACAAGAGTAATGATGCTGAGATTTTTGATCGTAAAGCTCGGTGACTTTTCATGTATAGATTAGAAATTATGATAAGAATGATTAAATTAATGATAGTAATAATTATATTTATGCTCCAATAAATCCCGACCATTATCTCACCTCATTTTCTAGAACTTCTCTTAGAATTTTTTCTATGGTATCCTTTTTTAGGATAACTAGTTGTGTCGGATAATATAGTGCACCATATCTATGTCCCATTGGAGTCTCAATAAGTTTATTTTCCATTAGAATGTTAAGATGATGTTCAACCGTTTTGTAATTTAAGTTTAATCGTTCAGCAAGCTGATTAGTATTAAGAGGTGTTTTGAGAAACTCTTTCATAATCTTTGCTCTGGTAATTCCTCCTTTACTTCCCATAAAAATCCACCACCATATTCTTTCGTAATCGTTTTTAAGTATCATTCAAAAACGATTTCACTAATGAATATAAAAAGTTATTTATTTAATTATGCTGGTGTCCACCATTCTGCATACAATACCCATTTTCCATTTGTGTAGGTATAATCAAGCTCATAATTAATCTTTAATATAGTGCCTGCTCTAGGACCACTTGTAAAAAGGAAAGATACGGCAGCCTTAACAACAGCATTATTTCCAGCAAGATTAGTATTTAGATTCGTAATGTTTTCTATAACAGGTTTATTATTAAAGAACGCGATCCATAGAGTTTTTATATCTTTTGCAGCAAGAACAGTATTTGTAGATCCCCTCGTAACGTTATTCATTGTATAATTTCCAGCTAATGGTCCTTTGAACCAGTAAACAATAGCATTACTTGAATATTGTGACATAAGCGAATTAATATCTTTGGATACTATTGATAACCAATGATCATAAGCTAGATTCTTAATTAAAGTTTCATTGTATTTACCACTTAATACCTCATAATTTGATTTCAAAACACCGTACTGATTATTTAATGTTTGATATTCTGAGTTTAGATTGAAGTATTGTGTTTGGTAACTTACATACTGATAAAATGTTATTCCAATAAATGTAAGCGCTATTATTATAAATATAAGTGCCAAGTACATCCAAGTTTTTTGGCTTACGTTAGGCATACATCTCACGTGATACATAATAATAAAATACTGTATAAAAGCAAATTCCAAATTTGTATACAAATTGTATACAAATCATTTAATTTAATTAAAATACTATCTTTAATCTATCTTAAGCCATGTTTTATGTTCAATTAATTATTAAATTATTCAATAAATAAGTCTAAATAATGTTCTCAGTATTACAGTTATATGGTCAGGATTGGTATTATAGCTTGTAAAGTAGCGATGGATAATTTATGTCCAGGATGCGCTAAATGTTTTAAAGCAGCTAGTGAAGGAAGCGGAAATTTTAATAACATTAGTGAAGGGTCGTTAGAAATAGTGTTTTTGACTTCATGTAGTGGTTGTCCAGGTTTAATACCTATTAAAATGGATATCATTAGCCGTACATTGTCAACATTAAATCAAAAAGTTGATGCAATTTTCATAGGAACATGCATACAACGTGCTATTGAGAATTTTAATTGCCCAATTGATCCAGGTTTTGTTAAAGCGTCATTAGAAAAATTAGGTGTCAAAGTTTATATTGGGACGCATTCATATCCAATATTTCCATTAAGCGAACATGAATGAAAGGTTCACGGAATTTTTCAATATTTCATTATGTAACCTTATAAGTAAATTGGAATATAGAGTTCATGATACGGTATGCTAGAGCATCTTGCCGTTCTTACACTTAACCACAAATATTATCCGATATATCGAATAGAACGTGCATGTTTTTCAGATGTAAAGGATGCTCTTAACAATTTGTCTCATGTTGAAAATGTATTAGGATTGGTTATACTTCAAACGTGTAATAGGATTGAGTTATATCTTCATTATGTTGGATTTGATACTTTGAAGAATGTTATAAACAGATGGGAGGAATTAGTTGATGATAGAAATCTAGAAAATGATATTATAATAATGCATGGTAGTAATGTAGTATATCATTTATTTAGGGTTACGGCTGGACTTGAATCTATGGCTTTAGGTGAAAATGAAATTTTGCATCAAGTAAGGGATGCATATAAATTAGCAAGTGAGAATAAAGTTCTTTCTAGGCTTATGAGATCTTTATTTGAGGAAGCATTAAGGGTTGGAAAAGAAGTAAGAGCTAAGACTATTCTTGGACATGTTAGAGTTTCTCTTGCTGAGGTTGCAGTAAATGTGATCGAGCATCTTTCAGAAGATCTTAATGATAAAACTATCATAGTTATTGGTGCAGGTGAAACGGGCACTTCAGTAGTTAAATCTCTTAGTAGAAAGAGCGTACGCAAGTTTACAATACTTATAGCAAATAGGACTTATGAAAAAGCTGTTGAATTAGCTAATAATATAAATGGTATAGCATTACATCTTTCGGAGTTAGATAGATACTTAAACGTAGCTGATATTGTGTTTGTTACTACTAGTGCCCCACATTTTATATTAACTAAAGAAAGAATCCAAAAGTGTATGGAAATAAGAAGAAAACCATTATTAATAGTTGATCTTTCAGTACCTAGAAATGTTGATCCTGAGATTAAAAATATTACAGGTGTACAAGTTATTACCATTGATGACTTAAAAAGTCATACCGACAGTAGTAGAATATTAAATGATGATTTAGAGAAAGCTGATCACATAATTAGAGATGCAGTTAATAAATTTGTTTTTAAATGGGAAAATAGTTGGGTAGAAGATGTTCTAGCTGATCTTTATAAATATGCTGAGAGCATACGCAAAAATGAGGTTGATGAAGCATTAAGAATGTTAGGAGATCTTGGAAAGAATGAACGTGTAAGGATAGTATTAGATAATATGTCTAGAGTACTTGTTAAAAGATTATTACACTTTCAAAGTGATTTCTTAAGAAAAAATCGTAATAATTCTTCTATCAATCTTAAAGTAGCTGAAGAGAATCTGTACTAAAGATTTTTCTATTTTTCTAGATTGATGCTTAATATCATGTGTAATTATCTATATCATGATTGTCATGGTGCGCAATGTCTATAATCGATTTTTAAATAGGGTGGGTATGCCATGAATAATATACTGCTATACTTAATAGGTATAATCATGCCGTATATAGCTATAGGAATATTCATCGTTGGCTTATTTTATCGTCTAGCAAAATGGTTAGTTGTACCAGTTCCAATTAGAATGCCAGTTACTCCAGCACCTATAAGCAGATTAGGGGTCATTGGACGGATGAGTATGGAGTTCTTTACTTTTCGCAGTTTAAGTAAAGCTAATAAAAAATTGTGGCTTAGTGGATGGCTTTTTCACATACTATTAGGCATTACACTTATAATACACTTAATCAACATTTATCTCTATGAATATTTTACAGGAATAATAAATTCGGCGTGGTTTGACTTATCTGTAGCGTTATCAGGAATATTGTTTGGTGGCATGGTCGCATTTCTTTTATTCAGAAGAATATTTACTACTACGGTAAGGTATGTTTCTAAACTGCCTGATTATCTGATATTACTCTTATTGTTTGTAATAATTTTTCTTGGCAATTACACACGTTCATATTCCGGGGTAAGTTTGACTGATGTTAGAGATTACATGTACAGTCTGCTAATCTTCCATCCAACATTACCGCCAGATAATAGTATATTTTTGCTTCATTATATAGCAGCACAAATTTTGTTCATTTATATACCATTTAGTAAAGTTTCTCACTTAATAGGGTGGATACTAGCACCATCAAGGAATATGAGGAATATAGCACGATTTAAACGTCATATAAATCCATGGAATGATAAAATTCCTGGAGAAATCGAACCTTGGGAGAAGTATTATGAACGTTATAAAAATGAACTTGAACAACTTGGTCCTGAGGGTGAAAGAAAATGATACTTGATCATTCTCACCCAGGTAAAAAATATGCACTTTATCCAATACGAAAAAGAGATATGGAAGCATTAAATGTACCATTTCCAAGAGAATGGACTGTAAAAGATCTAAAATTACCACCTAATTGGAAGGAATTGTTTCTAAAAAGAATGGCTGAAATTTTAAAAGAATGGAGGTCGGTCAAACTCTATTTAGATTTATGCGTGCATTGTGGGGCATGCACTGATAAGTGTCCTTATTTTATTGCCACACGTGATCCATATAATATGCCTGTTGCTAGACAGGACATTCTTAGAGGGATTTATAAACGATATTTCACGTTAGAGGGTAGACTTTTTAACGATGGTATAGAATTAACTGAAGAGATTGTTCGTGATATGTACATTTATTACTATCAATGTTCAATGTGCAGAAGATGTGCAGTATTCTGTCCGTATGGAATCGATACAGCTGAAATAACGATGGCTGCAAGAGAAATTTTGGCGACCCTTGGACTTGCACCAAAATCTCTAACTGAATCCATAGCTAAATGTGAATATGTAGGCAATCATATGGGCATTCCTCCACTTGCATTACTAAGCGCAATTGAACTTGCTGAAGAGGAGATAAGGGAAGAAACTGGAATAAGTGTGAAGATTCCTATCAATAAAAAAGGTGCTGAAATACTTTATGTACCACCTTCAGCTGATTTCTTTGGTGGTCCTCATTGGGGTACGTTCAAAGGCGCTATAAAATTATTCCATCATATAGGTCTTGATTATACCTTGAGCACACGAGCAAGTGAAGGAGGCAATTTTGGAACTTGGTTTACTTATGAGCACATGAAGAAAATCAACAAAAAGATTTATGAAGAGGCCAAAAGGCTGAAGGTTAGGTGGATCTTAGGTGGTGAATGTGGTCACATGTATAGAGTTGTTCATGCATTCATGGCTACAATGAATGGGCCTGCCGATTTTCTTGAAATTCCCACATCTCCAATCACAGGAACAAAGTTTATGAATGCCGCAGCGAATAAAATGCTTCATATATGCGAATTTGAAGCTGATCTCATAAAACATAACAAACTAGACCTTGATATAAGTAGAAATGACCAATATATAGTTACGTTTAGTGATTCTTGCAATCCTGCCAGAGTAATGGGGCTTATAGAAGAACCTAGATATGTGTTAAGGCATTCATGTAGAAATTACGTTGAGCTTGATCCAAATGTTAATAAAGAGAAAACAGTATGTTGTACTGCCGGTGGAGGTCTTTTAACTGATGAAACCTTAGAGCTGAGACTTAAAGCCATCAAACCTAAAATGGATGCAATAAAAGCAACCGGTGCTAATTTTATAGCATTCATATGCGCCATAGATAAAGCAGCGTATGATACGTATGTTAGGTATTATAAAATTCCCGCCCAAGTTGGAGGTGTTACAGAAATATTAGGTAATGCAATCGTACTTGACCGTGATTCAACAAAGAAATAGGTGGTGTTCATAATGATTTTTCTTATACAAATTCTCTCATATTTCACGATTATCATTTTTATAATTGGCGTGATAATTAAATGGAGAAAGTGGTCGTCGATGCCTATTCATTTGCGGTGGGAACTTTATCCAGTTCCTCATGAGGCAGGAAAATCCTATTATGGTGGAAGTTATCTTGAAGAGATAGATTGGTGGCAAAATAAGCGAAAAACAACTTTTATAGGTGAGCTTAAAGAAATGCTTGCAGAAATGCTTTTCATAAAAAGAGTATACAAATATAAGCGTGAATTATGGTGGTTAACCTATTCATTTCATGGAGGAATATATCTAATATTAGTTTGGTTTATTCTATTGCTTTTTAGTGGTTTTACAATTAATTATGAGGGTATCGCAATTCCATCTGAAAATTTATGGTCACAATTCTTATATTATACAACGTTAGTAATTGGAAGCATCGGAATAATTGCTACTACATTCGGAACAATTAGTTTAATCATAAAAAGATTTAGTAATAATTCGATGAGAAAGTATACAACGGGCGCTGAATATTTTAACTTATTTTTCATACTCATCACCCTAATTACCGGAATCATGACATGGTATTATGACCCAGACTTTAGTATAGCACGAGCATATATGACGTCTCTCATAAGTTTCGGCAGGTATCAGTTACCTCAATTGAGAGACATAACGATAGTTCACATTGTTATACTGCAACTACTTTGGATATACATACCATTCTCAAAAATGTCTCATTTTATTGGCAAGTTTTTTACATACCATAAAGTATTATGGGATGATGAACCGAATTTAAAGGGAAGCATTATTGAAACTAAAATCAGAGAATTAGTTAAATTAAAACTACCTTGGAATGCTTTTCATATTAAAAAAGGTAAAACTTGGTTTGAAAATGCTAGTGGTGATACAAAATGACTAAGAATAATAAAAATGAGATTAAAATTGAGGATATTAGTAAACCAGTAAGCCAGATGATCAAATTAAACCTTAAAGATTTAATGCCTCTTCCACCACCATATGATAAACCTGAGATGGAACCTGAATTCACAGAACCTAAACCAGAATGGAGAGAAAAGTACATAACTGAACTTGATGGATATATAGCTATTGATATTCCTTGGAAACCAAAATCAAAAGAAGAAGAAAAAAAGTTTATAGAAACTTTCCTCAATGGACTTAAAAATCTTCTGTCAAAAGAAGGAAATTGGACTTTCCTTCAACCATTATTACTATCTTTAGATTATTGCGCAAAGTGTCAAACATGTAGCGAAGCATGTCCAATCTATGTATCAAGCGGCAGAAAAGAAATATACCGTCCTACATACAGAGCAGAAGTTCTTAGAAGAATATACAAGCGCTATCTAACACCCTCAGGTAAAATTCTCGGAAAATTTGTAAGCGGAAACATAGAGTTAAATGCTAATACAATTATAAGACTTGCAGAATTATCATATCGATGTACACTCTGCAGAAGATGCACACAAACATGTCCAATAGGTATTGACAATGGATTAATTACACATGAAATCAGAAAACTTTTTAGCTCAGAAATGGGAATAGCTCCAAGACCTTTACATGAACTTGGATCAATACAACAACTTAAGATTGGATCATCAACAGGTATGTCCCCTGAAGCCTTCAGGGATATAATCAAGTTTATAGAAGATGAACTAATTCCAGAAAAATACGGAAAAAAGATAAAAATCCCAATAGATGAAAAAAATGCAGATATTTTATTAATCCATAATGCAGGAGAATTCCTCTCATGGCCTGAAAATCCTGCAGCATTTGCCATTCTCTTCGAAGAAGCTGGCATAAGCTGGACACTAAGTAGTGATCTAGTGGGTTACGATGCTGTAAATTACGGTGTTTGGTATGATGATGTACAACTTGCTAGGGTAGCAGTAAAACACGCTGAAATTGCAAGAAAACTTAATGTCAAGAAAATTGTTGTTGGAGAATGCGGACATGCACACAAAGCTTTAACAGTAATAGCAGATAGAGTCTTACACGATGAACTTAATATACCAAGAGAAAGCTGTTTACCAATTCTTTGGGATATAGTAAAAAAAGAAAAAATTAATCTTGACCCTAATAAAAACAATTTCCCAGTAACTTTACATGACCCCTGTAACATAGTTAGATTAATGGGAATAGTTGAACCTCAAAGAAATATACTTAGAAAACTTTGTCCACAATTCAGAGAAATGGAACCACACGGAGTATACAATTACTGTTGTGGAGGCGGAAGTGGATTTGCAATAATGCAATCAATGAATTTCCCCGAATGGAGATCAAAGATAGCATCCAGAATGAAATTTAAACAAATACTTTCAGCATTCCAAGAGAACATATCATCAGATACACCCAAATACGTTTGTGCTCCATGCTCCAATTGCAAAGGAACACTTCGAGATATGCTTAATCACTATAAAGCCACAGAACGATATCACATTTATTACGGCGGACTAGCAGATCTAATAGTAAACGCAATGGTAGACCTCAAGAAACCCTTTATCGAATTTCATTAACACAAAATAATCAATCATAAAGTATCATGAGCATAACTTTAATAGAAACAAATATAATAATCTTTGGCTACTTATATCATGTTTATTAGTAGATTACATGCATAATTTAGATAAAATAAATATCAGATAAACTAATACGTTATTTTTAAGTTTTTCTGATACTCTTCATAGTTTTTTGTATGATTTTAGAAAAAAAAGATTAAATTTAAATATAAGCTAAAAGAAATATTTTATGGTGAATATAATTGAATAAAATAAATCTAACAAACTTAGTAGAATACTTGCTTTTAATATTACCAATATTAATTGGGCTATCAATTATGATAAACACAAACACTGCTTATGGAGCGAACTATTGGTTAGGATTTCAAACAGAGGCAAAAGATATATTCGGAATAACTTTAGTTACTGATGGCAGTAAATATCAGTGGGATGAAGTAGATGGCCATATTAATCCTATGTATAAGCCAGAACATTGGAACTGGGCTGCCCCAGGGTGTTGGTTTGATAGTGATACTGGTATACAATTTGTTAAGGGTTCTCCTGATGAATATATATGGTACCATTATTCAGATGCTCAAAACTGGCTTGGTCAGCATGTAAAACAAGAATGGTATATATACATATGGTCTACGTATGGGAGAAATCAAGGTCATAGTAATACCCTCAGCTTATCATACACGATAGATTGGGAGGGAAGTTGGGACAGAGCCATTGATTTAATACTATGGGTTTTGGAGTACATTAATTTATAGGGGCGATTCATTATTTTAAAGTTTATTATTTTTTTATCAATTTTTTTAATAATATTATCTATTCCTAGTATTGCTATTTTAGCGGTTAAAACAATTAATTTTCATGATATTAATCCAAATGATTATGTAGAATATAAGAATGACTTTTATATATTTATTCCTAAAGAAGACGGTAAACGTCTTTTTCAGAAAAATGTTTCTATTCGCTTTACTAATATAATTTCTGATATGAATACGGATAAGTTTATGAAGATATTTTTTATATTCAAAAATAATACTGTAAATAATATAATTAATAATTATTTAATAGGTCCTGTACCATTAACAAAGCATGGAAATTTTATTTTTAGAGATGTTTTTTCATCTTCAGGTGGAGTTATAAAATATTCTTATTGGAATTCTGAAGTAAAACTAACATATCAAGATGTTTTTTAGATTTTCAAAAGTATTTATCTAAAGGCTATAGTGGATATCCTGTGTTTATAAATATGCGGATAGAATATACAGAAACTAAAAATATGTTTGTGTTAAAGGATTTTTATGTAAGTATTATTATAATAGGTGAGGTTTTTAATGATAATCATGCTTTAAATATTACGAGCGAAAAGCTTGAGAATATCATAAACTTCATTTCTTTTATGATAGGATTAAAGTTTAATCTTGAAGAAATTGGCAAGATAATTAAAAATGAAACAGCTGAAATTCATTTTACGACTGAGCTTTATGATACATCTCTTATTCTTGAACCTGATTTGAGATATTATTTTTATGTCGGATTGATATATGCAGTTTTATCTACAACTATTATAGGATTAATATATATGGTGATTAAAAAGAAAAAATAGTGAGATGCTATGTTATGGTTTATGAGTAAAGATCTTTCTAAACACTATGGAAAAGTTACTGCTTTAGAAAATTTAAGTTTGGAATTAAATGATGAGAATAAAATTGTAGGTCTTATAGGTCCAAACGGTTCTGGTAAATCTACATTATTGAGAATAGCATATGGACTGTTAAAACCTTCTAGCGGTGAGCTAAAAGTTTTATCCTTTGATTCATGGAAAGATCAAGTAGTATTACGAAAAAATGTTGGTTATGTTTCAGAAAGTTCATTATCATTAGATATTTATGTTAAAGATGTCTTATCATTGTTTTTTAATAACAAAAATTCTTATGACGTATTTCACGAACTTGGTCTTCATGATTTATCTAACAAGAGGATAAAGGATCTTTCGGCTGGACAAAAGCAAGTGCTTAAAATTGGTATTGTTTTTTCTCAAGCGTATAAAGTTATACTAATGGATGAACCGTTTAAAGATTTAGACTATGATAGAATATCAACAGTTATGAAATGGATACGTAAACTTTCAAATGAGAACATTAAATTTATTATTTCATCTCATGTGTTAGGAGTAATGGAAGAATTAATTGATTATTTAATTGTGCTTGATCATGGGAGGTTAGTGCTAAATAATAAAAAAGAGAAGTTACTTCCTTACAGATATATTATTGAGTGTTCAGATACGGAGATAATTTATAAAGGTCTAGAAAAACTTGGAATTAAGGCTTGGATTGAAGAAGATAAAATAATTGTTTATTTTAAAGATGAATTAGAAGAGCTTACTAAACTTTTATCGACTAATGATCTAATTAAGTATGTAGAGTCTATTGGTAAATATCGACTTTCAACTTTATATAAGGAGGTTACTAAAAAATGAGAAAATTGTTTCTGTATGAACTTAAAAGAGCTTATAAGCCTTATGTAACAGAATTATTATTTATAGCAGGACTCATTTTTTCAAGATTAGATCACGATATTGCAGTTTTTCCATCAAGTTCAGGTTTTCAGATAACCACTCTTATTCTAATTTCTGTTAGTAGAAAAATTGGATTGTATGGTTTAGTAATATTACCGTTAGTAGGGATTATTATCGGAAGTAGTATTTCTAAAGATATTGAAGATAATCAAATATTATTAACTTTGATGCTGGCTAATAGTAGAGTTAAAGCCATTATATATAGATTCATTGCATTAGTGATTTTTTATGGTACTTTAATTAGTATTCCATTAGGAGTAAATTTTCTTAGTCTCTTGTTGCCCTCTCAGGTTATATTGCCTATATTTTTTATTGTTTATTGCTATTTTTTATCAGTAAGTTTATTTTCATCAAGTATTGCCATAATAACCAGAAGTTCATTAATCTCATCAGTTTTTTTAATACTCATTCTTTATTCACCAACGTTTTACTTTATGCTACAACCTATTTATAATAAAACTTTTTTGCTATACTTCTTATTAGGTTTTCTTCCAACAACAGGGCTTTATGGATTTGCATTAGGGTTAGGGGAAATTGACAGTATTTATGCATTCTATTATGGCATCTCATTCTTAGTAATATTATCTGTTCTGTTATTTCTTTTGTCACTTATAATGCTTAAAATATATGATTTGGTGATGTAAATGCGAATACTAAATCTTTTCATAATTTTAGGCCTTTATATTTTGTACATAACTTTAAGTACAAATAATATTTTAGTAACAGTACCAGCAAATAGCTATATAATATTAGTGCCCATTTCTAACACATTAAAAATAACATTCACATCAAATATAAAAGAAAACTGTGCATTGTTCATAAAAGATATTTACGGAAATGTATTAAAGAAGTTAAATATATCCATTACAGAAAACTTATATACCACAATCATACAGTTAGAAGAAAATAATATATACATAATTGGAGGAGAATGCCCAGAAAAAAGTTCCGTAATAACGATAATTGTGATATCAGCAGAACAAACATTTTATAATAAATTTTACCGATTAATAGCATCTACAATTTTAATCATTATTGGAGTATTCCCTAGATATCGATTACTCAAAAAATATAAATTATGAACCTCAAACCTATTATCTCTTTAATTAATATTTCATCCCAATAATTTTATATTCAATGCTAAGAGGTTTACGTGAATTTAGGAATTTAATTTTAGCTTGCTATGATTTTAGACGTGATAACTAACATAAAAAATATGCATTTTAAGATTATGCTTAAGGTTATCTTGATAACTTTATAGTATAAAATTAAAAAATAATAGTGCTTTGTTATATAATTCGGATGTGTTTTTGATGAGCTTTTCATGTTAAGAATTCTTTTGACATGAATCACATTCTTAAATCTAGATTTATGGACACGTATGCTCAAGGAAACTACTGTGGAAACTTATAGAATTGTGTCAGGATTAATGAATATTTATAGGATTCGAAGAGCTAAAATTGCTCTAATTACTAAAGATATTGAATTGAAGCCTATTGAAAGTTACATAGTAATTTCATGTAGATGAGCTTGCAAGCAAGTTAGGCATTGTCATAAAAGATCCTGCTAAAGGTCTATTGAGACTCAGGAGGGAGCAAAAAGTAAGAAAAGGCAACCTCTTTACTATCCTGAAGGACAACGCTTTTAGACGTAAAAATCACAGAGAGTAAGAAAAATATATAAAATGAAAATTAATCAAAAATATAAACTGCATGATAATATAAATTTTTATAGTAATGTAGGCAAGTTGTGAAATTTTTAATTAATTTTTAAATAGAGGTTGTGATGCATAAAGTATTTATAGTATATTCTAGTAAAAAGAAATAGGTGTTAAAAAATGGTTCTAGGTTTAAATAAGGAGTCGAAAAAGGAGGGGAAGGGTGGTGTTTCGCGTGCTCTTAAAGATATGGTGTATGGAATGGCGCTCCATGGTCAAGTTTCAGCTTTATTAAGGACAAGAATGTATATAGAGCATTTATTCATGTTGATGACATTGGGTGATATGTTAGGATTTCCATTATTACCACCTTATTATTCGTTGAGATTACTACCGTATGCTGTGCCTAATATTAAATCGTGGAAGGCTAGAATGTTTAGAGAGCACGACTTTACTGATATAATTACTCAATAAAATGGGTGAGCTTAGTGGTTGGTTTAAAGGAGTTTTTTGAAAAGAATCCTGATGTACGTGTTGTTATTTTTGCTGGTAAGGGTGGTTTAGGTAAGACTACTTCTAGTGCTGCATTATCATATTACATGGCTAAGCAGGGTAAGAGGGTATTGTGCTTTAGTACTGATCCTCAGGCATCGTTGAGTGATATATTTGAGCGTAATATTTATGGGAAAGGTGTTGTAGAGATTGCTCCCAATTTATATGTGGTTGAGATTGATGCTGATAAAAAGATTGCTGATTATCAAGAAGAAATTAGAAGGAAAATTAAAGACATGTATAAAATTGATGAAATACCTAAAGAAATCGATGAATACATTTCATCTGCTGCTGCTGAACCTGCTATGTACGAATCTGCAACTTACGATGCAATGGCTGATTTAGTATCTAAGGGTGAATATGATTTATATGTTTTTGATATGCCACCGTTTGGTCATGGTGTAAGAATGGTTGCTATGGCTGAAATATTGGGTAAGTGGGTAGAGAAAATTATGGAAGCACGAAAAATGGCTAAAGAATACGAAGAAATTGCAGCAAGTTTACGTGGTGGTACTGTAAGTGAGGATGCTATACTTAAAGAACTTCAAGATATTAATAATAAAATAGGTTTGTTTACAAAAATTCTAACCGATAGGGCGCGTACTGCTTTCTTTATGGTCATAATTCCAGAAAAAATGGCAATTTTGGATACAGAACGTGCAATAAAAATGTTTAAAGAATTGGACATGGAGTTATCAGGAATAGTTGTGAACCAGGTATATCCTCCTGAGTTACTAAAACAACATGGTGTTTCTGAGTTTATAGTAAATAAGGTAAAAATGCAATCGCAATATCTTGATGAAATAAAAAGAAAGTTTGGTAAATATCTTGTAGGTCTATTACCTATGTATTCTCAGGAACCTAAAGGGCTTGAAATGCTGAGTAAAGTGGCTGAAGATCTTATGGTATCACCATTAAATATATAGAGGTGAGGTTCATGCAAAATTTAAAAGAAATTTTGAATAAAGGTGCAAAGTTCACATATGTAGGTGGTAAAGGTGGGGTTGGAAAAACAGTTGTAGCAGCAGCAATAGCGTATTATTACGCAGGTCAGGGGCAAAAGACATTATTAGCCAGTTTGAATCCAGTACACTCGTTATCAAGTCTTTTCGATCAGGATTTATCTGGAGGACAGATTAAAAAAGTTAATGGCACAGAAAATCTTTATGCCCTTGAAGTAGAAATTGAGGATGCTGTTCAACGTTATAGAGAAATGGTAACTAAAAGATTAAGGGAGTTTTTAAAATGGGCTGAAATACCTATAAACCCTGAGCCGTTCATAGAAATAGCAACTACAAATCCAGCTTTTGAAGAATCTGCCATGTTCGATAAAATGATGGATGTAATGCTAGAACAAGGCAAACAATTTGATAAGATAGTCTTTGATACCGCTGCAGTAGCTAATGCAGTTCGATTAATAGGATTAAGCAAAATATATGGTTTATGGCTCAATAGAATGATTGAAAGTAGGAAAAGTGCATTATCGTTAAGAGAAAAATTAAGCTTTAGAAAAGATAAAGTAAAAGAGGAGATTAAAAAAGACCCAATGCTTTTAGACCTTATACAGCTTAATGAAAAATTTAATGCTGCAAGAAAATTTATAGTAGATCCATCATACACTCGATTCTTCTTCGTCACATTACCTCTATCATTACCCATCTCCGTAGTCATACGTTTTATTAACATGGTAAAAGCGTTTGACATACCAGTTGGCGGAGTATTTGTGAATGGTATAATTTCAAAATCTGATGCAGAGAGAGATGCATCAGGCTACCTTAAAAGCAAATACAACGAACAATTGCACTACCTAGATATAATACACAAAGAATTAGGCCCGCTCGTAATAGGATATATACCACAATACTCAAGCGAAATAGTTGGCATTAACATGTTAAAGAAAACTGTTGAGGATATGCTCACTTATATTCCGGAGTAAATATTATGACAATACAATCTTTACATAAAAACTTAACACTCAAACAAAAGCTCCGAGACTTCTTTTTTGGAATGTTTCTTTTCGATATGCATCGAGAATTACTAGAAGCTTCTAAAAGTTATAAGGAAGTAGAGGAAGTCCTTTTATTAGGAGAATTTCTAGGCGTACCATTACTTTCAAACTACTACACGCTCAGGCTCATACCCTACTTTATTAAAGATTTAGATGAATGGAAGAAAAAACAAATGATGGAAAAAGATTTATTAGAGGAATTAGGGCATTCACACATAGATTAAGCTTTAGAAATTGTTATATGTTTTAAACTGTTCCTTTTCTCATAGACGTCCATATTTGGTCAACAGCATTCAATACTCTTATGTTAGTCTTTTCTCTTTGCTGATAAATTCAAAATTTATATAAACCACTTTTATGTATTTTCTGATATGGCCAAGAAAAATGACACAAAGAAATACATCACATTATTGGTTCTTTTTAGAATCTTAAGAAGTATATCAGCAGGAATGATTGCATTAACATTTCCGTATTTAATATTACAAAAACTTTCGTATAGTTCATTTATACTTGGATTAATATACACAGCCGCAACAATAGCAACTGCAATATTTGGCATACTTTTCGGTTTTATGGCTGATATATATGGCCGAAAACAAACATTAATAATAGTGGCATTGTTGCTTCCTCTTAGTTCATTCCTAATTTATGTATCAAATAATCTTTTTATCCTATTTTTAGCTGCGATGCTAGGTGGATACTCTGCAACAGGTTCATTATCGGGTGGAGGTGTTGGAGGCGCAGCACAACCAATACAGAATGCACTAATCGTGGATTTAACTACACCTGAACGCAGAACTTTTTATTTCTCGATACTAACATTCATAGCTGGTGTTACAGCTGCAATTGGTTCACTAATAGCCAGAGTATTTACAATCGATGATGCATTTCTAATAGCAACATTGATCTCATTTCTTTCAGTTATCGTTATCCTTCCTATTAAAACACGTAATACAAGAGGAAAAATGAATAAACTTGAAAGCAAGATAGTGATAGATAAGTTTTCACTTACTGGAATAATAAACGGTTTCACACAAGGTTTAGTTACACCATTTCTAATACCGTTCTTCTATATAGTCTATAACATACCTAAATCAGAGATGTCAATCTATGCATTCATAAGCGGGCTCATAGGATCGTTTGCACTTCTTCTTGCACCATATTTAGAACGTTATTTTGGTTTTGTAAAGAGTATAGCAATAACCAGAGGTTTAGGGGCAATTCTAACAGTTTTATTGCCTTTAATTAAAATACTTCCAGTCTCATTGGCAATATATTTCATATTACCGGCTTTAAGAGTAGCAGCATTACCAGTTCAACAATCTGCAATGACAGAGATGGTAAGTCAGGATGAAGTAGGAAGAGCATTAGGAATAAATCAGGTAGCACGTCTTGCTGCTTCATCAACAGGAACCACGTTAACAGGATACCTTTTTGATACACCAGAAATAGAACTCCCATTTTATATTTATGGCGTAATGATGTTTATTAATATCTATCTTTACTTCAAATTTTTCGGAAATAAGTAAACGAAAAGATTTTCAAAATTTAAAACAATCATTAGATTCATCAATCCTAAAATCATAATAAAAATTAATAGTAAAAATTGAAACTTCATTTTAATAATGAAACTGCATATGTCAAAAGGATAAAAATCCTTGGAGATATTCTTTAAAGAGATCGATGAAAAGATAGAATCTCAATGAAACTGAGTTTAGGTGTGGGCCCGGTGGGATTTGAACCCACGACCGCCCGGTTATGAGCCGGGCGCTCTAACCATACTAAGCTACGGGCCCTTGGTCCACCAAAATCTTGGTATTTTTTAAGAATTTAAATTTGTCGTTAAACCTGATGAGAATAAATAATGAAAAATTATTCTAGAGACAAGTAGATCAGAATGTCTTTTGTGATCGAAGAAAATAAACTAACTCATTATTTTGAGTGATTGGGAGTGTAAATAGGGAGTAGTATCTTAGGAAAGGAGATTTAGGTATTAATATGAGTTTTATTTCGTTTTAAAGGAGTTTTCTTAGTAGTTTATGATTTTGTGAGGATATTGTTTATATAATTTGGTTGTCTGTGTAATCATATGTATCCTGGAGATGAGAGTATACGACAGTATTATAAAAGGCTTGCTTTACTTGCCATACGCGAGTTGAGTGAACGTGGTATTAGAGGTACTTATGTAGAAAACCGGAGTGATGCTGTAGAGTTTTTGTTTTCAGTGATACCTGATGGTGCTTCTATAATGGTGAATGATTTAGAGATGGTTGAAGAGTTAAATATATCTAAGATGCTTGAAAGTGGGAAATATAATTATCTAGGTAAGAAGGTTCATTCTGAGAATGATCCTGAGAGAAAATATGATCTGCTTCGTACTAGTACAATAGTTGACTATTATATTGGTAGTGTGAGTGCTTTATCTGCTACTGGGGAAATGGTCATAATAGATGAAAGTGGAGCTGAGCTGGCTGGTTATTCATATGGTGCAAAGAATGTAATCTTCATTGTTGGTATTAATAAGGTTGTTCCTACTTTGGATGATGCGATTAAACGTGCGCGAACTTATGTTGCGCCAATCAAAGCTATAAGATTGAGAGCCCCTACACCTACTAGTACAATAGGTAAGACTCTCATAATCGAAAGAGAAATTAGAAAAGGAAGAATAATAGTGATAATAGTGGGTGAATTTTTAGATATATAAAAAAGAAATTTTTTATTCTAGGTATTGGGGTGGAACCTGTTTAAGGTTGTTTCTGATAGCTTCTATACTCTTTAAGAATTTAGCTCTTTGTTCATCATTTAATTTTAATTCTATGATCTTTTCAACACCATTTTTTCCAAGTATTATTGGAACTTCAGCAAATACATCTTTTACGCCATATTCTCCATCAAGGTAAACACTGGCTTCAAGCGCAATTTTTTTATCTTTCTTAATGGCCTCGCTCATCACTAATAATCCTGCGCCAGGTCCCCAATTACTGCTGAACTTTCTTAGATTAGTTATCTCAGCACCAGCTTGTATAGTCTTGGTAACTACAGAATTGTATTGATCAGTAGTTAAAAGTTCGGTCAATGGTTTTCCATATACCATAGATAATTCTGGAACTGGATACATGTTTTCTCCATGTTGGCCTAAAACTACTGGAACTATAGAACGAGGCGCTATACCTAATATCTGCGATGAGTAGAAAGCCAACCTGCTAGAATCTAATATTCCGCTAAATCCAATTACTCTGTTTCTTGGAAACTTTAATTTCTTATAAAATACGTAAACCATAGCATCTAGTGGGTTAGTCGTAATAATAGTTATTGCATTAGGAGCGTACTTTTTAATTTGTTCAGCAACTCCTGAAACTATTTCAGCATTTTTTGCAGCTAGCTCTTCTCTGGTCATTCCAGGCTTTCTAGGAAGACCAGCAGTAACTATTACTAAATCGCTACCTGCCATATCCTCGTATTTATTACTACCCTTAAAAACCACAGATTTACCTAGTATTGCTGCAGCGTGATTAAGATCTAATGCTTCACCCTGAGGTAAACCCTCTATAATATCTATAAGGAGTATTTCATTATCGACCTCATTCATCATTAGAAATGCTGCTGTTGAGGCGCCTACTTTACCGGAACCGATTATTGTTATCATTTTACATCATCACTATAGGTAATGTATTTGTGAAATATAAATCTTTGCATAAGTATAGTTATGTATAAAGATAAGTTATTGAGTATATATTAAAATTGAGGACAGACAATAACATATTTATTTTTCTTTAAGCTTAAAAATATCTGGAAGCAATTTATCAAGTGTTGTTTCTTTTCTCATTCCTTTATTATTTATCATTATTATCTTAGCATGAGGATTAAATTCTGCTATAACCTGTCTACATGCTCCACATGGTGCTACAGGCTTTTCAGATTCAGCAGCTACCACAATTTCCTCAATCTCTTTATCGCCTTCACTAATAGCTTTAAAAATAGCAACACGTTCGGCGCAGATAGTAAGCCCATATGATGAATTTTCAACATTTACACCAGTATATATTGATCCACGTTTTGTTCTTACCACAGCACCAACTTTAAAATTAGAATATGGCGCATACGCATTTTTCATCACATTCAAGGCAATTTCAGCAAGATCCATAACTAAACACCATACAATAAAAGTGGTATACTTATTTTTACTTTTCCAAAATCGCTAAATAATAAATCGTGAGTTGTATTTATATGTTTCATTTTTCGTAAACAAGTCAGTGTAAAAGAAATCGTGATGATGCATGCACACAAATAATAGCAAAAGAAATAATACAAATTATGATGTGCCAATCATGAATAAGCCCAATACCAAGTTGGACATATTATTCTATGGATTAAACAGAAATGTGATAGCGCTAATTTTGTTTGTATTATTAGTTAGTTTTTCCTCTGGATTTATTAATCTGATATATCAACTTTATTTTAAAAGTATAGGGTATTCTGCTTTTTCTATTGGAATATTTAGTACTGTTATAGGCGTCACAGCATCAATATTGTTTATTCCTAGTGGAGTTCTTGCAGATATTTTCAATAGAAAAATAATCATAATCATTGGGAGTCTCATACTATGCACAGGTCAAGCTCTAATCTTTATTTATATGAACTATACTGTACAATTAATAGCAATGTTTTTTATTGGATTAGGCAACGCGTTCATCAGCTCTGCTGGTGGAGCATTCATGACTGACATTCTAGATGAAAAGCTTTATGATAAAGGATTTAGCTTTTTATCAAGTGTCCAAGTATTAGCAATTACTATTGCTGGAATAATGGGTTGGTTTCCTGTATATTTAAATAAAAATTTCAATTATTCTGAAGCTGATTCTTATAAAATTTCAGGATTAATCATGAGCGTTATAGGATTCACATCGGTCTTATTTCTATTTTTAATAAGAGAAACAAAGAAAATCGATATGAAGTCTAAATTAGGTTTAAATTTACTTAAGGATGATAAAGATTTTATAATAAAATTTGTTCTCATTAATTTCATGGTTGGGTTGGGTGCAGGATTCTCTATTCCATTATTTAATTATTATTTAAGTGTTAAATTTAATGTTGATTCTGGGCCAATCGGAACGTTAAATGCTTTAGCGAGTTTCATAATGATACCATTATACATAATAATGCCACATATACGAGAATCATTCGGATATTTCCGCGCAATTTTATTACCCCAAGCATTTTCAATCGTATTACTCATGTTAATACCGCTCTCACCTAATTTCATAATAGCATCATTATTTTATGTTGCAAGACAAGCTTTAATGAACATTCCTAATCCTTTAATCTCATCTTTTATGATGAAAAATATAAGTCCGAAATCACGAGCTACAGCTAATGCGATAGTTAGTATGTCTTGGAACCTACCAAGTTCAATAAGCGTTTTATTAGGTGGTTACATTATGGATAAATATCTAGATTTACCAATTTACATTACTTCAATTTTTTACATAATTTACGTAATTTTATTTAGTTATTTCATTAAGAGATATGATTCAAACCGTTATGAATGAAGTACTGCTGTTAATAAGAAAAGCAATCAAATCGGTAGTTGAATCATTTTAAGATAAATTTTATACTGTTTTGAAAAATGATGAGTATGAATTGTTTCATACTAACCTGATTCCACTACCATCAAATCCATGAGGTGATCTCTTTATTCTTTTTCTTTATCATCTCTCGTGATAATTTATCAGCATACCATATTGGTGCTGGCAAGTTTAGGTTAAAAAGATTTTCTTTAACAATCGTAATAGCATCATTTAATGTAACTTTATTCCCTATACTTATATAAATTTTATTATTACTTTTTGTAAGTAATACTGCTCCCACGCGTTCATTATCAACTACTATCAACGGTGGTTCTGAAGACCAATCAATTTGTCCATAAAGAATATGCCTAGCCACACCTATTGTTGGAATGTTAAAAATCACACCGATGTAACTGGCCAATCCCATTTTCCTTGGATGTGCCAAACCATGACCGTTAACAAGAAGAATGTCAGGCTTTCTGTTAATTTGATAAAATATTTTAGATATTACTGGGGCTTCTCTTAAATAAAGTAATCCTGGAACATATGGTGGCAATTTATCAACTTTAGCATATTTAACCTCTGAAGGTCTAATAGAACCATATTGCATGCTAACGTATGCTGCAACACCAGAATTTCCAGAATAGGAAATGTCCACACCTCCTATAATACCATTCTTATCAATCTCTAAATGTTCGATCCTAACCATGCGAGAAAGTAAACGTTGCGCATATATTGCCTTTCCATAATCAATCTTACTCATCACACAATATAATAATATAAGAGAATATTAAACCTGTAGTAATAACTCCTGGAATATGAACCAATATTCAAATGATTTAGGAACATGAAAAGTAGTAACTTTTCTTAAATAATTAAGTTTTTAAGCAACACTATTCATCTTAATAGATTTGGTGCAGAATAATGAATGAAGTGCAAATAATAACGCTGGCCATCTTTGTTACAGTATATGGAGCAATAGCACTGAGAAATATATTACGAGTTGATATACCTATTTGGACTATCATGTTAAGTGGTGCAGTAGCAAGTGTTGCAAGTAATGTTATAACTCCTGAGAATGCTTACAAATCGATTAACATGGATGTAATTATTTTTCTTTTTAGCATGTTTACAATAGTTACAGCATTAGAAGTTTCTGGAGTATTAGATTATTTTACAAACTGGCTTCTTACGCATTCTCGTAAACCAGATGACGTAATATTACTTATCCTTTTTGGAATAGGTTTAATTTCAGCATTTCTTATGAATGATACTTTAGCACTTATGGGTACTCCGATTATGCTTCATTTATCAAAAAAGATGAATATTGATCCGAAACCTCTTTTAATAACTTTAGCATTTGCAATAACTATAGGTAGTGCGATGACTCCTATGGGTAATCCGCAAAACCTTCTTATTGCTTTAGTGAGCAACATTCCAGCACCTCTTGTTACTTTCACGTATTATTTGATATTTCCGACACTTGTTAATTTATTTTTAACATATTTAGTCCTTAAACTTTGGTATAAGAAAGAGATAAGTAAGGCTAAGGCTCACTTTGCAGAGATAATTCGTACAGAAATGGAATTAAGAAGTCATTTAATTAAAGATAGTAATCTTGCAAAATTAGTTGTTATTGTATCTATATTAACCATAAGTGGAATTATATTTAGTAACGTAGCACAAATGTTTGGTTATCATGTACTTAGTATTAGCTGGATAAGCTTGATAGGCGCTACAATACTGCTAATAATTACTCCAAGAAGACGTGAACTTATCAAAAATTTGGATTGGAGCATTTTGGTATTGTTTGGGTCAATGTTTATCTTAATGCAGACTGTATACAATAACGGTGTATTAGAAATTTTTGCTAAATTATTACCACCTCTGGAAAGAAGCCCTATGAGCATATTTAATATTATCTTAGTAAGCGTAATATTAAGTCAATTTGTGAGTAATGTTCCAATGGTTTCATTATACCTTCCGTTGATGAAAAAGATCTACGATTCTAATGATATAAAGGCATGGACTGCATTAGCTGGTGGAAGTACCTTAGCAGGAAACCTTACATTATTAGGTGCTGCAAGTAATTTAATAATAGTTGAAGAGGCTGAAAATAAAGGATACACTTTAGGATTCTTCGAATTCTTAAAAATAGGACTTATAATTACGATAATTAATGTATTCGTGCTTTTTATATTTCTTGTAATATTACCATAAACACATTATCTTCAATTAATTTTTGCTTAATTTTACATGTAAACATACTCTCACAGTTTTAAAACACTCCCAACTAACATACACTCATATCAGCAAGCATCATGAGACTGGAGGAAACATTCGAAATGCTCCACAAAACCATACACGAATTGTGCAACAAAGCATCGAAAAACAATTGTTTATAAAAATTTTTTATTCTAGAAGTTGTTGCAACTTTCTTTTTAATTCTTCTAATTTTACTTTCTTAAATAATGGTATTGGTTTTTGTATTTCATGTCCAGGTTCAAGTAATTGTGAAATTTGTTTCCAACTATTTCTGTGAACATCATCTTTAAGATTTAGCATTCTCCAAATTTTTTCGGCGGTAAATGGTATTATTGGTTCCATGAGCACTGCTAATGCTTTGACTATATTTAATGATACATAAATAGTATTAGCGGCTTTTTGAGGTTCTATCTTTATTGTATTCCATGGTTCTGTATCATTGAAATATTTGTTTCCTGCCCTAGCTAGGTCCATTGAATGGTTCACAGCATCTCTAATTCTTATAGCATCCAGATTATCCGCCACCACTGATGCAGTTTTATTAATCAGCTCTAATGCACTTTTATCATATTCGTTAAGATTTTCAGGATGAGGAACTTTACCTTCAAAATTACTGTACGTGAAGTGTAATACTCTATGAACAAAATTACCTAATGTATCATTAAGATGTGAATTTACTATATTTTCAAAGATTTCAAGTGAAAAGTCGGTGTCGCGACCTTCGGGTCTGTTTAATAAAAGTGCATACCTCCAATAATCAGGTGGCAATATCTTTAAAGCCTGATCAATCCATATTCCATGTTTCTGGCTTTTCGAAAACTTTTTTCTTTCGTAGGTAAGGAATTCAGTAGAGCATACGTTCCATGGCAGAACATAATTATCTTTAGTCGCCAATAGTAATCCAGGAAGTATTATTGCGTGAAAAGGTATATTATCCTTACCTATGAAATAAAGTGTTTTAGTATCTTTATTGAACCACCATTCCTTCCAAGCATCAGGATTACCTTTCTTCTCGAAATATTCTATTGTTGCAGATATGTATCCCAATACTGCCTCCATCCATACGTAGATCGTTTTACCTTCACTACCCGGGAATGGTGCTGGAATCCCCCATTTATTGTCACGAGTTATAGACCTTGGTTTTAATCCTTGCTT
The DNA here is from genome assembly GCA_049976445.1 of Thermoprotei archaeon. Classification (GTDB taxonomy): domain Archaea; phylum Thermoproteota; class Thermoprotei; order Gearchaeales; family WAQG01; genus JAVZOV01. Next base: position 6,053 of record JBMFIF010000011.1, on the reverse strand, counting down.
CATGTAATTCAAACTATGACTACGAGTTACATCATCAAAATTAGGATTATTCATAATATATTCTGTAATCTCAGGCTCAAGCTTTCTCAAATCTAAATACCAATGTCTAGAAGTTTTCTCAATTGGTGTTGAACCACATATAGCACATTTTGGATTTATTAATGCTGTAGGTTCTAATAGATGTCCACAATTTTCACATTGATCACCTCTAGCTTTATCATATCCACAATAGGGACACACTCCTAAAACAAATCGATCAGGAAGAAAGCGTTGACAATTAGTGCAATATAATTGAGTGTCTTCTTGATCAAAAATATAACCATTTTTATAAACTTTTAAATAAAATTCTTGTATAAAACGTTTATGAGTGCTTGATTCAGTCCTAGTATAGTTATCAAATGATATGCCCCAATCCTTAAATAATGAACTGATCTTCTCATGCATTAAATCAGTCAAGGCTTTGGGCTCTATTCCTCTCTTTATAGCCTCAACTTCTATCGGTGTACCATGTTCATCAGAACCACTAACAAAAACAACCTCATCACCACGTATTCTATGATAACGCGCTATAACATCAGCAGATAAGGCGGAGCCTATAAGATTCCCTAGATGTGGTATATCATACGCATATGGCCACGCACAAGTAACTAACCATTTTGCTAGTCCTCATCACCTATTTTTATAATCTACAAGAAAAATATAAGCATTACTTAACCTAACAAATATTACCTTTTATGATAATCGTTTCTCAGTAAATGATGGCTCATTACCTACAACTTTCAGGACATAAAGAGGAGCCATATTCTATCAAGGTGAAGAAGAAACTAAACATAAAACATATTTAGGTTTTCGTTTAAAGTACTTGGAGGAAATATTTATGAAACCAGGTGAAATAGCGTTAACGTCAATAATTGCCGCTCTTTATGTCGGCTTAATTGAAGTATTTCATCCTATAAGTTTTGAAGCAGTACAGATTAGAATCGCTAATGCATTAATTGGAACTGTCCCAGTATTAGGTTGGCCAGCAATCGTAGGAATAACATTGGGTGTATTCATAGGTAATATCACAAGCCCATTAGGACCTATTGATCTATTAAGTTCAATACCTAGTTTTGTTGGATGCTATATAATTTATAAACTAAGAAACACAAGCGTTTTATTAGGTCTCACAATTTATACGTTAATGCTTTCATTTTGGGTAGGGTTCATGCTATGGTATGTCTTAGGATTACCTTATATAATTACTGTGACATATTTGTTAATAGGTATTGGGATTTCAACAATCTTTTTAGGTTACATAGTTTATAAGGCATTGAGGAGTGTGATACGATGATAGAAACACAGAAAACAGGTAATAGAAAAGTTGTAGCTATAATGAGTGGTGGGCCTGATAGTACTGGATATGCATATATATGGAAGATGCGAGGATATGAAATTCATCCATTAATATTTAACTACGGTCAAAAAGCATCTAAAGAAGTTGAGGTAGCATCAAAACTTGCAAATAAATTAAGATTTTCTGAACCAAAAATACTTGACATTAGTTTTATGAAGAAATTATGGCCAGGTACCCAGCTTACTGATGAAATTGTTAAGGTTGAAGAAGAATATACTCCTAGTGTGGTCGTTCCTATAAGAAATGCAGTATTTCTAGTTATAGCAACAGCCTATGCCTATAGTATAGGAGCAAAATATGTTATATACGGAGCGCACGCTGACGACATAAAACCAAGACCCGATACTGGTGAACCACTATATCCCGATTGTAGTCCAGAATTCTTGCTCGCGCTTCAAACAGCACTAAATATAGGACATTTCAGAAAAGAACGAGGCATCGAACTATGGAGCCCTGCAAGAGAAAATATGAGAAAAAGTCAAGTTCTTAAAAAGTTCTATGAACTTGTTGGCGATATAGTTTATGAAACATGGAGCTGTTATCTTTCAGGCGAAAAACACTGTGGTAAGTGTGAATCATGCAGAAATAGGAGAAAAGCATTCATTGATGCCGGAATACCAGACAAAACAGAATATGTAGTTGAACCTACTTAATATTAAGCTATTCTATTTAAAGAACTACAATCAAATCGATGATGTATTAGATATATTTTTATATACCAATGAAATGTAGATTGCAGAGTATCATGTATCGAACGGAAAAAGATTCTTTGGGAGAAATTAATGTTCCGATAGATGTAAATAGTCACATTTTTATTTAAGAATCTATATAGATATTTCAGAGAATGAGAAGAACAGGAGTTGCAGTACTTCCATTACACGAGGGGTCCGTACCGAAAAAACTCATACTCCACATGACAAAATTATCAAGCGCAGTTATAAGCTTAATAATAAGGGATTATGGCACAGACGAAGTCCTCAGAAGGATTTCAGACCCATTTTGGTTCCAAGCATTTGGCTGCGCATTAGGATTCGACTGGCATTCGTCAGGACTTACCACAGTAGTAACAGGGGTACTCAAAAATGCAATAAAACCAGAACACGGGATATTAATCTTAGGAGGAAAAGGAGCATTATCAAGAAAAGTTCCAGAAGAACTAGAACTAGCTACAACACTATTTAATATAAGCGAAAATAAACTAAACGAACTCAAATATGCAAGCAGAATGACAGCAAAAGTTGATAATACAGCAATACAAGACGGATACCAGCTTTACCATCACACATTCTTCCTATCAGAAAAAAGCATGTGGGCAGTAGTACAACAAGGAATGGATACATCCACAAAAACTGCACGACGTTATCACTGGATCTCTGAAAAAATAAATAATTTTATCGATGAACCACACACAGGAATTGCAGGCGACATAAAAAAAGAATCCGTACTTGACATGACAGCAAACCGATCAAAAGAAGCAAGATCCATCAGCGTAGACCTTGTAAAAGAAGGACCAAAAAGAATAATGAACGATTTAAGAAGCATCACTAAAGGACCACTAGATGAATGGTTAGGTTTTCAGCAAAATGTACGCATCGATATACTCTACTTACCCAAAAAGATCAATTGGAATGCAATAAGACAAGCCTATGAAATACAACCAAAAAATTACGAGGAACTTCTCTCAATACAAGGTATAGGCCCTGCAGCTGTAAGAGCATTGGCACTAATCTCAGAATTAGTATATGGAAAACCAGCCAGCTGGAAAGATCCAATTAAGTACACTTTTGCACACGGTGGAAAAGACGGGGTGCCATATCCTGTAGACTTTATAACATACAAGAGAACAATAAGCACACTAGAAGAAGCAATCAAAGAAGCCGAGCTAGGAAGAGAAGAAAAAATATCAGCATTAAAACGTCTATCAAACTTTATATATAAATTCGAAAAATCATAAACCATAAACTTTAAAATCCAATTAACAACACTATAAAGTCACTTTCAAAACATTATTTCTCTTATCTATGATTGTGAATGATTCTGTATATGAATAATATTAAAATACTGTGGTTAATTTTTATCCCCAACTTTCAAAACGCAATAATTCTTGCTTAAATAATCTGTTCGCATATTTTCTTGTAACAACTAATCTTCATAGGTTATAACGTTTTCACAATTGGTCTTTTCTTTTCGTTTACTAGTTCATTTTTAGATTATTAGGTTTTATTTAAAAAGTGATAAACAAGCGTTACTTTTTTATTTATCTAAAGATTATTAATGCATGATGCGTTATGCAAAACGATTTTTTAAACGAGATAAATTATGCTATAAAACTTCTTGAGGATGCCGTAAAAATGCTCAATGCAAGAAACTCCGAGGCCGCTATGCATAATGTGTATGAAGCAGCTCATTTAGTTGGTAGACTTATGTTACGAATAAAAGGTAAAAACATTGATAACAACGTTTCTCTTACTGAAGTAGCATATCAATTAGTAGATGAAAACCTTATAGATGAAGATTATCTAGATTTACTAAAAGAAATAAGCGAAATGCGTGAAATGTCACACTACGATATCTATGAACTTTATACACAAAACGATCTATTACAAATTATTAAGAAAGTAAGGACTTTAATCGAGAAAGCAAAACACATGCAATAGTTTTTAGTTTACTCTAATGACTCTATTTTTATTGGTATAATTTTTCATAATTCGTTCTATACTTTCCAGCTTTAGCAAAACAACTTTCTCCGTTAAAAATGACCTTCTCTGTCCTAAATGGTGGGACTTTCTTATTAAGTTTCTTAGTTTGTGAAATTTCTTAACTAATATATATTTTATACTTGTGAAATATTTAAATAGAACAAAATAAATATACTAATATTGATGATAGGAAATGAGAGATAAAATATCTATGGATAAACCAATTGTAGAGATTGATGGCGACGAGATGACACGCGTAATGTGGGCATGGGTTAAAGAGAAACTGATATTACCATATGTCGATTTGAAAACTGAATATTACGATTTGCATGTAAAAAAGAGGGATGAGACTAACGATCAAATAACAGTACAAGCTGCTGAAGCAATAAAGAAATGGGGAGTAGGAGTTAAATGCGCAACTATCACACCAAACGCAGAAAGAGTGAAAGAATATAATCTTAAGAAAGAGTGGCCGAGTCCTAATGCAACAATTAGGAAAATTCTCGATGGAACAATATTCAGAGCACCAATAATCTTAAAAAACATTGTGCCAGCAGTAAGATTCTGGAAGAAACCAATAGTCGTAGCGAGACACGCTTTTGGTGATATATATGATAATGTAAGTATAAGGTTTGATAGCCCAGGCGAAGCAGAAATAATATTTAGATCAGATAAGGGCGAAATAAAAGCTAAATTCCCCAAATTCTCAGGCCCAGGCGTACTTCAAGGAATATATAATATAGATAAATCAATAGAAAGCTTTGCAAGAGCTAGCTTTAAATATGCTCTGATAAATAAACTAGACCTATGGTTTGCTACAAAAGACACTATCTCAAAAGTTTATGATGCAAGGTTTAAAGAGATATTCCAGGAAGTCTATGAAAAAGAGTTTAAAGATGATTTTAAGAATGCAGGCTTAACGTATAACTATTATCTCATAGATGATGCAGTAGCTAGAGTTGTGAGATCGGAGGGTGGTTTCGTTTGGGCATGCAAGAATTTTGACGGAGATGTATTTTCAGATTTTGTCTCTACTGCTTACGTGGGCACATTAGCGCTCATGACATCCGAACTCTTCTCACCTGAAGGATATTATGAATCTGAAGCTGCTCATGGCACTGTTCAAAGACATTATTATAGATATCTTAAAGGTGAGAAAGTCTCAACAAACCCAACAGCCATCATATTTGCATGGACACGTGGACTTAAAAGAAGAGGAGAACTGGATGGTATTACTGACCTAGTAGAATTTGCAAATAAACTAGAAACTGCCGTAAAGATTACAATCGAAGATGATAAAATAATGACACAAGATGTAGCTAGAGTAGCAGAACCACCAATAAATGCGATAGTCACCACCGAAGAATTCATAGATACAGTTAAAAAGAATTTAGAAAAGCTAATGTCAAAAACGAAGTAAACTATTAAAATATTACTCAATTATATAATCACCGTTAGGTAGTACTAAAATTCTTATTTCTTTTATAACTTGAGTATCTTTTATTTTATTTTTAGCCCTAAACCTTACATCTTCATACATTTGTATAAAACTTCCCTTAATCTTAACTTTAAACCTATCAGCCTCCCTATATACTATTTTTGGTATTTCGATAATGTGTGTGCCTGGTTTAATATTTACCTCCACTAAAATACCAAGACCTTTTAAAATTTCCAACGATTCTTTTATCCTCTCAATATTTCTCTTCACCCGTCTTTCTATTATACTTACATTCTCTCTTGTAGTGCCCAATTTCTCTGCAATCTCCTTTTGAGTAAAACCTTGACTTCTAAGCTTCAAAACCTCAAGCTGTTGGACTGTAAAAAGACCAAACTTTGGGGTTCGGTTTTCATTGGGCTTAATATAGTTTGATATCAAGCCCTCCCCCTTGGCATCATCACCCTCAGGATCCCCTTTCATCGGGATCCATATCACCGGGCTCCGCCCGCTCAGGATGACC
>JBMFIF010000010.1:0-37869 GCA_049976445.1 Thermoprotei archaeon | reverse complement strand
GTTGAGCTTTTCGTGAACCTCTTCACTTATTGGTATGTGAATTGGAGGTGATGTCTTATGTGGACAGTCTCCCTAACACCAAAATCCTTCCTCAAAACCTTCCACACAGTCTTGTATGCATACTTAACACCCCTTGTAGTCTTCACGTAGATCATCACATCCTTCACGCTCATACCCTTCCCCTCGATCTCCTTCACGACCTTCTCCCACTCACTCTTGTTCATCCTTGGTTTTGGTCCTCCTGTGAGGTGTGGTGTGAGTCCTTGGTATCCTTCTTCGTTCCATCTTTTTAGCCAGTATCTGATTGTTCTTACTCCCCTCTTTATTGTTTTTGCTGTTTCTTCTTCTGTTTTTCCTTCGTAGAGGTTGAGTATTGCGAGGAGTCTTTCTTTTATCCTTGTGTTCTTTTCTTTCTTGTATGCTTCTTCGAGTTCTTCTTTGCTCATGTGTTTGATAAGGTTTATTTTTCTTGGCATATGGTATAGTGTGTGTAACACAAAATAAACTTTACTAACAGGCAAACAGATTATCGAACAACTATAAATAAACATTTCTTTATCAAAAAATGATTTCCTTATTTTTCAAAAGAAAAAATGTAGTCTACAATATCTTTATTAGACATGAAAGTTCTCCCTTTAAGAAGAAGTTGAGAAAAATGTATTCGCGAATAAAAGAAGCAATAAAGAACTATAATAAGTATAGAGCACCCGAATCCAAAGCTAAAATACTCAAGATAGAAAACAATAGATTAATTGTGAAATTTACAGGTAGTTTTTGCGAAACTTGCGGTATTAACTCATGGATTGAAGATTTGAAATATGAAATAGAGAATTTTGATGTAAACATAGAACTTGAGAAAATAATCGAACCTAAAAAAGAATCCGAGTTCAGAATTGCAATCTTTAAAATAAAATTATGAATTTTTTAAAGTTAATGTTAATATAACAATCGAAGGTACAATAAAAAATTCCTTTTTGTAATACAATTATTACAAAGGTTAACTAAAATTAGGAGTAATTTCATTATTATCAAGAGGCTTTTCTTTTAAAATATGTCTTTGTGATTCAAGGATTTTTTGAACATTTTCTAGCGGATTTCGTGAAAGTGTTATTGATCTGCCTATTATTTCGAAATCTGCGCCTGCTTTTAGAGCTGATCCGAAGTTTGCTCCTTGTGCACCTACTCCTGGAGATATTATGAGCGCCTTAGGAATTTTAGACCTAAGTTGTTTTATTATTTCTGGATACGTTGCTGGTGCTACAAAATTAAAGATTCCACTTGAAGCTGAAATGTTTATAAGTACTTCTGTGTTTGAATTGATTAAGTACGCATCTTTATGACTCATACCTACTAGTGCAAAAACTGGTAAAATTTTCGCTACAGACTTTAATGATTCAGAACCTACGAATGTGTGTACTATTACTGCATCAAATCCAATCTCTTTTACAATTTTGGCTGTATTTTCGTTAGTTTCAGGTATATCAGCCATTTTTAAATCAGCTATGAACACAACATCATTTTTGTATTTTACTATAATATTTTTCATAGAACTTGCTCCTATACTGATTAATAATGGAAGACCAATTTTTACGCACACAATATATTTTAATAGATCATTGAGAAGATTAAGGGACTCAACGTTATCTAATGCAAGTATTATTCTGCTAAATTTTAATTCTGATAATTTGAACATTCTCTCTCTTATTTCACTATTCAACGTAACCCGCCTCATTCTTAAATTAAAATTTAAATATTATTAATTTATGTATAGGGTTGGGCTTTGTGGAAGTAAACCTTGAAGTGAATTTAGCTGGCCTTAAACTAAAAAATCCAATAATACTTGCTTCTGGAATTATGGGGTCGTCGGGATCGTTATTAAAGAAAGTCGCTAATGCTGGTGTTGGAGCTGTTGTAACTAAAACACTTACTGCAGAACCTAGAAAAGGTTATGATCCACCCATAATTTATTCAACACGATGCTATACTCTTAACGCTGTCGGTTTAGCAAACCCAGGTATTAAGAATTTTAAAAATGATATTCAAGAAGCTAAAGAATGTGGAATTCCGGTCATAATAAGTTTGGCAGGATCATCACCTGAGGAATTTGCATGGATGTCAGGTTTAGCACAAGATTATGGGGCAGATGCTGTTGAACTAAATTTGTCATGCCCTCATGTTAAGGGTCTTGGAACAGAATTAGGTGATGATCCTATTATGGTTGAAGAAGTAGTTCGCTCTGTTAAAAAGAATGTTAAAATACCGGTTTTCTCAAAACTTACGCCTAATACTTCAGATATACTAATTCAAGGAAGAGCATCAATCAAAGGTGGAGCCGATGGACTGGTTGCTGTAAATACTTTAAGAGGTATGATTATAGATGTTGAACTAAAAGCACCAGTACTCAGTAACATTTATGGTGGCATTTCAGGAAAGGCGCTACATCCAATTGCTGTGTATTCAGTTTATAAATTAAGCAGTAACTTCAATGTTCCAATAATAGGGGTTGGAGGAGTTGAGAGCTGGAAAGATGTCATAGAATTTATACTTGCTGGTGCCGTAGCTGTACAAATAGGAACTATATTGATATCAAAAGAACCAGAAATAATAGTTCCCAGATTAATTAAAGGTGTTATAAAGTATATGAAAAGACATGGTTTTACTGACATAAAAAATATGAGTGGATTAATTATTAAAAAATCAAGCTAATCACTATTGTACTGCTTGTATTTTACTCTCTAGTGTTATTTCTTTATCCCGTCGATCATCGATCCTTACTTCTGTAACTATACGTTTGATCCCAATTTTATAAAGTTCCTCATGAATTTCATTAATTATTAATGCTAGTTCGTTGAAATCTTTTATTTCTATACTTGTTGAGAAAGGGCCCACTATGAATTTTATGTTTCTTCGTTTTAATACACTTATGACAATTTTTATATATTCAGAAACAGATGTAGAACATGTTCCAATAGGTGAAACATGAATATCTGCCAGTAACATTTCATTATCGTAGTAATATTATGTAGAACATACATATATTTTTTCGTCAGGTTTATCGTTTATATTTTCATAAAACAAATACTTTGTTGCATAATTCTGACTTGTTTTTGATGTGCTTTTTATGTTGAGAATTCTTTTGTATTGTTAGTTTAATGAAGATTCTTCACAGTTTTAATGATCACTTCTATTATTACACATCAAGTCACATCATAAAGTATCATCAAATGGAGGGAAACACATTAAACACTTCATAAAACCACGCACAAATTATACAACAAAGCAAGAACAAAAATATTAATAAAAGCTTTATTTTACAAAGAACAGTTTTTACTCTTTTCTATTATTTTAAATCTAGAACATGTTTACCTTTTATTGAGAAGATTTCACCATTATCGTAGGCTAATAAACCTCGTAAAAATACCTTAGTAGGCCAACCTGTTAGTAACCAACCTTCAAAAGGCGTATACTTTGCTTTGCTTATAAAATCTGATCCTTTTACATACTTCCATGTTTTGAGATTCACTACAGTCAGATCAGCATAAAAACCTTCATTTATGATACCTTTATGTACTCCTAAATACTTTGCAGGGTTTACACACATCGTCTTTATGATTTGACTTAACGGTATTGAACCTTTGATCCATTGAGTCATCATAAGTGGAAGAGCGATCTCAAGACCAGGGAATCCCGGCGCTGGATTCTCTGAGAGCTTCTCAGATATTGAGTGAGGTGCATGATCAGTTGCAACAAAATCTATAAAACCTAAAATCAATGCATCATATAGTGCTTTTTTATCATTAACTGAAGATATAGGCGGCCTACAATATCTCATTCCTTCTGGCATGTTTTGAAGATCTTCATAAGAAAGAAGTAAGTGATGAGGTGTAACTTCTATAAAAGTGTTGTTATCTTTATTATGATTTATGATTTTTAATGATTCTTTCCTCGAAATGTGTACAAACCTTAAATTTAACATTCTTGGTTTATTAGATAAGACATGATTAACTGCTAATGGCTCATCACCAATTTTAAATTCTGCATGTACTGCAACTTTTAGATTTAACTTTAACGCAAAATAAAATATTTCACTTATCCGATGAAGATCATTTGGATATATTTTAACAGCGACAGTTTTTTTCGTAATTTTTGTAAGCTCCGAAAGGTCATCCGGAACACCAAAGTGAACACCAAAATCAACATGAGACTTAGCGTGAAGCATATTTAATCGTTGCTCCAATCTCCCAAGAGTGTTTATTGGTGGTAATGTGTTAGGCATCTCTACAATCGTAGTGCATCCTCCTTTTAATGCAGCTTTAGTACCACTTTCTACATCCTCCTTATAACCTTGTTCCCAATCTCTTAAATGCACATGTAAATCGATAGTAGCGGGAATTAATAATTCATCATCTTTTAATGCTAATGTTTTTACATTATGTTCTTCTTTTTTACTCACTTTTATAATTTTATCATCTCTAATCAGAATAACCGCATTATTAATAATAGCATTATTAATGAATGCTTTTCCTACTATTTGATATTCATCCCTTAGGTCAACCATTTTATATCACTTAGCTGGTCTTTATTAAATATAGGTCCATCAACACATACTCTATATCCTTTTGGTTCTAATATGCACGATCCACAAAAACCTAGTGCGCATTTTATTATTCGTGACATTGAAACCTCAAGCATAACATTATGTTTAACGGCTATCTCATACATGGCTTTCATCATAGGCTCAGGGCCGCATGTGAGTATAATATCGATCTTTTCTTTTTTGAGTAGATCATCCGCAAGTTGAGTTACAAATCCTTTAAACCCTAAGGAATCATCATCTGTCGTTATAAAGACTTTTGTCGAATAAAGTTTTGCTTCATCAATAAGAAATAATTCATCTGAAGTACGAGCCCCCATAAGGTATATGATATCCTTAGCTATTAGCTTAAGCCTATTTAGCGCAAAAAGTATTGGAGGTGTACCAGAGCCTCCGGCAACTAACATATAAGATAAATTTGGTTTAAGTGTAAAAGAATTTCCATAAGGTCCTCTTATGCCAACTTTCTCTCCATTTTTTAAATTTATAAGTTTCTTGGTTAAGGGACCAACTGCTTCAACTATCAACGATATTTTTGTGCCTTCGTGATTGTATATACTAAATGGTGCTTCCTTAACCCCTGGCATCCAAACCATCACATAATTGCCTGGCTGTGATTGTTTAATTGAGGATTTTAACTTAAAAGTAAGCTTTGAAATTGTATGTGTCAAATATTGATTTTCTATGAGCACAGCAGGTATGTATCTCAAAATTTTCACCTAACAAGCTGTTTTATAACGTCATCTTCGTTCATTAATCTTCCACAATATTCACACTGAACTACTAATGGTTTTTTAGATATTACTATAAAGCTTGCGATAACAGGCTCACGTTCCTTCCTTGTTATGCAATTTGGATTTTGACATGATAATATACCTATTATCCTATCTGGCAGATTAACACGCTTTTTCTCGATTACATCGTAATTCCTTACTATATTTATTGTGGCTGTGGGCGCTATTAATGCTAATTTATTAACTTGGTTTGATTCAAGCTCTAACCCCTCAACCTTCACAATATCTTTTTTTCCAAACTTCTTACTAGGAACATTCATCACCAATGAAATGATGAACCCCTCTTTACCTGTTAAATTTAATAATCTGAGAACATCTAAAGCTCTTCCAGCAGGAACATGATCAATCACAGTTCCATCTTTTATTTTACTTACTTTCATTTCACTTATTTCAGACATCTTTATAAACCCCCATAATCAACATGAGTAATGCCATTCTAAGAGGCACGCCATACGATGCTTCTTTAAAATATGCTGCATAATTTGTTGTATCGACTTCATATGATATTTCATCAACCCTAGGTAATGGATGCATTACTATAAGAGAATTCTTCGCTTTACTTAACAACTTAAGATCAACCTGATAAGTACCCCTAACACGTTCATACTCTGCTGGATCAGGAAAACGCTCCTTCTGGATTCTCGTCACATAAAGAACATCAAGTTCACCTATTATGTCATTAATATTTTCAGTATGATGCAGTTCTACATTAAATCTCTTTAACGTGAAGAGAACGTCATCTCGTGGCATCAATTCTTTTGGAGAAATCAACCAAAGCTTTTCTACACCGAAAATACTTACTCCATACATAAACGATGTTGCAGCTCTACCATATTTGAGGTCACCCAAAACACCTATTGTTAGATCACGTAAATCGCCCTTAATCTTTTTTATAGTGTATATGTCGATCATTGCTTGAGTAGGATGATGTTGTGTACCATCACCCCCGTTTATTACTGGATGTTCACAGATCTCTGCTGCTAACTTTGCAGCACCTTCTAATGGACTCCTCATTACAATCACATCTGCGTAACTATCGAGCATCCTCATAGTATCGGCAAAACTTTCTCCCTTAGCTAATGATGAAATTGATGGTTCAAGTGTGATAACAGACGCTCCTAATCTATGTGCAGCAGTTTCAAAACTTAATCTGGTCCTTGTACTAGGCTCAAAAAATGCAGTTGCAACTATTTTTCCATCCAAAGGTTTTTTTGCATCTATTTTTTCTTCTATTATCTTATCAGTTAAAGAGAAAAGATATTCGAGCTCATCTTTTTTAAAATCTAATACTGAGATAACATCTCTTTTTGTCCAACATCTCATTATTATCTCACCGCGAGTCCTCTTTTCAAACCAAAATTTATTATGTCATCTAAAGAAAGAAGACTTTTAAGTTTAACATTAACATCTGATAATACTTTTTCTGCGCCCTCATTTCTATTAACAATTACTAATGCATATGGAACAACCCCACCATGATTTCTTACTGCAATCACAGCATTCAAAAGACTCCTACCCGTGGTTGCAACATCATCAATAATTAAGCATTTCATATTATCAACGTGTCCTTCAATAAGATGCTCAGTTCCATGCTCTTTTTTGCTCTCACGAACATATGATAAAGGTTTGTGCTCTTCATAAGCTAACAAAGATGCCCATGGTAATCCGCCAGTAGCTACTCCTACAACAACATCATAATCTAAAGTTTTTGCAACATACACCATTAATTTTATAATAGTTTCCCGTAACTTAACATAGGATAGTGCATTTCTCAAATCTATATAGACATTACTCTCTTTTCCAGAAGAAAGCTTAAATTTACCAAATTTTACAGAATTTGTTTCATACATTAAGGCAATTAAATTTTCACTCGGCAAGTCAGTTAACACAAAAGCCCACATCTAAATAGTTTTAAAAACAAATTAAACTTTACGCACATAAAAACAGACGTGATAACTTAAGGTCATATCTTTAAGTATTTCATATATAAGTTTTATGCACTAAGTTACCATATCTATAAAAACAAAGAAATACTCAGAGAAATTTTATCATAATATAAAGATTTTAGGTATAAAAACAATTTCAGAAATAATAAAAAATATTAATTGATTCATGAACTTACTACTAATTGTCCATTCATCGTATCAGTATGATAAGAGCATAACCATTTGTATGTACCAGGTTGGTTAACTTTAAAAGTTATTGTTGTCGTTTGCCCTAATGCACTTACATCGCTAGATTGCACATTGAGTTGATTTATGACAAAGTTATGGATAACATTCTCATTATCTATGATCTTTATCTGTATGCAATCTCCGACCTTTGCATAAAGAGTTGGATTTGGGTGTTTATGATCAGTATCATTTTGAAAGAAATACTGGTTATTGTAAGCTATTAAGACATAATTTACATTTGGTGTGCACGCACCGCTTGCTCCGCCTCCTCCACCACTTAAAAGGCCGCCAGCAAAAATGTATGCCAGAACACCTGCCACAACTATAACTACTAAACCGGCAACTAAGTACATTGTCTTCATGGTTCATCAAGAACATAAACGAGAGCGTTAAATATAATCTTATCTAGCTTATTTGAAAATTTAATGAGAAAAATTATCTTATCGTTTACGATTTTATTAATTTTCGTGTAGTTTTTGTATACTTATTTAAGGTAAAAACATTCGTTGCATTTATCCTTCATTGTACATATTCTTGTGCAATAATATAAAAATTATTAATATGCATATTAAGTTTTATGAGTTGTATTTGTTATACTTCATTCTGAAAATTATTATGTTGTAAAATTTTCGAACAATAACTTTTTGTATAAGATTCTATATTTTAATAATGTTAAAGGAGTGATGTTTAGAATGAGTGTGGATGAAAAAAAGGTAACTACAGAGGTCCTTGGCCAAGATTGGGTGTTTGAATGGGTGCTAGAAACCGCTAAAATGGTAGGCTTATTAGATGATCGAGCAATGAAAATTATTGAGTATATTTCAAAGTCAAATACTACGAATGTATCTGAGATTGCTAAACACACGTCTATCCCTATAGCTTCAGCTCATAATGTAATTAATAAGTTAGTAGAAAGTAAATTTATTAAAGTTTCTGCATATATAAATCCGTATCCTCTTGGATTAAGACCATTTTCTATAATATTAACAGAGAATAAGATCGGTGGATCACAAAAAGTATTTAATGCACTTGAGGACTATTGCACATATGCAAGTAAGGGTTGGAGTAGTGAACCTCAAATGTATGCTCAAGTAATGGTTCCTATGGGTCATGAAAATTTTCTTACTGAAATACTTGATGAGGCTGTAAAACAAGGTCTTTTAAGCAAGTATGAGGTATTTCCTACAACACCAGAGCTAGTTGTTCCAATATCTTTTGAGAATTACAATACGCTTACTAAATCATGGGATGTGAATTGGAATGACTTGTTTAGTAAATTTGATAATGCTTCTGGAGAGTTAGATGACATTTTACGAGGCGGCGGATTTATTAGAATATGGCTTGATGACGTTGATACAGCAATGCTAAAAAGATTTGAAGATGATGCATTCGTAAGCTTAGGAGATATTCATAGGGAAATGAAAGAATTGAGTTTTCAAGGAATCTATTATCATTATATACATCATATAGAAAAGAAGAAAGTAATAACTAGCCTTAAGGTTCATCTTGAACTGTATCCAAGCATACTGCGAGGTAAAATGGCTACTGTTCATACAATACTTGTTGCACAACCTAAAGATACAACGGCACTAGCAAAATTAGTTAATATACTAAAAATGGCATCTCCATTCACAAAAAGTATAACTAAAGTACTCAACGCAAATACTATGATCGCACAATTTTACTTTCCAGTTGTTGAACTTTTCTCATTAGCACAAGCTCTTGATAAGTTAAGAGAGACGGGATCGCTAGTAACATACAAATTCTTAGTATTGAATACAGAAACAATAAAACATAAAGGATTACCTTATGATAAGTTCGATCAAAAATCTGAAGAATGGATCTGGAATCAAGATGAGAAAATAATGAAAATAAGAGGAGTAATTTAAATCAAATTGAAATGAAAATCAGATAAAGATATTTAAATGCGAATTTATTTTTATTTGATCTGCAATGTCTGTAATCCTCTCATCTAATAATATAAAGGGTCATGTTATAAGATTAAACAAAGATGAAGATATAATTGAGCAAATTAAAGAGATTGCGCGTAAAATGAATATTAAAGCGGGGTTTTTCTTTGGAATAGGATCATTTGAAGAACTTCATATTGCGTTTTATGATCAGAAAAAGAAAAAATACGAAGAAAACATTTTTACAGAAGAGTTAGAAATGACAAGTATCATAGGTAATATATCTACGGATGGAAACGATGTTCTCGTTCATTGTCATGTAAATGCTGGTGATAAAAATAGTATCATAATAGGAGGACACGTTTTACCAGGAAGTAAAGTGTTTGCAGGAGAACTTTTTCTTATCGAAATCAGTAACGAAGAGCTAACAAGAGTATATGACGATATCACAGGTCTAAAATTGCTCTCCAAAAGAGTATCATAAGACAATTAAAGCTCATCTATTAAAGGAGAATAGTGCCATATATCGTCTGCGAGTGTTATAGAATCTTGTGTTACTTCTATTAGCTTATAATTTAGCAAAAGTGATATGGCATCTTTAATGGTCTTCTCATCAATTTTTTGTTCTTTTAAATAATTAACTAATCGTACTTTATCAATCACATATCCACTCTTCTCTCCTAAGTTCCGAATAAGTTTTAAAATCATTATGGCTGCTTTTCCTTGCGAGGTAGATTGCGCTTCTCTACTTACTCTTTGAAGTCTATGATACGCCCATTCTTCCTTTAGATTCTCAACTCTTCTTAAAAGAGCTGCAGAAAGAGCATTCCTAATATTAGTATTACTTAACAGAAGCATTTCATTTATTAAAATTGAACTTAGACCTGAAGCAAAAGATTGGCCACTAAACTCTATCATACCAGTTGATGAGATCTGAAGGCCGAGAGCATTAAAGATTTCCTCACGGATTTTTCTATCCCTTAAAAATGGGAAAAGTTTTAGCGCATCATTATAAGAAAGACCTTTTACTAATAATACAAATTGCGATATTTTATTTCGTGTGGGTGATATAGAAATAAGTGCATCTATTAAGGATCCTAATTCATTCAATATTTCAGATTCTGAAGTAGTAGATGAAGTTTCTGGTTTATCATCATTAACCATAGTTACTCAAACTAAAATTAACACATAAAGTATTAAAACATTTATATTTATTAAATCAATGCTGAGTTTCTCAAGTTTTCTTGTGAGCGACATTTAAAAATAAAACAAGTAAAGATGAACATATAATATAAAACAATATTAAGGAGAGTAGTATGGAATTGTTGTGTTAAAAAGAAATGCACAAATAACTGAAAGTGTTATCATGCTCTATATTGCAGTTTTAATGACTAGGATAGGTTATGGATTATTAATCATTGCTTTTCCAACATATATACATCAAGCCTCCGGGAAGGCTGTTGGAATATCTTTAGCACTATACCCTATTTTTGAAGCTATATCAGCAACATTTATTGGTGGTTATTCAGATAAAAAAGGAAGAAAAAATGTGTTCTTAATTGGTTTACTATCATCAGGTATTTTCATGTCATTGATAGGCACTACTACAGATATTTACATCATTTCATTTATTCATGCATTGATGGGAATTTCAGCCTCTGCTGTTACTGTTTCAACGTTAACTATGCTAACTGATCTGACTGTAATAGAAAACAGGGGAACAGGCATGGGGGCATTCGATTTCTTTAACATTGTAGGTTACGCTTTAGGGATTTTGTTATCGTCATGGTTGGTCAATGTCTTTTATCATAAACTCAGTTATGTTTTTCTTGTAGCTGGGATACTGTTTTTTGCAACAACCACATTATCATTATTTCTAAAAGAACCGTCTCATGAATTTAGTGAGCACTTTCATGCAAATCCATTTACAGCATTAGATAAGAACGCTAAATCAATGTTACCATTATGGTTTGCTGTAACGTTTTTGCTTGGAATAGTATTCTTCTCACCAAAAGCATTTATAACATTAGGGATCCGACCTAGCGAAACAGGTATACTCTTCTTCATTGGTGCAATAGCACTCGGAATTGGTTCTGTATTTTTTGGAATACTTTCTGATAAAATTGGTAGAGAAAAAACAATTCTAATAGGCACGTTTGGCATAATAGGCGTTCTGGTATCACTAATATATTTAATTGAAAAACAAAAAGAAATCAGTAGAAATCTTTTAGTTAATATTATAGAAATCGTTCGAAGAGATACATTGCTTGCAATAGTAGCAAGCATCTCAGTATTCATGATGACAGCTATCGTTCCATCAATTTTAGCATATACAGGTGATAAAGCACATGTTAATCGCAGAGGTTCGGCCATGGGGTTATACAGCACAATGCTTAGTATTGGTGTAGCATCAGGAAACCTAATAGCTGGTTTTGCATTCGATTTAGGAGGACCATCAGCAATTTTTAGAATCGCCATAATTATTTTTGCTATAATGTCATCATTAACAATAATACTAAAATATCTGGCCTACTCCTCACCCTGATGAATCTTTCGAATAGTTAATTGTATTTTCCCTCCTAGTAAAGTTGATAATAAGATTTTCTGGCAGTAAACATAATTTGAGAGGTTCATGATGAACTTGATGAGCAGTCATGAAAAGGAGGAGCTTCGATGAGACTACTAATATGAAACCAGGACTCTTGAATATCTGCGAACAATTCTAAAATTAAAAGATAACGATATTTGTAAGTTTTATGAATGATTCCAAGAAAAACAATGAATATTAAAAAATAATTTATGATTTAAAAATTATAAATAGGAGGATTAAATAGGCCTAACAAAGCCCCATTTATTCAATGCTCGCTGAAGTTCTATATGATCTTTTGCATATTCTTCAAGGGGTATTCCCTTAATTGTGGCTTCTATTGCATCCCTCACAGCTTTTCCTCCTGATCGTGGGCCATCAGGATGACCCATAACACCACCACCAACTTGGATTATTAGATCTTTGCCAAGATTTTCTAAAACTATAGGAAGCGTACCTGGATGAAGCCCACCTGATGAAGTTGGAAATACTGATTTTAGTTTATACCATGGTTGTTCTAAATGGAATATGTCGTTATTTATTGGTTTGTAGGTGTGTTCTCTGAGTAAGTTACAAAGATTTACCACATCAGTAGTTTTCGCCTCAAGCTTTCCTACACCTGGTGTGCCGACATGTATATGATCTACACCGATTAGTCTAGCAAGCTTGGCTAGAACAAACATAGATAAACCATGAAATGGATTACGTGTAAATGCAGCATGAAAGGCTCTATGTGCATGAATTGCGAGATTATATTCTTCTGCTAATTCTCTAACTGTTTGAACTGCTGACCATCCTATAATCACAAAATCTATCATAATGAATTCATTACCATAATCTGCAACAAGCTTAATTCTTTTACTCATTTCATTCGTTTCAGCAGTAACATTCACTAAATATCCTTTTCTTTCACCGCTTTCTTTTTCGACTTTCTCGATGACCTTCATCATAGCATGTAATCTATCAGAAAATCTAATAAACTTCTGGCTTGACAAGTTCTCATCATCCTTTAATAAATCTATACCTCCAGAAAGTATTTCATATGCAGCATTAGCATATTCATTGATATCCATTCCTACCTTGGGCTTAGGAACTGTAGCGAGCAATGGTCTACCATATATTTTTAAAGAATCTCTAACACCGCTAATACCTTTTATAGGTCCATTGAAATATTTTATATAAGCTTCTGGAAAATAAATATCTTCCAATCTTAATCCTTTTATGGCCTTCATACCAAAAATATTTCCAGCAATAGAGCTCATGAGCTGCGGAATATTACGTTCTTCGAATAAATCTAGAGGATAGGCAACCTTAACTAAATAACTCCCATCATTCAAGCTAATTATCTCATAACCTTTAGCCATTAACTCACGAATCCTAGGAGGCAATGAGTAAAGTGTAGTCCACGTTCCAACACTAGATTCCGATGCAACACGGCCAACAGCATCTTCTATACTTATTTCCTCTGACGGCGTAATTCTGAATACTGCTATAATTTCATCATTCCTAGGTTTATAATCTTTCTTTACAAAATCAAGATACCATTCAAAATCCTCTTCCTCCTCACTAATCCTACTCAACGTTAACACCAAGTATCTATAAAAATAACTCAAATCTAAATCTATCTTATAAAAGACAAAAGTATTGTACTTCAGAGCAAAGAAGAATTATGCTTGAATCATAAGTTCTTCAAGTTCTTGGGGATAATACGTTATATTTTCGTATCCGTCTTCAGTAATAAGTATTGTGTCAGAATGTCTAACTCCAAAACCTTCAACATAAAGTCCTGGTTCGATAGTCATTACCATGCCTTCTTCGAGTACTGTAGTATCTTCAATATCAAAAAATGGAGCTTCATGGTAATCCAAACCTATACCGGCCAGTATGATGTCTCCAATACTTTAGCAGATCTTTTTCTTTAAAGAACTTCCTAACAACATAATCAATATCACTGCAATTCTTTCCAGCTTTAATGTTATCAAAAGCAACTTTTCTGATATCCAGCATCAGTTTAAAAAATTTCCTTTGATCAGCATTAGGTTCACCAACGATCATTGTTCTCTCGAGTTCACTACCGTAACCACTAACTAATGCTGTTGCGCCGGTAACTAATATATCTCCTTTTCTTATAATAGCATGCATTGTTAAAGAGTGAGGAAAATAAGAATGAACACCCACTTGGCCTCTAAAACCAGCGTGCACCAGCGCTCCATCCTGCTGGCCTGTAAACCTCCTTTATCGACCTAGCCATCGCCAAAGTAGCTTCCATACTAGCTTTCATAGAAATCTCATCCTCGTAAGCGCAGTTCATAAACTGTTTTAGGTTTTGCATAGGTTTATAAGAGTTGAAATCAACTCTTATATTGTTGAGCGGAGACGCTGAGACCCAAGACCCGAGTGGGGCGTATATTCGAATGTCCGAGATGTAATTTAAAGATGGGTAGGCAGAGGGTAGCTTCGATAAACATAAGGAGGAGATACCTAGAAAAGAGGAGGAGAGGGAAGAAACCCAGGATGCGGGGGTTTCCCCACAGTTATGAACCGGAGTCCTCGATGAGGGTGGAGCTGTGGGTTGGGGTCACCCTGAGCGGGCGGAGCCCGGTGATATGGATCCCGATGAAAGGAGATCCTGAGGGTGATGATGTCAAGGGGAGGGCTTGATATCAAACTATATTAAGCCCAATGAAAACCGAATCCCCACTTAGCACTCTCTTTTAATAATCTGATTTCTTCTTCAGATTTTATCATTCTTAGTTTTTCTATTAAATCTCTCTCATAACTATAACTGGCTTTAAGAAGATCACTAAGTTTTGGGTCTCGATAACCAAAAACATGTCCATAACCATCTATATCGAAACCTATTTTCTTTCTTTCGAGCCCCATTTTTCTTATATATTCGCTTATAACCATCATAGGATGATATTCATCAGGATATTCATTATAATAGAAAACATTATCAGCATAAGAATATTTAAGGGCATGTTCATACTCGAGCCTTGGAACAAAAAGTGTTGTTTCACCATCAGATCTTATTAATAATGCTATAGGTCTTTCTGTTGGTATGAAAAAGAAATTAGTAATATATGCAATATTTGATGAAGAAGCTACATAGAGTGCATCTAAATTTTTCTTTTCCATTTCAGAAATTATTTTTGAGATTCTTCCCTCAATTTCTTTTCTGGAAATAATAAGCATACGATTCACCATCATGATTTTAAAATTAATTCATAAAAAGATAACTAAAAGTTTTTCTTCATAAACCTTATTTTATTCTGGCATATATATGCATGCAGGATCCTCACCTAATGGGTCTTTATAGGTTACATATGCACGAGCTCTAGAACCACCGCATATATCTTTAAATTCACAAGCTCCACAACGTCCTTTAAAATTAGCTGCTCTGATGTCTTTAAGTATTTGGTTATTCCTATAGATATCCACAATACTTTTTGTACGTATATTACCCAATGATAATGGAAGAAAACCGCTCGGATAAACATCACCGTTATATGCAACAAATATTATTCCTTTTCCATCACGTGTTCCGACTGTGTGTGCCTTTGATTCTGATATGGGCGCTCCTAATAATTCTTTTAATTTATTAGAAAGTTGATAATATAATTCATTTGGAGCATATTTTGTTTGAGAGATGTTATTTTTACGCCATGTAACAACCCTTCTGAAAAACGGTGCTTCGACTGTTCTGACTGTAAAACCATACATGGATGCATCATAAAGGAAATGCATGACATCTTCGTATTCTACAGGTGTAATTTCTTCAACATTGATTCCTCTTCCAACTTTTATTAAAAAGAATATCTCCCATATAGAAGCACCTAGGTTTTTTACTATAGAAGCTATGTAAGGTAACTCTAGCACATTCTCTCTCATCACTGCAGTATTAATCTGAACTGTTACACCTTCTGATACTATTGTGCGGATTGTATTTATTGTTGCATCGAAATGGCCTTGAATTCCTCTAATTGACTCATGCGTTTTTGGTGTTGCTCCATCAAGACTTATAGAAATCGTCTTCACGCCAAGTTCTTTAAGTTTTCTAATTGATTCGTGAGTTAATTTTGGTGTAACACTTGGCGCAAGACTTATAGGTATGCTAAGTAAGCTTGCATATTCTATTAAATCATATATATCAATTCTCATTAAAGGATCGCCACCAGTTATTATTAGGACTGGATACGGTTTTCCGAATTGTGTTAGACTTTCTATAAACTTATACCCCTCCTCAGTTGTTAATTCTCCAGGTAAAGCATTCTTAATAGCTTCAGCTCTGCAATGTTTACACGCAAGCAGACAAGCCTTTGTTGATTCCCAAAAAACAAGTATTGGTCTTTCATCATAATTAATTCTTTTTACTGGAACTTGGTAATTCTTACTATTTTCATGAATAGTTGCTGTTCTCTCGTCACTACTTAGCAAATTTAACACCAAGAATGAACAATACTAATTAATAAAAAATTAATGCAACTTAAAGTTGTTACTGAGAGTTCTAAAATGTTTAATTACGGTGATGTCTATTAAAGTAAAGAGTTAAGTTGATACCTATAACTGTAATGGTTGCTGGACAAGGAACAGCATCGTTTAAAATAAAAGGAAATTATGGGAAAGGAAGGCCTAGTGCCTTTAGTGACATCTTTAAACCTGTAATTTCGTGGAATCTTACAAGACGTTGCAACCTAAAATGTCTGCATTGTTATATTAATGCGATCACAGGACCATTAGCTGATGATCTTACACGAGAAGATGCATTAAACGTTGTTGACCAGATGAAAGAACTAGGTGTGCCATTAATAATAATTAGTGGAGGAGAGCCTCTTATTAGAGAAGACTTTTTTGATATATCTGATTATGCTTCATCATATGGTTTACGATTAGCCTTGAGTACTAATGGTACTTTAATAACATCCAAAATTGCTTCTAGACTACGTGATTTAGGATTTATTTATATAGGTATAAGCCTAGATAGTCCAATAGAAGAATGGCATGATAAATTTAGAGGAGTAAAAGGTGCATATCAATCAACAATCAATGGTATAAAAAATGCCATAAATGCTGGCCTTTCAGTAGGATTAAGATTAACAGTAACCAGATTTAATATTAATGATGTGAAATCTTACATTGATTTAGCCTTACAATTAGGCGTCTCTAGGATCACATTTTATCATCTTTCATCAGCAGGAAGAGCAAAATCATTAAAAGATTGGTATATTACTCCTCTACAGTATTTTAGTTTCATGGATTATCTAATAGATATTTCCAAAAAATACGCTGGTAAGCTTGAGATTGAGACTACTATGGCACCTTTTGACGGAATTTATATTGCTCATAAGATAGCTAAAGATCAAAAAGATTTCGAGGAATTATTAGAAGTTGTGCGAGCTCAAGGAGGCTGTGGACGAAAAATCATATCAATATTTCCAGATGGTTCCGTTCATCCATGCCAATTTGTAGATTTCATAACATTGGGAAATGTCAAACATAAAACACTCAAAGATATATTAAAAGAGAATTTTCACCTTCTTAAACCATTCATAGAACCAGATTTAACAGGTTCAAAATGCCCTTCTTGTCCATTCCGAAGCATCTGTAATGGTGGAGACAGAATACGTGCATATTATTTAACAGGTGACATTAATGGTGATGATCCACAATGTTTTTTAGATACTAAAAATATATGGGCACAATGGTATAAAAATAATCGCTCTTTCTAAAAGCCAAATTTATAACTGAAAAACTTATTCTTCAAGAATGTCAATATATTTAATAACACGAGTAGTTGAATCATTTTAGGATAAATTTCATACTGTCTTGAGAAGGAATAATGTATGAATTGGTCCATACTAACCTGATTCCACTACCAAAACATTTGCTAATGGAAAGAAGAATAAAACATTTAAGAATAATTATTGTGATTTTTGAGAATGAAAATATTCGTAGATCAATTGTTCAGGTGTATAATATAAATTTTTATCTTGTTCACCTTTGAGTATAGAATCTTTTAACTGATCAACTTTAATTAAGAATTCCTCAAGAGTTATGTTCATGCTTTCGCTTAATGGATTATCAGTTCCATGTATAAATATATATGTGGATACTTTCCAGATTTCAACCCAAGGCTTTCCACCTTTTATACGAACTTCCTCTAGTTCTCTTAGGATTCTTTCTTTAATTCTATCAATTATTATCACAAATGCCTTTCGTCGCGAGAATAACATTCTCTCACTAAGCTTAATGTTATCAAAATTTTTACTTATATCTTGCAATCTCAACGATAACTCGTTTGCTTTAGTTATAAGCGATTCCACTTTATTGCTCAATTGCACTCTCTCCCACTATTACCTCTAAAAGTCTATCTAATGATTTTATAAATTCGTTGATTGCCATAATCTTATTAGGGTCTCTTTCTTGGCGCTTCTCCCATGCTTCCCTTATATTTACCATAATAGGTATTAGGCTTTCCAGATTCGACCTATTGTTGGCTTCCATAGGGTCATTCATTAACCTGACAAGTTTTATTAACGGTTCAGTCAAGGTTATTTTCTTTTCGATTTCTTTAACTTTAATTTCAAGTTCCTTTACCTTAAATTCTACAGTATCTTGAAGCATTTTTATCTCTTCACCTAATTCTAATCGCTTCTTTTCCAACTTATTTATCTCATTTTGCCTAGTTGTTATGCTTGTTTGTAATGACTCTAAACGTGCCTCCAATTCTTCGATCATTTTTATATGTTTCTGTTCAAGTTCCTGCCTCTGTTTCTTTATCTCCTCTTCAATATGAGCACGTTTTAGCTTTATCTCCTCGTCTAACTCAGATATTATATTACCTTTTTCTTTGATTAGTTTTTCAAGATCATTCAATACCTTTTCATTAAAATCTTTTGACCACTTTATTTCTTCTAACAATTTTTTGCTCTTTTCTAGCTCACTTTGTATATTTTCTAGCTCTTTTCTTTTAATCTCTATACTTTCAGTTAATGATTTATATTCAGATAGTATTCTAATTAATGTTTTAATTGCTGTTTCCATATTAATACCATGCTTAACCAATTCAGAGCTAAGAATTTCTGCAGTTTCTGGTGTAAAACCGAGCTCTTCTAATCTCTGACTTTGGCTAATTATTTGATCTAATCTTTTAATAGGAATTTTTAACTCATATAATTTTTCCTGAAGTCTTTTTAATTCATTAAGATTAATAATTTCATTTTGCAAATTAGAGTACTCTTGACGTAGCGTATTTATATCGTTTTGCAATTTTATGAGGTTTTTACTAATTTTCTGATACTCCTCCACAATTCTGCTGTATTCCATGCCATGTTCTGCTTCAAGCTTAAGTAATTCACCAGCCTTTAAAAGAATTTTTGGTGCATCGTTTCCATACTTTGCTATATAACCTATTATTTCTCCTAATGATGAAACATCAACACCAAGATTTTTTAATACTAATACAAACTTTGTTCCTTCTATAGCATCACTAATTGTTACACTATTTCGTTTCAATGTTAAGTTTAAATTTCTTAACTCATCAATATCCAATAATGTTCGTCGTGTCTCATTTATAACATTAGTTATACTACCCAAACTAGCATTAACTTGACTACTGATACTTCGATAATCTTGACCATTCATCCACAACTCAAATATCTTATTTTTCACTGTTTCTGGAAGCGGCCGCATTAGAGTGCACTAATAATAATATTATTCTCACATATATTTAAATGTTCACATGTTCACTCTAATTGTTCAAATGTTCAGACATAAAAATGGCATTGTTCACTTGAAATTAATCTGAACAGAACAATCAGAATTTGAACATAATATTATATTATCTATTGTTCACGTATTCATTAAAATATCTTTACTTGAAAGCACATTTAAAAGTGCAAAATCAAAATTCTTTGCAATTAGATCTTTTCATAATCTTGCAATAAGAAAGAAATGGCATACATGTTAACAAAATGTTCAGAATAAGAAATAATATATATACTCTAAAATCGTCTCAAGGTAAGAAGAATATTATAATCAATATATATATAATATACAGTAAGTCATTTAAGTCAGGAAATGTCACCTTAAAAGCTGCTTAGGAATGTAGATTTAGTATTTAGAATATTCTTTGTAGAAATATAATGATATTAAAATTATTTATTAATACATTATAGCTATTATATTAGTTTAATCTTATAGTAAATACTCTCTTATATATACTAAGGAATTCTAATAATTTGCGAAAGGTATAGGCATTAATTTTTTATTTCTATTTTTTAAATAAGTACAAATATACGTTAATGAAATATATTAATTATGGAAAAAGCTAAAGGGAAAAGTAAGATAATTCCTAAAGTTAAAGGTGATATTGTTGATATCATTTATGATAATAAACGATGGAATACCTTACATGAAAAACGTGCACATGCGTTAAAGATTATTAAAATGTTTAAAGATAATGGCATTTTTGCTTATGTTCATGGAAGCGTTGCAAGAGGTGACGTAGAACCTGATAGTGATATAGATATATACCTATTACATACTATTGGGGAAGGTATTGTGCTTAGTTTATTAGAGACAAATGGTTTTTCAGTGATCGCTAGAAAAATAATCCAAGCAACACCATTCCACGTTCCAAAATTACAACTTATTATAGATAAGTATACTTCAATAACAATACCATTGGGCACGCTCCACAAAACAGAGCATGATTTTTATAAATTTGGTGGCGAAATAGGTTATGAAGAACTACAGAATAACATACGAGTACCTGGTGTTGATAAACGTTTAATGCTGATACAACCAACATCAAAGGGGCATATAGAGATGCCTATCATGGGTCAGGAAAGCTTCGTGGCAAGACTGTTAAATATTGATATCGAAACTGTTCTAGAGAGAGAAAGAGTATTACTCAGAAGAAATCAAATAGGCCGTACTGGGCTTTACATAGATTACACATTAGCTCCTAATGAAAGTATAGAACAAGCTTTACGTCATCTAATTAGTAAAAAACCATCTCTTAAAAAACGTTTATCGATAGAATAAATTTAATGTAGTAATATATTACATTTAGTTAAACTTTAAATTATTAAAAATCTTAAAAGCTTGGTGTAAGATTAGTGGTAACAGTACAACCTCTCATATACCTTACAATGGCATGGATATTAGCATATGCAATATCTATAATGCCATTTATTAAAAAAAGATTAAAAGATAAAGGAATTACAATATATCCTTTTGTATTTATTTGGAGACTATCTAAGGGTGAAAAATTAGTCAAAATGGGTACAAAGCGCAAATTAGCATGGTCAACATTCGGATATCTGGCATTATTCTACTCCCTAGGATTAGCATTATTCGGCTTTTACTTTTTAATACAGAACCTTATACGTTTCATTTATCCACAAACAGGACCATCGTCACCGGTAGTACCAATAGTACCAGGCGTTACAATAAACTTTACATTAGATGAATTCATAATATTCTTCCTAATAGTAGGCATAATATTGGCCACACATGAAATGGCACATGCTATAGTAGCTTCAACGCGTGGAATAAAAGTTAAATGGGTTGGTTTCGCACTTTTCGCATTCTTTCCAGCAGGATTTGTTGAAATAGATGAAGAATCAGCAAATAAAGCTAAAAAAACAGACAGGTTACTCACGTTTAGTGCTGGAACATTTATTAACTTTCTTACATGGATCATATTTTTCATACTACTGCTTAATGCACCACTATTATGGTCATGGGGATATTCCGCACAACCCAACGGAATCTACATTTCAGAAGTCCTACCAAACACACCAGCAAGTCATGTAAACATACAACCAGGAGATATAATAATAGCACTCAACGGAACGCTTATTAAAAACATTCAAGAATTTGTAAAATATTTGGCCAATGCCGCTCCAGGTCAAACATTAACAATAACACTTGAGCATGATAACATAATAAGAAATGTTACAGTAAAATTAATACCACATCCTAATAACGCATCTCATGGAATCATAGGAATAAATGTTCATAATTATTATAAACCAAAATTTAGTTTAGACCCGATGCTGCCATACTGGATAACTTTATTCCTTACATGGGGAAACGCTATTGCTCTAAGTGTAGCAATTTTTAATTCATTACCAATACCAGGATTAGATGGAGATAAAATATTTTACGAAATCCTCAGCTACAAGAAAGGATTGTTAAGTAGCACAGCAATAACACTCTTACGTGCTACAGCAATTATACTACTAATATCTAATATGGCTTTTAGCATAAAGGTGATATAAAATGAAAACATGTAAATGTGGAAAACCAGCATTCTATTATAGAGCATATACAGCAGAAGTACTTTGTGAAGCACATTTTGTACGCTCGATAGAAGAGAACGTGAAAAGAAACATAAACAAAAATAACCTCTTCACATGGAATGATAAAATAATGATTGCTGCATCAGGAGGCAAAGATAGTTCAGTATTATTATACCTCCTCAGCAAGATCGAAAAGGACTATCCAGCCGCAGATCTATTTGCAGTAACAATAATAGAAGGAATACCACAATACAGCGAAAATCGAGAAAAAATAGTAAAAGAAGTAATAAACCTAGCAATAAATGATGGAGGAAGAAAAATAGAACATCATGTATTCTACTTCAAAAAAGAATATGGATACACATTAAGTGAAATAGTACAAGAAGCAAACAAAAGAAAAACAGGCCTTAATCCTTGCTCATACTGTGGAGTTATGCGAAGACGATTACTTAATACAGCAGCAAAACAACTAGGTGCTACAAAAGTAGCCACAGGACATAATCTAGATGATGAAGCCCAAACAATCTTAATGAACATAGGACGAAACGATATACAAAGATTACTAAGAGTTGGACCAAAACCAGTAAAAGACCTACCAGGCTTTGTACCACGAGTAAAGCCATTAAGATATATCCCAGAAAACGAAATCACACTCTATGCATACCTAAAAAACATGCCACCATTTGAACAAGAATGTCCTTACGTAGAACTTTCCCTAAGAGGAAAACTACGTAAATTTCTTAACGACTTAGAAAAAACACAACCAGGATTCAAATACAATCTAGTAAAATCAATCGATAACCTCTTAGAACAAATTAAAACAGAAGAATACCAACCAACCTTTATAACAGAAATAGCAAGCAATGAAAATATGAAAGAAACACAAATAAAATTTTGCAAACGTTGCGGTGAACCAACATCAACAGGTGATTTATGTAGAGCATGCGAGCTCTTAGAAGAACTAGGAGTCACCTAATTAACAATACATAAACATTATCATATACAGAGACTACCTGAAATCCCATTATTAGGTGCTACGATTTCTGTTGGAGAGATCATCATAACAGCCACTACAATATTAGGTCTTATTGATCCCCCTCTTATAGGTCATAGATTTAATATTACTCGCATCTCAGTCAGTAGCCATCACATATACCGCCTCTAGTACAATGTTATGATCCATTACATTTAGTTTAGATGTAGCCCAGAGTGCACCTGTTCCTGCGTTGATTTATTTTGAGAATTCAACCGTTTCTTATCTTATGAATGGTAAGGAGTATGCTTTACCGCTTCCTGTTTTTTATATAGTACCTTCATCGTTTAGTAGTTGTGTTCTTTATGGTACTGAGATTACGTTGTATAATGGTTCTGAAATCCCTGTTCAATATTTGCATGTTGGTGATGAAGTGCTTTTTTATGATATTGTTTTACATCGTTTTGTGAAATCTCATGTTGTATCCATAAATGTTAGCAATGTATCAGGTATTATAAATATTAATAATGGTTTTTTGTATTTATCTGGATGGAACGATCAATCCGTATTCGTTTTGCTTCAAAATGGTACTAAAAAATGGAATACTTAAAGACCTTAAAAATGGCATGAAATTATTTGATCCAATCGACAATATGGATCGAAATAATAAGCATAAGTATAAGGATAGGGTCTTACAAGGTTTATGATATAAAAACAGATAATGTTAATGCTTATATAGCATAGAATATTAATCGATATAAAATCTCTTAATGCTTCAAGTCAAAATAATATTAAATAATGTTCTACTGCTATGAGGAGATGAATTTTTGAAATCTTAAGGATTATACTGTGTTGGATAGTGCGGTGGCGCTCCCCAGGTTCGGCAGAGATATAGATCATGATATACCGTGCCTCTGCTTCCATCCATGACCTGCGAACATCTCCGCCCGTCCTTAGAGCTGCTCCCTTCCGGGCCTAACTCGGTTCGGACGGTTAGGGAGATTTGTCCCTTCCTCCGAAGGGACTATCTCCTTACGGAGACCCCGCAGGGTGAATGGTCATTGCTTATGGCACGGTCTCCTTGATCTATATCTCTACCTACACTGGGGTTACTGGCCCAGCCATATCGACCATTTGCTGCGTGGGGAGGCCGAGCCCCCTGGCCCTACCGCCACCGCGTATATAAAATACAGTAACTGAAATAAAAGGTTTTTCATGTTGTTTTGTTTCGACTATAAGTTACTTGCATGATCTTTTTTTATCTTCTTATCGTATGAAAAAATTTATTAGTTATATTGGCTAATATAATTTATGGTTTATGAGGATCTTAAAAATAAGGTAGTTTTAATTACTGGAGCGTCTAGAGGAATAGGTCGCGCAATAGCTAAAGAGTTTCATAAGCATGGTTCAATTATTGCGGCAAATTATAATACTAGTGAAGAATTAGCAAAACAATTGAAGAGAGAACTTGGTGAGAGAGTTGAAATATTTAAAGCTGATATATCTGATCATGCTCAAGTTAAAGAAATGATTGAGAGAGTACATGTTCTTTTAGGTAAAATTGATATTGTAATAAACAATGCAGGAATATTACATCTTATGAAGTTTGAGGATTATAGAGAGGATCATTTTGAGAAAATGTTAAAAATTAATCTTTTTGGTAGCATTTATACAATATTAGAAACCATTCCTGATATGAAGGAGAAAAGAAACGGTGTTATAGTTAATATAGCTTCTAATGCAGGTTTAGGAACTTCATTGCAAGGAACAACGTTTTACGCAATAACCAAAGCATCAATAATAATATTAACTAAAAGATTGGCCTTCGAACTTGGTATGTATGGTATACGTGTAAACGCTATTGCTCCAGGCTGGATTTCTACTGATATGACTATTGGAGATAAAACTCAAGAAGAAATAGACAAAACAAAAGAATTAATTAGATCAAAGACAATGTTAAATGTTACAGGAGAACCAGAAGACATTGCTAAGGTTGCAGTATTCTTAGCTTCAAATGTTTCAAGATACATTACAGGACAGATTATTGTTGTAGATGGAGGAAGAATCGATTATTTAACGCATAGTATTTAGTAATTCATAATGATTATACTCTGTTTCATAATCTTTAAAAACTTTTGCAAATAAATTATAACTAAAAGTTTATTTTGTAACTATTTCAATTAAGGTAAAGATGAAGATATTAGGTTTATTAAATTAAAATAGATTAATACTAAGACTATATTTTTATATACTTTCGCTTAATTAATATATATGGTGATATTCATGAGCTGTAAGAATTGTTCATTTTGGTTTCCACACATGCATTGTGTTCAAATAGGCATATGTAAGATTCACGGTTTAAAATTTTATGATCAAAACTGTTCAGACTATAAAGAAATAAAAATAGGTGAGAGTGAATTTTATTGGTGCAGTATTTGTAAAACTGATGTGTTTATTAATGATGTTGATCAACACAAAAATCATAACTTACATTTAGGAGCATATGACGATCCGGAATCTCATATGGAAACGTACGTTGCAGATTAGTAATACGCAAAGGGCCTGATAATTTAATGTGGCATCTTTAAATATTTTATATATAAGTTTTATGCATTAAGTTGCCATGTTCCAAACTTTTAACAAAAATAGCGAATGATTATCACTAATGAAATAGAAATTATAAACTAACAGTTTGAAAAGTATTTTGAGTATTTATTAATAAAAATATCGAATTAAGTTTATTTTTAAATAAGTATTTCTAGTTATAAATATTGTGAGTGCTAATGCATGATGATAATTTAATGTATAAGTATGAAGATGATCATAAACTATTGTTTGTATTAAGTATCGCTATGGCTCTATTTGTATTTGAAGTAGTAGGAGGTATTATAAGTAATAGTTTAGCTTTAATAAGTGATGCCGGGCATGTGTTGACTGATATATTTGCTCTTGCATTAAGTTTTCTAGCAATTAGAATATCTTATAAATTACCTACAAATAAAATGACTTATGGATTTCACAGGATCAGGATATTAGTGGCTTTTATAAATGGCTTACTATTGTTTTTAATTTCGTTATATATATTTTATGAAGCATATATGAGATTATTTAATCCACCGAAAGTTCTTTCCATACTCCTACTAGTATTTGCAATAATAGGATTTCTTGTTAATCTTTACATGACGCTTATATTAAAACAAACTACTGACCTAAATGTTAAATCAGCTTATTATCATGTAGTTACTGATACCTTACAATCAGTTGCTGTAATTGCTGGGGGTATGATTATAATAATAACAAAAATGTATATTATCGATACTATAATAAGCATTATCATAGGAATCTTCATCTTGAGAGGAGGATTACGTATAGTAAAAAATGCTATCAATATACTTCTTGAAGGTGTACCTGCCAATATACGTTTAGAGGATGTAAAAGAAACATTAATGAAAGTAGATGGTGTTAAAGATGTTCATGATATTCATATTTGGTGCATAACACCAGAAATAATGATGTTAACATGTCATGTTGCAATTACCAGCAACGATCTTAATCACGCATCTGAAATACTCTCTCGCATAAATTTATTACTCAAAGAAAGATATAATATAAACCACTCAACAATACAGATAGAACCATGGAAAGAAAGAATTTAAATATATAATATTTTTAATTGATGATATTTTAAGTAATATTTAAAACATACATAATTGTATATTTTATGATAAGTAATTGAACTAAATGATGATAACAAATTATATTTTAACTATACAACAGTATAATATACTTATTTGATCTAAAAAATTATCAAAAGTATATAATAATTTTACATAACTATTATAATTTTTGATGTGTTTCATTGAACATAACATTTTTTATGGAAAGGTTTATATATAGCATGATATACATTAATTAATGAGGGATGAAAAATGGCGAAATGTCCAAAATGTGGAACTGAAGTAGCATCTCCACTGAAGAGTTGGCAGCTTGCTCCAAAAGGAAGAAAACCAATAACAATAGGTCTCTTTAAATGTACAAACTGCGGAACATACTTCAGAAAAGCAGTAAAATAAAAACATAAAAAATTATAATTATTTTTTTCTTTACTCTTATCATATAGAAATAACCTAGCAAAACTATTTTAAGTTTCATATAAGTTCGGCCAGTTGCAATTTTTGTCTTATCAAAGATTTTCGATAAAAATTCTTAAAAATAATTATGAAGAATAAATAAGCATCTGCTTAAGATGTTGGATCACGCATTGCTTATTCTTTTGATATCTCTAAGCTGATGAAAACCTGAAAAGAATGTAGGGGAAAAGAAATAGTGAAATAACATCAATCAATACAAATTCACGTCAAGTCTGTTCTTAAATAGAAATAAAAGTGTCGTACAGAATATTACTTTAAACCTTTTGTAATTTTAGATTAAAGAATCTCACTAAGTAAACTTAATATTAGCTTATTGACTTAAATAAAGAGGTGGATTATGTGCAAATACAAATTTATAATACATTAACTGGTAACAAGGAGTTATTCAAACCTATTATACCAGGCATTGTTAAAATGTATGTATGTGGTCCGACTGTTTATGATTACAGTCATGTAGGTCATGCAAGAACTTACGTAACATTTGATGTGATTAGAAGATTCTTCGAATTTATTGGTTATAGTGTGTTTTATGTTCAGAACATAACAGATATAGATGATAAAATTATAAACCGTGCAATAAAAGAAAATCGTGATTGGAAAGAAATCGTAGATCATTACACAAAAGCATACTTAGAAGATATGGATAAATTGCTCATAAAAAGAGCACATATACAACCACGAGTGACTGAGCACATAACTGATATAATAAATTTTATAACAAAACTAATCGAGAAAGGTTGCGCTTATGCATCTCAAGATGGTAGTGTTTACTTCGATGTGGACTCGTATAATAATTATGGTGAGCTTTCAAAAATAAAACGTGAAGAATTAAAAACAATAGAACCTGGCGAAGGAAAAAGAAAAGCTTATGACTTTGCATTATGGAAATCGTTCAAACCGAACGAACCTTATTGGGACAGCCCATGGGGCAAAGGAAGACCTGGATGGCACATAGAATGTTCTACTATGTCAACCAAATACCTCGGAGAAGAATTTGATATACACGGTGGAGGACAAGATCTAATATTCCCTCATCATGAAAACGAAAGAGCACAAAGCGAAGCATTATTAGGGCATCGATGGGTCAGATATTGGATGCACACAGGTTTAGTCACAGTCTCTGGACAAAGAATGGGAAAATCCATGGGAAACATGGTTCCCTTAAAAGAATTATTAGCAACATTTAAACCTGAAGCTCTCAGATTATACTTAATAGGAACTCAATATAGAAGCCCACTGGAATTTAGTTTCGAAGGTTTAGAACATGCATCCCAAAGTTATGATAAACTTTTAGCTTCATTAGAACTTCTTATAAAATTAAGCAAAGAAGTAGAACCATCGTACAAATTAGATGAAAAAGAAATATCAATCATGAACGACCTAATAAATATTGAGAAAGGCTTCATAGAAGCTATGGCTGATGATTTTAACACACCATTAGCACTCACATATCTTTATAAATTACAATCAATAGTAAGAGGAACCATAATCTATAATCCAACATACGCTACAGTAAGCAAATCACTGCATCTTTTCCAAGATTTTAGTACAGTATTCGGACTATTCGAAAAACAACTAACACAAATACAAATCAGTGAAAATGATCTAACATCAAAAGTAATAGACTTACTCATTGAAGTTAGACAACATCACAGAAAAATAAAAAACTATACCATAGCAGATTGGATAGCCTCTGAATTAAGAAAACTTGGCATAGAAATAGAAGATTTTAAAGACAAAACCATATGGAGAATAAAAAAATAACAAAGTTATCTTCTTAGAACAATCCCCTTAAAATAAAAATGTTAACCTGCTTTGTTGCATAATTCTGATGTATTTTTGATGTGTTTTTTATGTTGAGAATTCTTATGAGTCGATAATTTGATAATGTTCTCCCGTAGTTTTGATGAACACTCCTAACTAGCATACATCAAAACACATCAGTAAGTATCATGAGATTGGGGAAACGTGTGAAGCGCTCAACAAAACCACGCACGAATTATGCAACAAAGCAGTTAACCAGAAAGTTTTAAAGCATAAACAAACAATTGCCTCTCTTCATTAATACTAAAACCTTCACTTTTTAAAATATTAATTATTAAACTTGTTACTGGTGCAAATCCTTCTATACCATTTAAATTAAGTTCAGATCTATATAATCGTAAACCCTTAACTATTTCTCTAAGTCCATCTGGAGTTCCATCAATGAACCTAACATAAAGCTTATCATCCACAGTAGCACCTAAAATTGCAATTCCATCAAGCTGTCTCATTCCATGAATTATTACGTTACCTAAAACGACATCATCTTTTAAAAATTTTTCATCAATAAACGTAAAAGCCCAACTTTTTGATCTTGCCCCAATTATACCATTATTAAATGAATAATTACAAGAGGAAGATAAATAACTCCACACTAAATCAAATTCATGAAGCGTTGCTCTACGCGCATTGCTCTCTTCCTTAACAAATTCTTTACTTTCATCTTTAAAATTCGTATACCTAGCCATTACAGAAAACCCTAATTTTTCTGCTACCCTTTGTGCAGGCTTATTTTTTGAGGACGTAACTAACATAGCATAAGATAGCCCCCTCTCTTTAGCAATATTTATACAATAGCTCGTGAGTATGGAGGCAAACCCCTTATTGCGATAATCAGGGTGCACACGCATGCCCTCTAACCATGCTATATTTCCTTCGATAACATCCATGTGACATACAGCAACAGCTTTACCATCTACGTCAATAGCAACAAATTGTCCGTTCTTATCATTAATCCACCTGTCCCAAACATAACCTATATAATCTCCCCACTCCCAAGTCTTACTAGTATAGCTTATTACAAAATCTTTATCACTACCAGATACTAACCGAATTATAAACTTCTTATCACGCTGAAACAACAAATCATCACCAAACATTTTTACCAACATACTTACATTTTTAACAAAAATAAAAAGATGCCTTAAAAATTAAAAATTACATAACAAAAAACATTAAACAATATTCATATATCCCTTAAATCTCATGATTTACATTATAATTAGTTTGAGATTGTCCAGATAAGCCATCAACCACAACATCACTACTACATAATAAGTGGACAGTCTCATCGTGATAGATTTATATAATCAATAGTTTTATCTTTGTAAAGAAAACATGAATAAAATCGCGATAGAAATTCAGGATTTAACAAAATATTATGGTAAAAATCTTGCCGTCGATCATATAAGTTTAAAAATTTACGAAAATGAGATCTTTGGACTCTTAGGCCCTAACGGTGCTGGAAAGACTACTACTATACTCATGTTAGCTACAGTAATAAAACCATCTGATGGTACAGCTGTAATCGGTGGTTATGATATCAGAAAGCAACCTGAGAAGGTCAGAGAGCTTATTGGAATTGCCTTCCAAGATCCTAAAGTCTATTGGGTTAATACACCTTGGGAGGTCCTTTATTGGCATGCAAAAGTTTGTGGATACAGAGGAGAAGAAGCAAAAAATATAGTAAGAGATATACTTGAGAAGTTAGATCTATGGGATTCACGGAACAAGAAAGCATTCGAATTATCAGGGGGTCAAAGGAAAAAAATTGAAGTAGGAAAGGTTTTAATTAAAAGACCAAAAATTGCAATATTTGATGAGCCAACAGCACAGATCGATGTAACAGGCAAACATTTTATATGGTCCACAATCAGAGAGCTTCGTGAGACAGGATCAACTATTATCCTTGCTACAAACGATTTATTTGAAGCTGACATATTATCTGATCGAGTAGCTATAATTTACAAAGGTAAAATAGTGACTTCTGGAACGCCAAGCCAATTAAAAGATACTGTACCAAGCGGTGATATTATAGAATTAAAAATCGAGAATAATATCGATTCTAAATTATTAGATGAAATACGATTCGATGAAAAAATCTCTAAAATAAGCTATTCTAATAAAATCTTAAGAATTTATCTTAACAGAGGGGAAGAATTTTTACCCCAATTAATATCGTTTTTAAATAACAGAGGCATAAAAATATTGTCAGCAACGATCAGGGAACCAACACTCGATGATGTATTCTTATATTACACAGGTGAAACTTTGGTAGAAGCAAGTGTCGGTGAAAGATAGTGAATATAAAAAAGATATATTTAATTGCTGAACGTGATATTATGTTAATTAATCAGCAAAAAGCGTTTATAATAATGAGATGGATATGGTTTTTTGTACAGGTTGCAATATTTGGATATGCATTAGCTAATCTTGTTTCTCCATCATACTATTATTATAAAGAATATTATACAGTTGGTATATACATAGTCACTCTATATTCATCATCCATCACAATAGCTTATGAAATTCTAGAAGAAGCAGAAAGTGGCGTAGTTGATTATTTGTTAAGCCTACCTATAACAAGAAAAGAACTTGAAATTGGACGATCAATTGGAGGAGGATTACGAGGTCTTATAATAACATTACCACCCTTTATTACAACGTTATATTTAGTTGAAGTTAGAGATCCCGTACTTCTTATAGAAGCAGGAATATCTATATTCTTATTATCATTTGGCGTAGCAGGATTAGGTATTACACTTGCCTCAACGTTAAAATCTGGAGATAAAACTGATATAATATTAGGCATGATAGATGCATTCATAGCGCGTTTAAGTACAGTATTTTATCCCATTCAAGCAATAACAAAATCAAGTCCAGTATATGGAGTATTAGCACGCCTTAATCCACTAACATACGCTGCAGATGTTTTAAGGGCAGCATTACTGGTACCGCAAGGAATCACTCTAGATCCGCTTATGGGCATTGTAATATTGTTTGCATTTGCAATAGGAACAACAACACTTGCTGTTTTATTCTATGAAAGAAATCTTGAAGGAGGTGGATGGACTTGAAATTAAACCTCATTTACATAGTAGAACATGATATAAAGAATTTTTTCAAATACAAATGGTGGCTGGCAGGTCTCATAAGTATGAACATAGCTGACATTGCAATATTAGCACTTATATTTAATAATATAATAACACGTTTTCAGTACTTTAATTTTGTACTCCCAGGAATTGTAGTGGGAGCACTCTTCGCTTCAGCATTCGCAATAGGACGCGAAATAAACATTGAATTTAGACGCGGAATACATCATTATTTGTTAAGCTTACCTTTATCAAAAAATGAAATAATTTTCGGGCGCATTATATCAGGTGGAATGCGAGGCATAATATACATGTCACCATTCTTAATAATCAATATTATTTATTATTATTCGCTAGGAATAACACCAAACTGGCAGATTGTCCTTTTATCTTTCATTATACTATTAGTTCTCTCCTTAGGA
Source organism: Thermoprotei archaeon (assembly GCA_049976445.1). Taxonomy (GTDB): domain Archaea; phylum Thermoproteota; class Thermoprotei; order Gearchaeales; family WAQG01; genus JAVZOV01. The sequence goes on along the minus strand of JBMFIF010000010.1, from coordinate 5,038 downwards.
ATTTCTGCACTCAGCATATCTATGGCTGCATCTACAAGAAGCTTTGATCTATACGTAACGCTAAGAGGACTTTTTTACTTTGTCCTACTTTTTTGCAGCACAATCTTCTATCCAATGCAAATTCTCAATACACTACCTCAACCAATACCCTTAATAGCTACATACAACCCAGTAACGCATGGAGCAAACATTCTAAGAAACGCTCTTACAAATCAAATACCATCAATCCAAGATATATTATATGCCATAACATTCTCAACAGTATTTATAATAATAGGTGCAACAATATATTCAAAAACAATTCAAAAAACCTAGCATTTTCATAAATTTAGAAATTATCATTGCAAATATGCAGTAATCTTTCAAAAGTTACATACATTCATAAACTACTTAATATAAAAAAGATAAATAAATTTTCATATAAGATAGATGAAAAATATATGCATGTAATAATTTTTTATACATGGTGTTGCACGTAATGTCAATTTCTAATATCGATCTTAATCGTGCAGTAAAAACGTTTCAAATCCTTAAACCAGACGGCACATACAACCAAGAGCTTGAGCCAAAACTCACATCAAACGAATTGAGACACTTGTATAAAACGATGCTGACCGTGCGTATATTAGACAGAAAGATGCTAATTTTACAAAGACAAGGTAGGATTGGATTTTATATAACTTCAGAAGGAGAGGAAGCCGCACATGTGGGGAGCGCATATGCACTAGGACCTGATGATTGGATATTTCCAGCTTACAGAGAACCTGGTGCAGCACTAATAAGAGGTGCAACATTAAAAGAGCTAATAGCACAAGTATATGGTAATGCAGCAGATGTAAATAAAGGCAGACAGATGCCCAATCACTGGGGATTTAAACGAATAAACTATGTAACGCCTGGGAGTCCTGTTGGAACTCAAATACCCATGGCAACAGGTTTCGCGATAGCTGCAAAGTTACGTAACGATAAACGCATAGTACTCACATACTTTGGTGATGGAGCAACATCAACAGGTGAATTCCACGTTGGTATGAACTTTGCTGGTGTATTTAAAGCACCCATAATCTTTTTCTGCAAAAACAATCAGTATGCAATCTCACTTCCAGTATCTAGACAAACTGCAAGTATAACAATTGCAATAAAAGCTATAGCTTATGGATTTCAAGGTATAAGAATCGATGGAAACGATGTGCTCGCATCATATACGATAACGAAAGAAGCAGTCGAAAAAGCTCGTAGAGGAGAAGGTCCAACTTTAATTGAAGCAGTAACTTATAGGATTGGAGCGCATTCGACATCAGATGATCCTACAAGGTACCGAAGCCATGAAGAAGTGGAAACAGCACGACGATATGACCCGCTCAAACGATTTAGAATTTATTTGGAATCAAAAGGATTATGGAGTGAAGATGATGAGAATGAAATAATAAAAAAGATTGAAGATGAAATAAATATCATAATTAACGAAATGGAACAAACACCGCTTCCGGATCCGAGAACCTTATTCGAGGATGTATATGCAGAAATACCTTGGAATTTAAAAGAACAGATGGAACTTCTCTTAGATGAATTAAAAGAGAAAGGAAAAGAAATCCAGGAGGTTAAATAATGGCCATACTTAACATATTACAAGCTATAAATACAGCATTGAAAGAAGAAATGCAAAGAGATGATAGAATAGTAGTACTAGGTGAAGATGTTGGAAGGCTAGGCGGAGTATTCAGAGCTACAGATGGGCTACTTAAAGAATTTGGCGAAAGCAGAGTTATAGATACGCCATTAAGTGAAACTGGGATCATCGGTATTTCAATAGGAATGGCAATATATGGTCTCATACCAGTTGCAGAAATACAATTTCAAGACTTTATCTTTCCAGCATTCGAAGAAATAATAAATCACTTAGCAAAAATGAGATATAGATCAGGGGGCCAATTTACGGCCCATGTGGTTATACGAACACCTTACGGGGGCGGTGTAAAAGGTGGGCATTATCACTCACAAAGTGGAGAAGCATACTTTGCACACACAGCAGGACTTAAAGTAGTGATACCATCAACACCATATGATGCAAAAGGGCTACTTAAAGCAGCAATTAGGGAACAAGATCCAATAATATTCATGGAACCGAAAAAATATACAGGGCAATCAAAGAGGAGGTACCAGATGATGATTACATTGTTCCTCTAGGAAAAGCAAGAATAGTCAAAGAAGGTAATGATGTTTCAATATATACATACGGAACAATGGTTCATTTAGCTCTCGAAACAGCAGAACTAGCAAACAAAGAAGGTTATAGTGTAGAAATTATAGACTTACGAACATTGATACCACTAGACATACAGACCATAATAAATTCTGTCAAGAAAACAGGCAGAGTAATAATATTACATGAAGCACCAAAAACGCTCGGATTTGGTGCTGAAATTTCCGCATTAATAAGTGAAAAAGCTATAGAATACTTAAAAGCACCAATAATCAGAGTAGCAGGATTTGATACACCATTCCCCTATACATTAGAAAATCTCTATATGCCTAATACACAACGTGTTCTTAAGGCTATAAAACATGTTATGTCATACTAGGTGAGAGAGAATGCCGTATATTTTTAAACTACCAGACATAGGAGAAGGAACAGTAGAAGCCGAAATAATAAGATGGTTAGTAAAAGAAGGTGAAAAAGTGAAAGCTGACCAACCAATAGCAGAAGTCATGACAGAGAAAGTAAACATAGAAATCACATCACCTAAAAGCGGAACAATATACAAAATACTTGCAAAAGAAGGTGAGAAAATCAGAGTAGGACAACCAATAGTATCCATACTAGAAGAGGGTGAACAACCACCAGAACAGCGACCACAATATATAACACAAATCCCAAACCAGACCACTACACAGCAACCAACACAAATACTAGCAACACCAGCAGTACGAAGACTAGCTAGAGAACTAGGCGTAGACATAACTAAAATCAAAGGTACAGGACCCAGTGGACGCATTACAGAAGAAGATGTACGTCAATATGCTCAATCCATAAAAACACCCAAACCACAATTAACAGAACAAATTACAACAGCACAAGAACAGCAAATAGAAAGAATTCCATATAGGGGCATAAGAAGACAAATAGGAGAACATATGACTCAAGCAATAAAACACATACCACACGCAGTACATTTTGAAGAAGTAGACGTAACAGAACTCGTAAATATCAGAGAAAAACTAAAAGAAAATCTTTCAACACAGAACATAAAAATAACATACCTACCATTCATAATAAAAGCAGTCATTCAAGCTCTTAAAAAACATCCAATCTTTAACTCAACGTTAGATGAAGAAAAAACGAAATAATAATAAAGAAATATTATAATATAGGAATTGCTACAGCAACACCAGAAGGATTAGTAGTACCAGTTATAAAAAATGCCGATAAGAAAAACATAGTAGAACTTGCCAAAGAAATAGAAACATTGGCAGAAAAAGCCAGAAACGGAAAACTCGAATTAAATGACGTAAGAGATGGTACGTTCACAATCACAAACATAGGATCTATAGGAGGTATATTTTCTGTCCCTATAATAAACTATCCAGAAGCAGCTATATTAGGTATACACAGAATATTAGAAAAGCCAGTCATTAAAGACGGTCAGCTCATCACAAGAAAAATAATGTATTTATCATTGTCATTTGATCATAGAATCATTGATGGAGCTATGGCAGCAGAATTCGTAAATACAATAAAAGAATACTTAGAACAGCCGATTTTACTTCTATTTTGAAAATTAGAACGTCAATGGGGGCTAAAACACTTGTCAATGCTAAAATCATAGTGGTTCCAAAAATTATTACGCCTATTGCTTGGCTGAACACTAATCCAAGTATTGGAATTAATAGGATGGTGCTAATTTGTTGTGCTTCTTTAAAGCCCTTAACTTTTGCTGAAATTATGACGGTTAAGCTTATGCTTGCTAGTGCTATGAGTGGTGTTAGGCAGAAGTTAAGTCTCTTTGTTTTTGTCATTTATGCGAAAATTGATCGGTTACGAGCTTATTTTCCCTGTTTCCAGTCTCTTTTGAGCAATCCTCAATCCTAACTTACTTTTACTAACCAAATAAATGACACACCCAAGAGGACTTAACTTAACAGATTGTGCTTTCTTCCTGAGGCTGATCATGAGCTTCTTCACTGCCCTGAACATGTAGCTTCGGTTCAGGATTCTGCTGATGTTGAGGATTGGGTTGTGTAGTATGAGGAAGAAGATGATGAGGAGGAACTATTCTCTGAGGCTTAATCTTGAGTAGTGGTTATTTTTGTCTTATCGTTGAAGGTTCTTTTGCAGGTTTTGCACATGTAGCGTTTGAGTCCGTATCCATAGTCTCCATGTCCTTTTATTATCCTTGAGCCGCATCTGGGGCAGTGGATGCCGTTTTGCCACCTGATGGTTCTAAAAAGTTTTGAACATGCTTCCTCGCTTGACAGGAGAGTTAGTATTTCCATAGGTAAAGTATAGGAGGAATAGCAACAAAAATTTTACTTAAGAGCGAATGTTTAAATATGATTTTTCTTATTATTATTTGGATGAACAGTAATGGCATTTAGTGAGGAAGAATTTCTTGAAAAATTAGAAAAAGATAGAAAGTTCAGATTGGCTATAGCCGGCTTAATTGGCTACAAAGAAATATTAACAAAACTCAGAAAATATGATAAAGAACTCATGTTACTACTTACAGAGTTAAGAAAGCAAAATAAAATATTAGAAGAACACACAAAAAAGCTTGATGAGCATACAAGGATCCTCCAAGAACACACAGAAATATTGAAGGGGTATGCGATGAGGTTTGATGAGCATACAAGGATCCTCCAAGAACACACAGAAATATTGAAGGGGTATGCGATGAGGTTTGATGAGCATACAAGGATCCTCCAAGAACACACAGAAATATTGAAGGGGTATGCGATGAGGTTTGATGAGCATACAAGGATCCTCCAAGAACACACAGAAATATTGAAGGGGTATGCGATGAGGTTTGATGAGCATACA
>JBMFIF010000009.1:0-40371 GCA_049976445.1 Thermoprotei archaeon | reverse complement strand
TCTTAGTTCTTTTATGTGTTTTGTGAGTGCTTTGATGAATCCTTGTGTTTCTCTGTATGGTAGGTGGTAGAGTATTCCGATGAGTGTGTTTGGGTATTTGTACGGTTTTCCTCTTTTTTGAGCTCTTTTTTTTCCAGTTTTTGAGTGTTGTGAAGTCGAGGAGGATTTCTCCTCTTTTTATGAGTTTTTTGTTATATTTCATAGTTTATGTTTGCCATGTGGTAGTGTGTTTGTTTGTGATAAAGTTTTTGGTGTGCTCCATGAGTTCACGCACGAATTATGCAACAAAGCAGTAAAATTTTTTGAGAAAAATGAGGACTAATGTTGAAGTCGATGAATGTCCAAAGTGTAGTGGTAGGAATATTATTATGATTGAGGAGAATGGTCAGTTTGTGTACAGGGATTGCGGAACTGTTGTTGTGACGAGAGTTTTCACGACAGAGCCTGAGTGGAAAGCACACACGATGGAGGAGTTATTGAGGAAAACAAGGACTGGGTCTCCGATGGATAATGAGTTAGTGCTTCCATCAAGTGTTTCATCAGAGATTAACGTGAACGTGAGAAGGAGAGAGAGGAGATTGTCGGCGATGGAGAGGATGCTAATGGTGAGGCTTGACGGCTCCAGAAGTTTGTTATGAATAAGGGGAAGAGGAAAAGTTTTCTTGCGATTGTGAAGGAGGTTAAGCGTCTCGTGAGTGTTCTGGAATTACCTCAGAGTGTTCACGATGAGATGTTGTGTATTAGTAAGAAAGTGGTGAAGAAGGATTTGTTGAAGAGTCATACTGCGAATAGTATGGTTGCTGCATCTTTGTACATTGTGTGTAGGCTTATGCGTTATCCGATAACGCTAGAATGGAAAGATTCTAAGAAAAGAAAATAGTAGGAAGAATAAGAAAGTCAGGGGAAGAAGGAGTGTGTTGCTCGATTTTTTGAGGATTTAATTAGGAACATTTTTATTGTAGCAAATGCTACAAAAAGTGATACTTTGGTGGTGATTGTGTGGGATGATATTCTGAGGAATCTGGATTCTTTACTTAATTCTGGTAGGGAGCTTAAACATGGTTTTCGTTACATTTTCGTCTCTGATGTTGCACAACAATTTTACTGTGAAAAGAAGGTAGAGAATACCTATACTCTAGGGGGGATTCCTACTGAAGCTAAGGTGGTCGGGAGTGTTGTTCATGATGAGGTTTTTAGGATGGAGAAGGTCGAGTTACATGAGCTTATAGAGAAAATAAAAAGTGGAGAACGTGTTGTTGCTTCGTTTACTTTAGTGGGGATGGTGAATGGAATACCGTTGGTTGGAAAACCTGATGCTGTACTCTTTTTTGGTCAAAGACCTTTGTTTCTTATTGAGTTGAAAACGACGAGCAGTTCAGTATCGAAGTTGTGGGATGATCAGACTTTGCAGGCTCAAGTTTATGCTTATCTGCTTGAGGAGATGGGGTTTGATGTTTCAAGCCTCAGAATATTCATCGTTAAGGTTCGGAGGGAGATTGGTGAGAATGAGAGAAAGAGTCTGCTTAACCAGATTGTTGGTTCTATTCTACAGGGTAATGTTAATGAAAGGAGAGGTTTCATGAAAATATTTGAAATAAAGTATGATCGAGAGTATGTTGTTCGGCAGGTTTCGTGGGCGCTTGGGTATTGGTTGAATGAGCGTGATGCTATTCCTACGAGAAAAGCATCAAAATGCAGAGCATGTGAGTATAATGCTGTTTGTAAATTCTCTCTCGCTCACTAAGTTTCTTAATATTTTTGTTTGTAGCATCTGCTACAAAACTGTTAGAGTTCTATTTTCATCGTGAAAAATCTTCATTCAAAATTTAATGGTAAGAAAACATTAATGGAGCAGAAAGCTCTCGACTTCAATATTAAGATGATAACGCATCTGTTATTTAAAACAAAATAGATAAGATTCTAAAAACGGATAAGGAGTCAATAAGGAACTTTAAGAAGAGTAAAACATCAAAATAAGAATCTTTAATGTTTTAGCAAGACTGTCCAGATAAGCCATTAACACAAAATCACTTCTACATGTTAAGTGGACAGTCTCGTTTTAGTAACTAAAAACTTAAATAGACAGTAATTATTTTAATCTCATGAAAGTTGCAGTACCTGTAACAAATGGTTATGTCAGCGGTCCTGGAGAAGGTTTAGAGGTACACGTGTATGAAATCGAAGGTAATATCATAAAATTCTTGGAAAAATATGCAAATCCGGCTTCCAAAGCTATAACAGCTAAAGGAATCTACATGATTAGATCAATATTAGAAAGAAACGTTAATGCAATTATTGTAACTGAGATAGGCCAACATGGATTTAAAATGCTTTCAGGTAAAGTAACAGTTTATTTAGCACCACAAATAAGAGTAGAAGATGCATTATCAAAGCTCATTAAAAATGAACTACAGATGATCGATAAACCTATTCATGAGCATCATTCTCACACACAATAATTTTAGCTATTATTTCTAAATAATTTTTAAGGAACTTTCATTTAGTACTTAGAATAAGACATTAACATTCATCCTAAAAAGCGATGCTTCTCATTAGTTCATGCTTTGATTCTAGTTATTTAATAGCCTAGAGGTTCCCCTAGAGTTTTACTTTTTATACACCCTAGGGGTTGAAGTAGGGGATTTCCAGTAAAGACAATTGGCTTAATTGTAGGTTTGTTACTAAAATGCTTGTCGTTGTATGTCAAAATTTTTGTGTAGAATTTTGCTTTTTTAAATGCAAAAGTTATTTAAGCTATTTTTATAAATTATGCATGGGTATAATGAAGCGATCTAAAATATTATTAGTAGTAGTTTCATCTACAATGGGATATCAGGGTGAAGTAGGTCAAGAAGTTTTTAAAAAAGTTAGTGTACTGTTTGAGGAACTAAAAGAGGATTTAGAAAATGCTGGTGTTGTGACCAATGTTATAATGGCCGATCAGATTATTGAAAAATTGAAGCCTATTTTAGCTGGTACAATTATTGTTGTTGCTACTGGTGGTACTGAAAGGATTATTAAATCAATTGCACGGTCTCTTGAAAAGCCAGTACTTTTAATTGCTTATCCGTATAATAATTCATTAGCATCGTCAATGGAAGTATTCTCAGTATTACGTGATGAAGGTTTTCCTGTGAAACTGATTTATTCTAGTCTTGATTGGGATATTTTGCATGATGTGAGAAGTTTCATTAACGTATGTAAAGCAATATACAACATCGAGAATAGTAAGCTCATTCAAATAGGCTTACCATCACCATGGATTTTAACCAGTAAAAGTTCAGAAATAATAAAAAGCAAATTCGGGATTGATGTAATTAAATTAGAGATATCTGATTTAATTGAAAGTGCCAAAAAGATTCGTGAGGATGATGCCAAAAATGTTGCAAATGAATTAAAAAACAAATTTGGAGGAATTATTGAACCTAAAATAGAGGATTTAGTTAAAGCTGCCAAATTTTATCTTGCAATAAAAAATTTGATATCTCAATATGATGCTTCTAGTATCACTATTAGATGCTTTGATCTTATTACTTATAATGTAACAGCTTGTGTTGGTGTTAGTTTGAGTAATGATGATGGAATAGTTGCCGGTTGTGAAACTGACCTAGATTCTGTGCTCACCATGCTGATCCTTCACGAATTAACTAAAGAACCTGTCTGGATGGCGAATGTTGCCAGGATTAATCAAAAAGATAATACTGTAACCTTAGCACATTGCACTATAGCTACAAAGATGCTAGATGATTTAAAGAAAAGTTTTTTAAGAAACCATTTTGAATCAGGTAAAAGTGTTAGTATTCAAGGCGTATTGAAGAAATCTGATATCACCCTTGTAAGATTAGGAGGAAGAAATTTGGATAAAATGACCATAGCTACTGGGAAGATTATTAAAAACGATCTTAATGATAAGAACCTTTGTAGAACGCAGGTAGAGATTAAACTTAATGGTGATGTTGAAAAGCTTATTTCTCACGCTTTAGGTAATCATCAAATCCTAACTTATGGTAATCCTACTCAAGAATTACTAGATTTTTGCAAGTTCAAGAATATTGAACCAATAATCATCTAATTATCCCATTTTTTGTAGATTTTTGTGTTTTTGTTGCTATTTTGAGAATTAGATCTACGATTTCCCTTCTTGTTTTTATGATTATCTAGGTTTATTTTAGTTGTTTATTGGTGTCTCTAAGGGAACTGTTACCTATATGACTAGATCCGAGCATATACGGTAATCTCTAAATTTTTCCCATACGGAGCCTATACACAAAATAGAGTTAAACACTATGATTAATCCTAATGATCTTATAAGTTTTTATGTTCTTGATTTTCATTATTAGTGTTTGGTTTGTAGTGGGAATTTGTGTTAAATGAGAACTTGCAAACATCACTATAAGAGAAAATTTTGAAAAATGCTGTAAAGAGAAGATATAATGTTTTGTTGAGAAAGCACTTTTTTGAGATGTTAGGATCTTGTGAAACTTGAAGATTTATTTAGCTAAAGCTGTTAATTATCAGTTGCTACCATATGATATACAAAATGTTTATATTCAACGTAATACAAATAATGATAGGGAGTGTGAATGACTTCTGATGTTGTTGTGGTGAGAGTATCACGTGAATTAAAAAAACGTATGAAATTAGTTAACATTAACTGGAGTGAAGAGATTAGAGGGTTTATAGTTAGAAGGCTTAAGAGTTTAGAGTTGCAGTATGCTCTTGAAGAAGTTGGAGGAAGAGCTAAGAGCAGAAGAGTGTCTGTTGATTCTACACAACTCATAAGGGAGGATCGTGAATTAAGATGATTGTTCTTGATGCTTCATTTCTCGTGAAGCTTGTGATTGAGGAGCAGAGTTCAACCGAGAGTAGGACTTTCCTTAAGAAAGCCCTTAGTCTTGGGGAGGAGGCCGCTACCGTGGACATAGCCTTAGCTGAAGTTTTGAATGCTTTATGGAAGCACGTAACACTTATAGGGGATTTAGGTAGGGATGACTATAAAAATGCGGTTCAAGATCTCCTAAAACTTTGGTCAAAGCTTGAAATTTTCTCGACATATGAATTAGCTGCAGAAGCCGCTCAAATAGCTTTTGAAGATAGGATTACTATATATGATGCATTATATATAACAACAGCTCTTAAACTTGGAGCTAAGTTAATAACTTTTGATAATAAGCTTAAAGAAAAAGCAGTGATGAGAGCCATCTCTACTTATCCTTAATATCAATCTAAACTTTTTGTTTTTTATATTTAAACGTTAAACCTGTTGAGTATTCTAACTGTGTGACAGGTGATTCTACAAACATATCTTGAAGTTTCATCCAGTGCTTTATAATTGTGATCATATATAAGCAAACAAATGCTTACAATTATTTGCAATGATCCCCCGTAAAGGACGAGACTTTCATTTTTGTAAAAGTTTCATTCATTATAATAGAGAGAATGCCAATCGTTGTGTGTTTAATTTTTAACCTTTTACAACTCCTATTGGTGTAAGTCTAGCAACTTTTCTTGCGATTCCTACATTACTTGTGACTTCTACTACTTCATCTACGTTTTTGTAAGCGTCTGGTGCTTCTTCTACTACTGTTCCAACATTTTCAGCTCTTATGTATATGCCACGTGTATTTAGATCTTCAAGTAATTTACGATAGTTGTGTGTTCTTGTTGCGGCTGCTCTGCTCATTGTTCTACCAGCTCCATGTGCCGTGCTTCCAAAAGACATTTGCATAGCTTGTTCATTACCGACTAAAACCCAACTTGCTGTTCCCATTGAACCAGGTATAAGTACAGGTTGTCCTATAGGTTTATATTGTGGTATAAGTTCTGGATGATCCTTGGGGAAACTTCGCGTAGCTCCTTTTCTGTGAACGGCTAGTTTTAATCTTTTTCCATTAACATCATGTTCTTCAATTTTTAATATGTTATGAGCTACATCATATACGAGATGCATCCCAAGACTTTCTGCAGTCTGTCCGAAGACTTTTTCGAACGTCTCTCTGACCCAGTATGTTATGAATTGTCTGTTTGCAAATGCAAAGTTTGCAGCAGAAGCCATAGCGCCTATATAATCTTGGGCTACCTTATCTTTAAGGAATGCATATGCAAGCTCTCTGTCAGGTAATCTAATATTTTTTTGCCTAGCATAACCCTCTAGTATTTTTAAGTAATCACTACATACTTGATGACCGAGTCCTCTAGAACCGCAATGTATTAATATCGTGACCTGTCCTTCAAAAAGTCCGAAGGCTTTTGCTGCTTCTTCATCATAAATTTTTCTTATTACGTCAACTTCAAGAAAATGATTTCCACTGCCTAAAGTACCAGTTTCTGGTGCACCACGTCGTTTAGCTGTTATGGAGACTTTACTCGGATCTGCATAAGGAAGTTTACCATACTCTTCAATCCTATATTTATCCTCATCCCAGCCATATCCCATTTCGATAACGCGTTGAGCGCCCCCCAAAAGTATTTCATCTAATTGTTGCATACTAGCTTTTATTCTTCCCTCACTACCTACTCCGGATGGTATATTCTCATATAATAAATCGACTAATTGTTTTAGTTTTGGTCTTACGTCTTTTTCTGTCAGGTTTGTTCGAATGAGTCTAACACCACAATTAATATCATAACCTATTCCACCTGGACTAACTATACCCTCTTCATAATTAAAAGCTGCTACGCCGCCAACTGGAAAGCCGTAACCTTCATGACCGTCTGGCATAACAACTGCAAATTTCTGTATGCCCGGTAATTTTGCTACATTACTAGCTTGCCATAACGTTCTATCACTTCTCATTTTACTTAATAACTCCTCACTAGCGTAAACTCTAACAGGGACTTTCATATCTGGACTATAACTCATAGGTATTTCCCAAATATTTTCAGATACTTTAACAAGAGGAACACTTACCATACAGACACCGAGTTATAGTTAGCACTCTTAAATATAAAACTACGCTTTACTATTTCCTACTGATAATAGTACTCGTTAAGGAGATACACTATGAGTTTAAGTTTTTAAGGTATATGTTTGAAGTATAAGTGTGGTAGAAAAAAAATATCAGGTGAAGATTAAAAATGATGAAATAATAATTGATGATCCAGGAGTAATTGGGGAACTTTATGATTTAGGTTATGGCATTATTATTAATCATCAATTAAAACTAGAAACTTTTGAGGCATTATATCTAGTTGAGAAGGGGAAAATTATTCTCATTGATGATGATCATGCATTAACTCTTGAAGAGTCTATTGATCGTCTTTCTAAAATCGATCAAAAATTATGGATAAAATATACAATTTATAGTGACTTAAGAAATAAGGGATATATAGTTAAACCTGGTTTTACGCATGAGGATGTTGAGTTTAGAGTTTATGAAAGAGATGCTAAACCTGGTAAAGAACCAGCAAAGTATTTGGTTAGAGTTCTTATTGAGGGTGAACCAATTCTTATGAAGAAATTAATGGATATGGTCAAGAATGCTAGGGATTCTAGAAAAGATTTAGTGATTGCTATTATAGATGCACAGGGTGATATTGCTTATTACGAAGTAAGTGAGGTGCGTGTGTGATGGGAGTTATTGAGAAAGTTATTGATTTAATAAAAATTACTAGACCTCTTAATGGGTTTATGATGGGAGTTGCAGCATTTATTGGCGCTTTTGTAGTAATGGGTTTTTCCATTGACTTTCAAACAATAATTATTATTTTCATTATTGGTTTTACACTTAATGGTGCTTCAATGATAGTAAACGATTATGTCGATCGATCTATAGATTTAATTAATAGACCTGACAGACCATTAGTAAAGGGTACTATAAAACCTGATGAAGCTTTATCTTTAGCAGTTATATTGACAGGTATTGGTATCTTTTTATCATCATATTTAGGTCTTGTACCATTGATAATAGCAGTCATAGCTTTAATCGTTTCATTAACGTATAATATATGGGGTAAAAAAATGGGTTTTGTAGGCAATCTTATGGTTGCATTCGATACGGCAATTCCCTTTATTTTTGGTGGTTCTGTTGCATGGATTTTAACTGGTTTCATAAGTAACTCGCAAGTTTATGTAAGCATCAGTTATATAATAAACCTATATAATAGTATTTGGGTTACTCCAATACTCCTTGGTATTCTTGCATTCTTATCTAATGTTGGACGTGAAATTGTGAAAGGCATTGCTGATATATCAGGTGATAGAATGGTGGGCATAAAAACAATTGCTATAGTTTACGGTAGTAGAACTGCTGGTAGAGCAGCGACAGCATTTATCCTGAGCGCTGTGGCATTAAGTCCACTCCCCTATGTTTTTGGTTTGCTTGGTGTATCATACATTATTGTTGTCATGTTTGCAGACATCATTTTTATTTATTATATAATTAAATTATTGAAAAATCTGGATCCCAAAAACGCTTACATAGTGAAGAATGGTCTTTTAAAAGCAATGCTTTTATCTTTGATCGCTTTTGTTATTGGAAGAGTGATCTAGATGCCTAAGTTTCAAACAGTGCGCGGAATGAGAGACATTCTTCCGAATGAATCACAAATATTAGTATCACTAATGAATAGAGCCCGCAGGTTAGCAAAGCTTTATGGTTATGACGAGATAATATTGCCAACGATAGAAAGTTATGAGCTTTTTGCTGCAAAATCTGGAGGCGAAATTAAAGAAAGGATGTACGTTTTCAATGATTTGAGTGGCAGAAAGGTGGTTTTAAGGCCAGAAGCAACAGCCTCTGTTGCAAGAGTTGTTGCTACTAAATTATCATCAGAACCTAAACCTTTAAGACTTTTTTACATAATTAACGCCTTTAGATATGATGAACCGCAAAAAGGTAGATACAGGGAATTCTGGCAAGCAGGTTATGAACTCATAGGAGTAAATTCACCATTAGCGGATGCTGAGCTTATCTCAATATTAGTTAACTTCATTGTAAAATCAGGATTTAAAAAATACAAGCTTAAAATCGGGCATATGGGTATATTGAGAGGAATATTAAGTGATCTTGATGAATCATTACAAGATGAAGTAGCAGGGCTTATAGATCGTAATAGATCCGATGAAGCCTATAACCTTCTAAAGGAAAATAGAGTTGATGAGAAAAAAATTAACATACTTAAACAATTATCAGAAATAAAAAGCACGCCAAAAAAAGATATTTTTGAGAAGGCACATAAAATATTAAAAGATTTTGAACAAGCCGAAAACAGTCTTAAAAACTTAGAAGAAGTAGTCAATCACATAATATATTTTGGTGTAAATAAAAGAAACATTTTAATCGATCTAGGATTTGCTCGAGGACTAGCTTACTATACTGGTATAATATTTGAAATTTACGTGCCTGAGCTCAACGTAGCCTTAGGTGGTGGTGGAAGATATGATAACCTTATACAATTATTTGGAGGTGATCCAACACCGGCATCAGGTTTCGCTATAGGACTCGATAGAGTAGAACTAGCATCCAAAGAAATACTTAAAGATAATATTAAAAAGAGTCCAAAAAAGATAATGATAACAAGTCTCATAATAAACTCAGAAGCATTAAAAATAATGAATAAAGTATCATTAAAACTAAGAGGTTTTGGAATACCAGTCATACTTGATGTCTCTAGTAAAGGACTTAAAAGAACACTTTCATATGCATCATCACAAAAATTCACGCATGTCATAATCATAGGAGAAAAAGAATTCTCACAAAATTCTATAACAGTAAAAAATCTATTAACAGGAAAACAAATCACTATACCTATCGATCAATTAAAACCAAGCATACTCTAAACTGTAAGTATTTTCCAATTTATTATAGAATTTCATACATTAATTTAGCATATGATTTAGTTAAGTTATAATTGCACGTGGTAAAGAGGAAAAGTCCTAAAATAGAGATATATTTGAGTATTTACTTTATTTAATGTGTCCCTTAATTTAACTGACCTTCAAAAGCTCATTAGAGATAAGGGTATTAAAGTAACTATTTTCTTTAAAGGCCAACGTTATGGTATTGTGATTCACGACATAATCTTTCCTATAGAGAAAATGTCTGGGCGTCGTGTTGACTGGTTTAAAGCTTTTGGTCTAAAGCGGCCAGAAGATGTAATACATGCTTTTCCTGTAGATTATATACTTTACGAGGCAAAAGGAAAGGAAGAGATAATAAAAAGTATTAAGGAACTTGAAGATAAATTAAAACATAAGAATATCTAAATATGCGTAAAAAGGGCTGAAACATTAAACTATGGTTTTTAGAGGCTGTCTAGATAAACCACTAGTCACAGTCTCATTTCTGCATACTAAGTGGACAGTCTCATTCATTCCACAGTTGAAACCATAGGCTTTCTTGTTGGTTCTCTGTAAGAATTAATAAATACGTAGTTTTATATTTAATGAATGTTAAGTATCACTAAATAAAAATCATTGGGAGGTAAAAAAATGGTTATTGCATCAGCGCCAGGTAAGGTAACTTTATTTGGAGAGCATGCAGTTGTTTATGGCGAACCAGCTATAGTGATGGCAATAAATAAACGCACTTATGTGGAAATGAAAGTAAGAGATGATTCCAAAATCCGTATTAATGCACCAGATATTATAATAAGGGGTATTACATTAACATTCGATAATAATACATTCTCAATAGAAAGTGATTCAACAAAAATACTCTCAGAATTGAGTTATATAACAAAGGCTGTTGAGCTTGTATCAAAAAAAGCCAGTACTTTTAAGGGAGTTGACATAAAGGTGTGGTCTGAAATGCCGGTTGGAGCAGGATTGGGCACATCAGCGTCAATAGCGGTTGCTACAATTAAAGCCTATAGTGAGATCCTAGGTTTAAAATTAGAGGAAAAAGATATAGCATTCTTAGGCTGGCAAACGGAACTAGCAATACAAGGAATAGCAAGTCCCATGGATGCTACTATCACGACTTACGGGGGTATAATTCAAGTACAGTTGATAAACAACAATATTACGATAGAAAAAATATATACACCAACCAAACTACCAATAATAATTGGATATGTGCCAAGGGAATATAAAACAAAAGACATGGTTGCTAGAGTTAGATCATTAAAAGAAAAATATAGTGATGTAGTAACTTCCATTATCACAACAATAGGTAATATAACCAGAAAAGCAAAACAAGCTCTTGAATATGGAAACTTAAATGAGATCGGTGATCTTATGAACATTAATCACGGCTTGCTTGAAGCATTAGGAGTATCAACAAAACAATTAAATGACATGGTGTATGCAGCTAGAAAAGCAGGAGCATTAGGGTCAAAATTAACAGGTGCTGGTGGAGGAGGATGCATAATAGCATTAGCACCAAAACAAACTGAGAATGTTACTTTAGCAATAAGATCAGTAGGAGGACAAACGTTAGAATCAGACATATCAGAAAAAGGTGTCATAATGGTTAACAAATTTCAGGATAGATGAGAGGATTTAATTATTTTTCTTATAATTTTTAGTGTTGTGTTCCTCCTTCTAATGAAGATTCTTTTTTCTTCTCCTTTTGAGGTTCCATTGTCTTTTTAGATCTTTCTTCCACGAGACTTCTAGCCTCTTTCATAATTTCTTCAGTTGCCGTGTCCTGGAAACTGCTCATTGTCATATCCGTCTTTACTGATAATTCACTATAAATGTTATTAAGTGCTCCTAATGCGTCATCGATATTTCTGCTTATTTCTGGAATAACATTACTTAATTTATCACGTATACCTCTGATTACACTTGTTATGGGTTGTATTACTGACATGAAATCATTAATATCACTAATAGTTTCTAATCTTGTTACTACCGATTCTAGCGCGATTTTACTTTGCTCAACCAGTTTATTAAAACGTTCTATAGTTACTACTTCATTTGCATAAATTCTTGCCCTTTCAATATCATTTTTCAGTACGGCATCAACAACACTATTGAACAATTTATTACGTCTCTCTTTTAATTTCTTAAAGTTTTCATCAAGTTTTCTAATTTGTGAACGAAGCACTTGACTTACTTCATGAATTTTATCCTTTAAATCTATGTCGGACAATGGACTTCACCAGTCTCTAAGTATATTTCTTTTTACTTACATAAAAAGTCTAAGCTAGTTTTATATATAGGAATCATACCGTGACAAATCACAGTATATTCTATACAATTACATAGAATGTTTATTTTTCTAAAGAAATCAAAAAAGGTAATAATAGGAGACGACATGTTTATCAATAACCTTCAGATTTAAAATTAGGAGGGTGGTAAAATGCCTACAATGAATACAGGTCTCGTAATAGCAGGTGCATACGCTAAACAAGTTAGAAACGTAATGGCAGCACAGGCTAAAAGTGCTGGATTAGATGTTGCAGCAGCAATTAGAGGTGCAGCAATACTAAATCAGAAATTGTTAGATGAGATCATAAAACGAAAAATAGATAAAGGTGATGTTATCAGAATAAAAATAGACTACGAAGTTCTTAATGGAGAAGTACAATGGAAATATGAAACATTAAATATTGAAGTTTGGAAAAAAGCACAATAATTATGAAAATCATTTTTTAATAATCACTTATTACCTTTTAACCTTTTTTATTTCTTCTTCCCTAAGCTCTCTTCTTAAAATCTTACCAACCGCACTCTTAGGCAACGAATCTCTAAATTCAATAATTCTTGGATATTTGTAAGGAGCAATACGATCTTTCACAAATTCTATAATTTCTTCTTCTCTCACTTTACCTTTGAAATCGTCCTTTAACACTATAAATGCCTTAATTTGTTCGCCAACCTCAGGATCTGGAACACCTATCACAGCAGCTTCTTTAACAGCAGGATGTTGATATAAAACCTCCTCAACCTCCCTTGGATAAACAGAATAACCTTTATATTTTATTAAGTCTTTCTTGCGTTCAACAATATAGAAATATCCTTCTATATCCATTTTTGCTATGTCACCAGTTCTGAACCACTTTAGACCACCTAACTCAAAAAATACTTTAGCATTTTCCTCCGGTAAGTTGTAATAACCTTTCATAATCTGAGGACCCGAAATTACTAATTCGCCAACAGCATCTGGAGGTAATAGCTTATTAGTATCCACATCCGCTATTGCTGCGAAAGTATTAGGTAGTGGTAAACCTATAGAACCGAGTTTAGATTTACCCATTATTGGATTTACGTGAGTTACAGGACTTGTTTCAGTAAGACCATAACCTTCTCTTAATTTTCCTCCAGTAAGCTCCTCAAATTTTCTTTGAACCTCAATAGGTAATGGTGCTGCTCCACTGATACATGATTCAATTGTATTTAGTTTATACTTCCTTGCTAATGGAGAATTTATAATCTGTATATATAATGTTGGAACACCAGGAAAAACTGTCACACGATATTTGCTAATACTTTTGAGTACGTCAGTAACATTAAATCTTGGAAGGATGACCATAGTACCTTTATGTGCAAAAACATAGTTCATGGCTGCTGTCTGGCCATAAATGTGGAAAAACGGAAGAAGTGAAAGCACCACCATTGGTTCAATTTTAGGCTTGTACCAATATTTGATCTGAAGTGCATTAGATAATAGATTGTAATGTGTTAACATAGCACCTTTTGGCACTCCTGTCGTTCCACCAGTATACATTAATGCTGCAACATCTTCCTTAGGATTTATTTCAACAGCTTTGTATTCAGGCGAGTACTTAAGAAAATTTAGGAAAAGATACATATGTTGCTCAAATTTTATTTTAGGCGTTTTATACTTTAATGGATACAATAACCTTAGAAGAGGTGGTAGAAAGTCTTTTATACTAGTTACTATGATGTTTTTTATTTTTACTTCAGATCTAATGGTTTCAAATTCAGGATAAAGCATATCAAGTAATATTATTGTCTCTGCTCCACTATCAAGTAATTGTCTTTTTATTTCAGCTGATTTATAAAGAGGATTTAAAGGAGTAACAATAGCACCAACTTTCAGTATAGCATAATAGGATATTACAAATTGCGGTGTATTTGGAAGTAATAAAGCTACTACATCACCTTTCTTTATACCATGTTCTTGCAATGCATGAGCAAAACTATCAATCATGTTTCTAAGTTGCTTATAAGTGATCTTCTTACCAAAAAATATTATCGCTATTCTGTCTGGATACGATTCTGCCCCTTCATTAACCAATGAGTAAAGAGGTTTTTCAGGTATATCAATCTCTGACGGAACATCAGGATCATAATTTTTAGTCCATGGTTTAGATAATATAAAGTTCATAACATCAAGTTCTGACAACTTTGGCACCAAGTATTCATTGAGTACAAAGGCATATATTTTTTAATATCTAGAAATTAATTCTTCATGTTAAGTATTTTACTTTAAATTCTGAGAACCTTAGATTGCAAGTTTTTTATATAAATTTTAAATTGTTCTAAAAGATAATATTTAAATTACAAAACTATGTTAATCATTTGTGAAAAAATCGTATCCCAGGAACACAGACATAAGAAATGCTATTATTGAAGTACTATCAAAAGATATTATAGAACATCCTGATGATTTCCCTGAATATGTTTATAAGAAACTCGAAGATAAAGGTTTTTATACTGGTTTATTAACTGTCAAACGTATTTGGAAAATTTATGAAGAAATGGTTAGAAAAAAATGGTTAGATGATGTATTAGATGTTGTTAAGAAAAAATAAACTAATAGATGAACTTTATTATTTTATTCCAGAATCGCATTAATAAATAGTAAATCGGATCTGTTTTTTCATATATTAATGTCATGAATAATGCTATAGCAATTCCTAAAATCCAACCTCCAACTATATCGATAGGCCAATGCACTCCAATATACACTCTTGAATAACTAACAGCTATTGCCTCAATAAGCAGTGGAACAGCAATAAACAATGATAGTGTCAATAAGGCTATCACCGAACCTGTTGCAACTATTAGAGCATGACCTGATGGATAACTATAGTCATTTAATTTCTCAGGAACTAAGTAAAACGATGCATCAGGTCTCGGTTGCATGATAAGTATTTTAAAAAGTTCGCCAAAAATAATTGCAATAATAAATCCTAAAGCCATTAATATACTCGATTTTTTTTCTTTTTCCTTTCCGAAGATCCATAATAAAATCATTACAGTAGTCCAAAAATATTCTCTTCCATACTTACTTAATAGTATCATGAAATTATTTAGATATTGCAGTCTATTATTAGTAATAAATTGAAAAACAACTAAATTTTCTGGTATATTAGATTCATTTACTACCTTTACGTAAAATGAAATTATTAAATAAATCATAAATACTAACACTAATAATATCCATTTTTTCATACATATTATTTTTATATTATTGTTTAAATATTTTTCGATCATCATAAACTATTTTGTGATAAAAATCATCACATTTAAGACATACAATAATTCTTTTAAAGATTGGAGTTTAAGTTCTTAATAACAAAAAGTAGATAAGTTTCATAATTTTTAAAGAATAACTTTCATCTTTTTACAATAGTTTTTAGCTTTGATTAACAATGCAAAAACCTATACAACTAAAATAGCATAAAATTTTTACCTAATAAAATATCATGAGAAATATATTGTTGAGATTGTTGCTAGATGTTCTTAACTATTATTTGTCCTACTATACTTCCATTCGGTATTAGTATTTGGTTTTTTCCATCTTCACTAAGAATTATAGTATACATTATATCAATCTCTTGTACTGTACCTCTTTGTCCTGCTACTATTATTTTATCACCTGGTTTAAATGGTCTTGAAAATAACAAAAATATACCTGCAACTGCTTGTCCTAGGACTTGTTGTGTAGCAAATCCTATCACTAGGCCAGTAAAAGATCCTATTGTGAGAGCTGATGCTGCACTAACATTAAATACTGAAGTTAAAATCGATAAAATGATAGCTATGCCTAATATCTTAATCAGAGTTTTAATGAGATTTGCATTATGTGCTCCTATTTTATCTTTTGATGTTTCATAAAATAAACTAGCTATACTAGTTATAATTAAGTAACCAAATATAATTATTATTATTGAACTAATGTATGGAGTATATGTTGTTATATCAAAATAGCTTATTAAAAATGGTTTTACATAACCTAAGATTGGGCTTACTAATGATAATACTATTGCTGTCATTATAAAATAAAAGATTATTTTTCCAATAGCTTTATGTGTTCTTGGCATGACAATTTCACTTAGAATTAATTACTATATATTTTTTATCTTAACATTTTGTAATTTAAAAATTTTAAGAAATATGAATAAAAGCTGAAATATTAAACAAATAATTTATGTTAGTATATTTTTGTCATATATAAGTTTTAGAATATATCTTAGTCGAGGAATTATAAAACCGTATTTAGATATCTTTATAATACTGTTTACTGAAGGATCGATAAGTATACCTCTTAAACCAGAGTTAATTGAACCAATGAAATCTTCATGTAAACTATCTCCTATATGTAATGCTTGTGATGCTGAAACGTTCATCGCAGTAAGCATTGTATTAAAAGCTTCGAATTTTGGCTTAAAAAAGCCAATTTCATCAGAATAAAATTCATTGTCTATGTAATCAGCTAATTGTGTTCGCTCTAAGAGTATCCTTGTTATAGAACTTGGCCAAAAAAGTGTATTTCCTAACGTTACAATTTTTATGCCTAACTTTTTTATTTCCTCAAGAACATTCATTGCATCTTCTATGATAAGATTATTCACATTAACAGTCAATGCAGCTCTGTGAAATGCACGTTTAACTATGTTTGTAGAACTATTAAGTTTCAAAGCTAAAAATTTAGAGCTTTCCTCATATATATTATGTTCGCTAAATTTACCTGCTCTTCTCAAATTTTTTGCTTCATCATATGCATCTTCGATTATATTTAATATGCTTGCACTATCATTTTTAGTGAGAAATGAGAATTCCTTTGCAACTTCGCTATAGAATACATGCAAATTAAGTAGCGTATTCCATACATCAAAGCTTATCAATTTTATCATTCACGATGACCTCCATCATTTTAGAAAAAATTCCAATATAAAAATTCTATTTTTAAATTTTTCTATAGTGAAAATTATTGCTAAGTTTATTGGAATAAAGTATTGTGACAATTACAATATGTTTTGCACCACATTGGGTAGAACTCTTAAGTGAGATGAAGAAATTTATAAAACAAGCTGATATAATTATCCTTGAAGAGCCGGCAAATAATTTCTTTGAGAGTATGCTTAAGGGTATAATTTCCGTTGATGAATATATGCAATTATTGAGTGAAGAGACATTTTCACTTCAGCCGTCTTTTCCATTATATACAAGCCAATTATGCATTATTCTTAAATCTGCATACATGCAAGGAAAGATCATTTTTCAGATCGAACCTTATTTAGAAATTGTAGAAAAAATTTATGAATTTATAGATAAACATGAAGCGCAAGGTATGGAACCAAGTCAAATTCTTTCAGAAATTAGGAAATCGCAAGAATTTGGAACTATATATAATTATGAACATATAACTTATAAACTATTATTAGAATACTATAACAGTCTATCTAGGAGCTTTGACGAAGCTGTTGATGCATTACTAAAGTATTCTAGAGTTGAAGCTCAGCGTCTTAAATTAAGATCAAAAATGAGAGCAGAAAAGATAATAAAAACATTAAAAGATATTAATATAGAAAAAAGTAATGTATTTATTGAATCTGGTAATATACATCTATGTCTTTATCATTATTTAAGCGAATACTTTGGGGATAATAATGTAAGTTCGATATATTTGCTTAATTCTGTTATTAAAAACTTTGATAAAAAAATGCAGTATATAATACGTTCTAATGACATATTAACCTTCATGCACATCTTTAACGTTAGAGATGATGAGATTGAACGATTATTAGCAGCGAGAAGCATTATTAGGCTTATTATGATTAGCGAAAATGAGATTTCCCCATCTAAAAAACAACAATTTCCAAAAATGGAAGAGGAGATAGCTATAGCACAGTTAATTTCGTCATTAAATTACGAACAATGTAAAAGCTTATATTATAAATTAAAGAGAAAATATTAAAAATTTTTTACTCTCCCGTATATTTTAAACATCAAAATTTTAATCTTTATAAAGATTAGAGTTATAAACTACAGAGGTATGTAGTTACTACAGGGGATATTTTATGCTTTTTCAAGACCGTCCTATTGAGAACATTAAAGATCTATATAATAGAGAAAAGGAGTTAGAAAATTTAAAAAAATCTATGAAAGAAAGAGCAATTACACTTGTTGTTGGTTTTAGAAGAACAGGAAAAACTTCTCTCATTAAAGTTGCATCATCAGATTTTAATGTAATTTATATAGATGCTAGAAAATTTGAGGCAGAAAATTACATCACATATAGGAATCTCATGGAAGAGTTCGCTAAGGGCCTTAATTCCCTCATACCAAAATATAAAAAGATATTAGATTTTCTTAAAAACATAACAAGCGTCAGGATACATGAATTTTCTGTAGAATTTTTATGGAAAAAAGAAAGAGTTTCAATAGCATCAATTCTGGATGAATTAAACAGATGGGCTGAAAAAGATGGAGAAAGATTAATTATTGTGATAGATGAAGTCCAGGAATTAATAAAATTGAAAGGATTTAATCTAATACCTGTTATTGCATATGTTTATGATAATCTGAGAAATATTTCGTTTGTGTTTGCTGGATCTAAAATAGGCATGTTATATAATTTTCTTAAAATAGATAACTCATCATCGCCACTCTACGGAAGATATATGGAACGAATAGAAATAAATCCATTATCGCGTGAACAATCCATGGACTTCTTAATTAAAGGATTTGCAGAAAATAATATCAAGCCTAATGAAAAAATATTAGAAAAAGCAGTTGAAGAGTTAGATGGTATAATAGGATGGTTAAGTTATTTTGGGCTTATGGCATTAAGAGAGGGATTAAACGAGAAAACATTAAATATTGTCTTAGATAGTGCATCAAAAATAGTCATCAACGAATTTTGCAATTTTGTAAAAAGTAGAAACTCAAGAAGATATATAGAGATCTTGAAAGCTACAAAGAGTGGTGCATCATGGAGTGAAATCAAAAGGTATTTAGAGATTAAAACAGGGGAAAAAATATATGATTATGAATTAACAAGATTACTTAGAAATCTTATCGATTCAGCGTTCATAGAGAAAAAAGATAATCTATACACAATACCAGATCCAATATTAAGATATGCAGTTAATAAAATATCATGTTAAATATAGTGATGCAGTGAAGCGAAATACTATTAAAGTTCTTTATAAAAAAGCTTTACAACCGTAATCTTTATTTTAAACTATGATTTTGTATTAAAATAATGAAAGACAGGATCATTTACATTGATCTTGATGATACAATTATAAAAAATAATGCTGTATCTATTGCACTCTCTGAAGCATATAAAAAAATAAGTTTAATCACAAATGTTAATCTTGATTTCGTGAAGCATGAAGCTATGCGCACGCATTTAGAATTTGTAAAAAATAATGATATAAGAGCTTTTGATTGGGATTTTTTAGTAAACTTAGTTTCTAATAGACTGGGGCATGGGAGTTTAAACATTAATGTTGAGGATCTTATTAAGATGTACTCAGATAGGATAATAATTCTTGATAATGCTCTTGATATGCTCAAAAAGTTAAAAGAGAAGTATGTCTTAGTGTTAGGCACGAACGGTCTATATAAGTATCAACGATGGGCTATTGACAGATGTGGATTAAGTGATTATTTCGATGAGATAATAACCCCTGATAAAGCTGGGTGTATTAAAACATGCAGGAAGTTTTATAGTTATCCTGATGAAGATTATAAGAAGCTTGTAATAGGTGATCACCTAATATTTGACGTGTATTATCCTAAAAAATTTGGTCTAGAAACTATATTAGTAGATAGAGGCTACAAGCAATCAATTAAAACTTATGCCGAATCGCTTGGCGTAAACTTATTATTAGTTAAACCAGATTTTATAATAAAACACCTCAATGAGGTATTTCAAATAATATGATTAAAATCCTGTAGAGATTATTATAGCAAACACGATTATACTGCCAGCGATGATGTCTTTAACAGATGGGGCTTCTTTTCCAAGTATCTTTGATGCAATTTGAGTTATTAATGGTGAGATACTGGTTAATATAATTGTAATTGCAAGTCCTATTGCTCCTATGGAATATATATAAAGGGCTGAACCTATCCCTAAATCAGATATTGAGATGATAGCCAATGATAAATGTCTCCTTTTACTTATTACAACATTATTTACATACTTTTCATCCCTATTAATTAATGTGAATAATCCTAAGACTGACATTGCAGTAAAAGTTCTAGCAAAAGCTATCGAAAAAGGATTTATATTTCCCAATGTAGCAAGTTTTATCGAAGATTGCCCAATAGTCCATATTAATGCTGCAAGTAAAGCTATCATGATACCTTTCTTACGTGCAGAACCTCTATGATTTGAAAGCATATAAATGCCTATTACAATAAGTATTGAACCAATTATTTGATTTACTGAAATAGATTCACCGAGGAATACTGCAGCAAACTGTATGAGTAAAACGTATGTATAAGCTACTGGTGCTGCTATCGATGCACCCACATCTCTAATTGAAAGAAGATATAAAGTATCACCGATTGCCAGTGTTAATAATCCACTTAATGCACCATAAACTATCGCACTATTAAACCCAAATACTATAAAAGGTAAAAGTAAAGCCAATGAAGCATATAAAAGCCTATAAAAATTAACTTTAATAACATTGTTCATAACTAAATAATCTCTGTAATATATTGGTGAAATAGCCCAGATTATGGCAGCGCTCAATGCAGGTATTGGATTTATCATTTGCCTCTTAAAATTATACTTAGTGATATTTATAAAGATTAATTAATGATCCTTTATGAACTGACATTCTGATAATAACTATAATGACTTTAGATATGAAGTTTTTATGTAGTGTATAATTTCAGGTATATTAATCTTCATAGGACACGATTCTTTACATCCACCAGCGTGAACACATAACATTGCAGTCTTTCCGACCTTTTTATTATTAAGTCCATATATTACTGCGTTCCACATGACACCAGTTGGACCGTTATAGGGTGGTATTCCCCATGACGGACCTACTGTCTTATATATCGGACAATGGAAGTAACAACGTCCACACCTGATACACAATAATGCTTCCCAAAGTACTGGATCTTTCGCTGCTTTACTCCTTCCGTTATCAACTAAGATAAGGTAAAATTCTTTAGGTCCTTGAGCAGGTCTAACTCTGTTGTGTTCTATATCTGCAGTTGAGCTGGGACCTGCTGTTAAGTTTACATATGTTGGTGGATATAAACTTCCAAATGCCGATTGCACCATAACTTCATAAAATGCATATTCTAACGTTGGAACAATTTTTTCTATACCTGTAATTACTATATGCACTGGTGGAAGGACTGAAGTCATTCTTATGTTTCCCTCATTTTCTATCATTAATACTGCTCCTGTATCTGCTGCTACAACATTAGCCCCACTAATCCCTATATCGGCGTTTAAGAATTTTTCTCTGAGAAAATTTCTCACTGACTTTACGAGATCTTCGGGACTTTTATTTTCATCAATGTTTGGATCTATTCTCTCTTTTAAGAGCTTAGCTGCTCTTTCTTTTGTCATATGTATCGCTGGTGCTATTATATGTGATGGATATTCATCAGCTAGCTGTATTAGAAACTCTCCTAAATCCGTTTCCCATACCTCATTTCCCTTATTTATTAAATACTGTCTAATACCTACTTCATACGCTACCATTGATTTACCCATTACAATTTTTTTATTAGTTCCTACTAGCTCACCAATAATTTTTCTTGCTTCTTCACTATCACGCGCTAAATATGGTGTTCCACCTACTGTTTTAACAGATCTCATAGTTTTATCTATATAATATTCAAGATTGTTAAGCACTTCTTCCTTAGCTTTTCTGAGTTTGTCTGCTATATCGTATAAATATTTATAACTGTCTAAGATATTTTTAGTCTTTATTATTGTTGGTTCAAGAACCCTACTTATTGCCTCATCCCACGTCTCAATATTGTCCATGTCATTCACACCTAAAGTAATTCAGCTAAGTCGATAATATTTACGTTATCAGACACTCTGCTTAAATTTGCAAGACATATTGGACATACTACTACTATATTTTTTGAAAGTTTTGATAATTCGTTTACACGTATTTTTGCTACTCTTTTTGATATTTCTGGAGTTAAAGATTCTATTGGTCCACCACAACATCCACCAACATCCCTTGCTGTAAATACTTGGTGTTCTTTTCGCTCTATACTCATATTATCTAAAATTTTCCTATACGTATCATACATACCAAGAAATCTTGAATAAAGACATGAATCATGTATTGCAACATTTAAGTTTACTTTCTTATCAGGCTTTATAAGTTCTAAATAATTAATTACTTCAATGTTAAAGTTTATGATTTTAGGATAGACGACTTTCAGTATGTAATGAGTGTGTGGGTCAATTGTGATGATCTTTTTTATGCCTTTTGATCCAAAAATTTCTGTAACTTTTTTAGCATACTCTCTAAATGCATCTTCGAACCCCAATTCGTACAATAATGCCCCAGAATAAGGCTCCTCATCATACAAATAACCAAAGTTTACTGTTTTAGAAAGTTCATTAACTATGTTTCTTAAGATTTTTTCAGATTTTTCGACAAGTTCTTTTTTTGGCTGAAGCAGAAAAGAAAACCTTGAGAAAATTGGAATTAATGAAGAAAAACGACCCTTACTCACATTAAATCTTTCCATGTATTCTATGAAAGAGTCAATATAGGGAACTATTTGATATAAACATGAAGTATAAAGTATCGTATCAGAATCCTTTTTTAGATTTAAACCAGACGCCCATTTATGACAAATGGACTTTGATATTGGAAGTGGTAACATGTTTTCACGCAAACTTTTTTCCATAATATTTCTAAGCGTAATTATCCATGATTCTGAGATCATTTCAATAATTAACCACCATTGTTCAATTATTAAACATCTTTAAATAAAGTTAACGTTCACGCATTCACAAAATCATACTCTCTAACAATTGTAATTTAGGCAATTCTATAAGACCTAACTCTTTTTCTATTATGAATGGCACAGCATCCTCCAGTATTCCATAATTCTTAAGTATTGGTGATAATAGTGAATTGCGCGATTTTGTTGATATTAATGTTCCCGTTGACAATAATGAAAATGGAGGAAGGACTACTATTATATTGTTCATTACAGTTGGAACATAAAGTATTACTATAAATTTATTTAAATGCCCAATCTCATCTCTAATACCTATTGATGGATGTTCATGCCCAATTACGATGAATTCATTCTGCCCTAAATATTCCTTGCCAGGATCTTTGTGACCATGGATTATTAATATGTTTTCTTCAGAAAAATAGTCTACTACATCAATATTATGTTTTTTAGCTATACCTGCTATATAATTATCATGATTACCTTTCACTATCACAACATCTTCATAATATGATAGTAATGCACTAAGAAATGTTGATATTTCCTTAGAAACACGTTTACTTGGTCGAGCAAAACTATGTTTTAAATCTCCATTCACTATCATACGTTTTGTTTTTAATGCACCATGAAGCTCATCGACTTTACCAAGAAGTGATACTAACTGAGATCTTGGAAGAAATATACCGCTTTTCGCTAATTCTTCTTCATATCCTATATGAATATCTGAAATTATTGTTGCATTAATTTTTGTAATGACTGCTGCAGGCATTCCTGAAACAGGTTTCACAACATTAATACTCTTTTTTAAATTCATCATATTGTTCACTTATAACTACTATCTCATATACTCACTCTCTTGGATTTATCTTTTCCTAGTATTCATATAGTTTCAACACTTTTAAATCGTTATTATTCATGTTAAGTTAAGTCCCTTTGTTTTTGTCATTTATGCGAAAATTGATCATTAGATGAGAGGTTGTTCTCTCTATTTCCAGTCTCTTTTAGCAATCCTCAACCCTACCTTATTTTCACTAATCAAATAAATGATACATCCAAGAGGACTTAACTTAACATAGAAAAGAAATTTATTTTATTAGGAAATTTAAAGTGACAAGAACCAAAAACTTTCAGGGATATTACAACACAAAAAGCCTTGTTTTCAATGCAATGTGCAATGCTATGAATCTCTTTGTGTTATTTTCTTTTTACTATTTTTTCTCTAAATATTAATGATAAAGCTAGGAAGAGTGGTAAATACTCTAATCTTCCAAGTATCATAAGAATTATCAATGTTATCTTTACAATGAGTGGGTCTGTCACAGAAACTATGCCAGAGCTCAGTCCTACATTACTTGCTGCTGATGTTGCTTCAAACAACGAATCTGTGAAATTGTAACCGTAAACTGATATTATCAATGCTCCAATAGTAATCATTAATGCATGCATGATGATTATGAAAAGAACTTGAGAAAACTCTGCTTCGCTTACTGTCTTTTCGTCAAATTTTACAGGTTTAATTACGGAGGAAGGTAGTACTATAGATTGGGCATAGTGTTTTATTTTCTTTAAAAATAAGAGTAAACGGAAGGTTTTAATTCCACCTGCTGTAGAGAATGACATACCACCTATGAACATCGTCATAACTAAAAAGATTTTTGTAGTATCTCTTAGTTTCGAAATTAAACCTAAATTAAATCCTGTTGTTGTATATCCTGAAATAGAATTAAATAATGAAAATAAAAGGGTATTATCAATTTCTTTATCTATAAATAGATATGATAAATATACAAATAATGAAAGTATTGTCAGCATTATTAAGTAAAATATGAATTCCTCTGATTTTAATAATTCTTTAAACTTTCCTGTGACTAGATTGTTAAGGTCTTGAAAGTTCATTCCTCCTAGTATCATGAATGTGATCATTGGAATATAAGTAAAAGGTGCACGAAAGAATATTAACTGATATCCATTATCATATGTCGACATACCACCTGTTGCTATTGTTGTCATAATGTGATTTATAGCTTCAAATGCAGACATACCAGTTATCATATATAATATTGTACCCATAAACGTGAGAGAACCATAAATTATTAATAAGCGGACAGCTGTTTTATAAAATGTAACCTCAATTTTTACAGGTCTCTCTACGCCATACACTTCTCTAGCTATATAATAAAAATAAGGAAGTATTAAGATAGCAAATACAGTAAAACCAAGTTCACCTGTCCATTGCATAAGAGACCTCCATAAAATAATAGAAGGTTTCATGTTCTTTAGTTCAAATACCGTGAAACCAGTTCCGGTAAATCCACTTACTGATTCAAATAAAGTATCTACAAACGTGTATTTGGTTTCAAAGGACATATTTATTGCACTTATTATAGACATTATTATCCATGAGGTTACGGCAACAATTGCAGCCTCAAAAGATGTAAGAGGTTGTGTTTTCATTCTAGATAAAAGGTACCCAATTAATATTAAGATTAGCCCAGAAATTAAAAATGAAAAACTTATCATATTACCATATATTAAATCAACTAATGGAACAATTAACATGAAAATACCAACGACAGTACCTACACCGAAGATTGCTCGTAATATACCACGAAGATTTAATGTCATAGTGATTAATTATTTTTAGCATAATTTATATTTTTCACATGAAACTCTGCAATTCATTCTCGCTTCACAGAATACCTTCGTTTTATATAGATATTTGGTGAGTATTCATGCTTTGCATTTAACATTTAAATATAGATCACTGTCATTTATTTAACTTTGATGGAATGAGACTAAGAGTATAATCTAAGAAGAGCATAAATTCATCAATAACATCGGTTAATTCTCAAAAGACAAAGTTTAGCCCTTTTTAGGGCAAGGAACATCAGTTTGCAACAAAGTATTTATTTAAAATATTCGTCACTAAAATTTTTTAATCTGACCAAGCTTTTTTTGAGCAAGTCTGAATCTTTAAAGCCAAGTGAGACTCTAAAACCTCCATCGACTCCAAAGAATTTTGAAGGTGTGAATAAAACACCAGTTTTCTTAAGGAGCTTTTTGCAAAAGTCCATAGAATTTAGGTTATCTTTTGTGAAAAGTGCTACTGGCATGTAGGGATTATGAATGATTCTAAAACGTGGATCATTGAATTGGGAAAGTATTTTCATGTTTTCTTTTACAATGTTTATGCTTCGTTCTTTGAAGAAATCAAAATTTTTGAACACATATTTTATTAATTCTTTTTCGTATAGAGGTTCTGGTGTTACTAGATCTTTTATTTTTCTTATTTTTTCTGATAATTCTCTTTTAGCGACTATCCATCCAACCTTTCTTCCTTTTATTGCAAAAAATTTGCTCGTGCTTGATATTATTATAGCATTGTCATGGAAGTATGGTTTATCATCAATGAAATATTTGAATATTTCATCTATTATTACTAGATTATCGGAAATTATCTCATCAGGATTTAAGTATAAACCAGTAGGGTTATTAGGATTTGCTAGTGCGATAACAGATTTTTCTACTTTAGGTTTAATTTCAGTATACTCGATATTAATTCCTAATGCCTGAGCCTGTTCAAAAATTGGCGGATAACTTGGTAATGGTATAACAACTTTTTTGGGTTTTAAAGCTAGATAAGTTAAAAACATACCTTCTTGAGCCCCATGTACGATTACAATATTTTCAGGCGAAACTTTATACCACTCCGCAAGAATTTTTTCAGGTTCATTATTATCCCTAGACAATTTATCAAGTTCTTCAAACCCCTCTATGCTGCTCCATGATAGATTTATTTCGGCTTTTTGTTCTTCCCAATCAAATAAATCAACCATAGAGCATCTTATACAACTATTTATAACATGTTATTAAAGTTAAACTTTATTTTAACATAGGATTATTCTAAAAATTTAATGTTTATTTGTTGATTTTAATGTTGGTCTGAATTTTATTCCATACTGTATAATACCCTTATCACCATCTTCACTCATCTTTCTGAATACTGCTTCGACTTCAATTCCTTCTTTAAGTTTTTCTGGTTCAATATCTGTTAGTTGCGCTAATATTTTTGTGCCATCTACTAATTGAATAAGACCTATAGGATACGGTTCCTGCTTTTTATGATCGTATGGTGCTGTGTAAATCCATGTATAATTAATTAATATGCCTTTTCTTGGTAACTGATAGGGTTCCATATCATCTGAACCACAGCTGCAGGAGAGTTTCGGAGGGTAGTATACTATACCACAGTTTTTGCACTTATTACCAATCATCCTATATCTTGTAATTCTTTCAGCCCAATACCTAGGAACGCTCATTCTACCTAACTCTCCTTAAAATGCTTACTGCAGCTGTACCACCTATACCAGCCATACTATGAACTAATCCATACTCAGCTTTAGGTACTTGGTGTATAGCTTCTCCTTTTAATTGTTTAGTGACCTCTATAACCTGGTACAATCCTGTAGCACCAAAAGGATGACCTCTAGCTTTAAGTCCCCCGAAAGTATTAGTAGGTATTTTTCCTCCAGGTTCTAGTTGATTTTCTTTAAGCAATTTTGTAGCCTCTCCATGTTTTGCAAATCCTAAATCTTCAAGAGCGATTACACCTAATATCGTGTATGAGTCGTGTATTTCTGCTATATTAATTTTTTCTGGCGTTATTTTTGCCTTAGCATAAGCTTGCTCAGCAGCTTTTTGTGTTGAGTAAAATGTTGTAAGATCGTTTCGTTGTGCAATATTATATTGATCAGCCGTGGTCATTGCTGAGCTCTCTACCACTACTAATGTATCATTCTTTATTTTGTCTGATGCTGAAAGAACTACAGCAGCAGCACCGTCTCCAAAACCGAAACTCTCGAACAATCTTATTGGGTCTGCTATGATAGGAGAAGCAAGTACTTTGTCAAGCTTTACTGGAAACGGGTACTGTGCGTGTGGAACTCCTACAGCCATGGAATGATCATGAACTGCCATGATAGCCACATCATCATTTTTTATTCCATACTTTTTAAGATATTCCTTGTAAATAAGTGCAGTTAAGCCTGCATAAGTGGCTCCTTGATAAGCAACGTATTCTCTATCTTCCATCGATGCAATAACACTTTCAACTTTTGTTGGTAATTCGTCACTGAGTTTCTCACCACCTATTATAAGGACATGATCATAGAGACCTGATAGAACAGCCATATAGCCTATGTGAAATGCAATACCTCCTGATGCATCTCCGGCCTCAACGCTCATAGCCGGTACTCCTCCCAACCCCATGTAGTTAGCTATTAATGAGCCTAGTTGGTGTTGTTCTTGTAATCTGCTTGCAAACGCACTACTTACAATTATTAGGTCAGGCTTTGTGATTTCTGCCTCGTTAAGAGCTAAAGAACCAGCCTCAGCCATTAAGGTTCTAAGAGGTTTTGACCAGTGTTCACTTATGGATACGTATCCTGTACCACTTATTACTACTCTTCTCATCTAATTCACTCCCTTAATTTCTCTCTAAAACGAACATAATGTCCATAGCTAATTTGTACACGTCTGGAAATATAGTCTGTAACTTTTGGAGCTAGGTCTCTTTTTGTTTCGATACCATCCTCTACGATTATACTAATAGCATCAGACCCAGCGCCAGAACCGAAAGAGACCACCAATAATCTGTCACCAGGCTTAGAAATGTCCAGCGCTGCTGCTAGACCTAAAAGTGATGATCCTGCATATGCATTACCTATAACAGGGTTAAGAAGTGTTGGTTTTATTTGATCTAGGGTGAAACCAAGATCTTCAGCAGCTTGTAATGGAAATTTTACGTTAGGCTGATGAAATGAAACAAATCTAAAATCTGATGGTTTTAGTCCTAATTTATTCATAAGACCTTTTGCAGCATTTTCAACATGCGTAAAATATGCTGGATCACCTGTGAACCTATAAGTATGCACTGGAAAATATTGTCCTTCACGTCTCCAAAAATCTGGTGTATCAGTAACATACGTATATCTATCCTCAACTTTAGCTATTGCATCGTTATCATTTTTTGCTAAAATATACGCTGCAGCACCAGAACCAGTAGTATATTCTAATTCGTCTGAAGGTCTCCCTCTTGCAATATCAGCCCCTATTGCCATTCCAGCCCTAATATTATTTGATGCAACCAGTCCTAAAACTGCTATGAAAGCTTCAGTCCCTGCTTTACATGCAAACTCAAGGTCTGCAGCCAATGGGTTTGGTGTGGCACCTATAGCTTCGGCAACGATAGTCGATGTTGGTTTAACAGCATAAGGTTTTGATTCTGTACCAACATAGATTGCACCAAGATCTTGCGGGTCAATTTTAGCTCTATTCAGTGCATTAATCGCAGCTTCTACAGAAATAGTTACAGTGTCTTCATCAGGACCTGCAACAGCTTTCTCATTAGGTGGCATGCCTCGGCCTCCACGACCCCAAATTTCAGCAATTTCCTTGTGAGGTATCCGATACATTGGTATGTAAACCCCGTAACCTATTATAGCAACATCCAATGCCATGAATGCCACCACAGTTATGGAATTATTACAAAAATATATGCTTATCTTAGATGATAATCAGCATTAATCAAAATAGATAAAATATTAATCTTAAAAATATTAAAACAATATCCAACTTTAGAGTGTATAATTATTTTTGAGAAAGTTCGGTATTTTTGTAATGTTTTACGAGTGATTCTCATTAATTATATTCATTGCTATGAATCTTAATTATTTTGCAAATAAATGTTTGTAGATAACTATTCATACTTAATTTGTAGAAAAATTTTTATTCGACAACCAGCTATTAGAGCTTAATGAGAGGTAAAATCAGGGTAGGGTTTCAAGGTGAACGTGGGGCATATAGTGAGGAAGCAATACTTAGTAGATTTCCTAATGCTGAGCCGATTGGTTATAAGAGTTTTAGAGAGGTATTTGATGCTGTAGAAAAGAATGAATGTGATTATGCTGTTATTCCCATCGAAAATTCTTTAGAAGGTGCAATAGGTGAAGTCCATGACTTACTTTTTGAATATCCGCTCATGGTAAGAGGGGAGATTATTTTAAGAATAAAACATAATCTTTTAGTGCTACCTGGTGTAACGTTTAATGATATAAAAGATGTTTATTCACATCCACAAGCGCTAATGCAGTGTAGCTCATTTATCACACGGTATAAACTTAATCCGATTGCTGTTTATGATACGGCAGGAGCGGCGAAATTGTTGAGAGAAAAGAGTGATATGCATTCTGCAGCGATAGCATCTAAAAGGGCTGCTGAAATATATGGCCTTGCTGTTCTTATAGAAGGCATTGAGAATAACACAAACAATTATACAAGATTTTTAATCATTGGAACTGAAGACATTAAAGATCCTACTGGTTCTGATAAAACATCGATAATATTTGGAGTGCGTCATGTTCCTGGAGCCTTATATAGGGCATTAGAGCCTTTTGCTAAAAGAAATATAAATTTAACAAGAATAGAGTCACGTCCATCAAAAAGAAAACCATGGGAATATTTATTTTATGTAGATTTTGAAGGGCATAGATTTGATAAGGAGGTCTCATCAGCTCTTCAAGAATTACAACAAGTTACTAGTATCAT
The DNA here is from genome assembly GCA_049976445.1 of Thermoprotei archaeon. Lineage (GTDB taxonomy): Archaea > Thermoproteota > Thermoprotei > Gearchaeales > WAQG01 > JAVZOV01. Next base: position 9,707 of record JBMFIF010000009.1, on the reverse strand, counting down.
AAAGATCCTAGGATCTTATCCTTCAGCTAACAGTTTCATATAAATAGGGTTAACAAATCCTTCATTATTAAATTTTAAGAATAAGGTTTAAATAAGTATTCTTGAAGTTATGAAAATGAAGTTTAATTTTTAAAGATTTTATTGTTATTCAATAGTTGCATGCCTAGCTTTTAATTCTTCTTCTGTCAGTCCTAATCTTTTCATTAGTTCAGCTATTATACTATCTAATAATATCATCGCTGTTATTTCAAAGAGTGTTCCTAGTGGAGCTAGTGGCTCGTGTTCTCCTATAAGTTGTCGAACATAATAATCTTGTTCACTAGCTAATCTTGTCCTACCTGGTACGATTACTGTTTTGTTTGATATTTTTGCTAGAGGTGATTCGAGTCTTGATGTTATTGCAATTACTGTTGCACCTATATTTCTAGCAACTTCTGCAGCTTTTACTACGATGTTTGTTTCTCCAGATCCTGAGATTGCAACAACTACATCTTCTTTTCCAATCGCTGGTGTTATTGTTTCTCCAAATACGTATACTCTGAATCCTAAGTGCATTAGTCTTAGAGCAAAAGCTTTGCCTACAAACCCTGAGCGTCCCATACCTATTACAAGGACGGAATGATCTTTAATCTTTGTTTTTAGTAAGAGATTTATCATATCATTGACTTGAGACCAATCAATTAAATTTTGAGCTTTTTCTACAAATTCAATAATTTCTTTCATAGCTGCTTTTGTCCACTCGATCATGGAAATCACCTGAAGAATCTCTCAAAAAATTGAGAGCAATTTATATTACACCCCTTAATTGGGGTCATTCTTTTCACCAATTACACAAAAAATACTCCAGAAAATAAGGTTATCTAAAATTTGTCTATAAATTACTCTTTTTAATAACCTAAGATTAACTTTTTGTTAAATTTATTATGAATAAGCATAATAGATGAAATGTTTAGTATGACTTCCTCCTTGTCTGGAGTGAGATTTTCAGTTATAATAGTTTAAATGTTGTGCTTTGTTGCATAATTTGTGCGTGGTTTTATGAGACGTTTAACGTGCCTCCTCCAATTTGATGATACTTTGTGATGCAACTTGATGTGAACAGTTAAAAATGCTCATCAAAACCATGAGAAAACATCATTAAATTATTAACACACAATAATTCTCAACACAAAAAACACATCAAAAATACATCAGAATTATACAACAAAGCAAAATGTTGTGAAACTTTATAAGTGTTTTCTGTTTTTAAGAAAGTGTGAGTGTAAGGATAATTCATACTGCAGATTTACATTTGGGAGTCCAACCGAGTGATTTTAAGGTTGATAGATTACAAGATTTCATCAAAAGTTTAAATAAGATAAAAGAATATGCAATTAAAAATAATTCAGATATTGTTATCATAGCCGGTGACGTTTTTCATCATCCACGTCCAACAAACAAGGTTATGTATGAATTCTCAGTATTCGTTAGAGATCTAATTGCTAATGGAATTCATGTTGTAATAATTAGAGGGAACCATGATGCATCGCAGATACCAGAGCAGAGAACATTTCTTGATGCATTAGATACAATTCTCGGGGGTGAAACATCAACTAAGAAATTTTTCCATTATCTTCCAAGGATTTCGTCGATAACAGTTAAGGGAAAGAGTGGAAAAAATATTAAAATCATTGGTGTACCGTATGTAAGGCCTAGAGTAACAGGTGAACGTAGTACTGATGTTGAAAAGTTAAAGAATCATGTAGAAGAACGTTTAAAAAGTGAATTGGATGCTCGATCAGACTCTGATTATACTGTTGTGGCGGCGCACTTATCATTAGAAGGTTTTACTTATGGTGCTGAAAGAAGATTAGCGTTCCTTGAGAATGAGGTAAGGTTTCCTGTGAACATGTTTGTAAGGAATGGTTTAGTGTCATATGTTGCGATGGGTCATATTCATAAACACCAAGATCGTAAAGTTGGTGATGTGAGTATTGTATATTCTGGTTCGATAGAACGCGTTGATTTTGGTGAGCATGATGAAAAGAAATACTTTATTGATATTAAAGAAGAGAATGGTAGATTGCAGTGGAAACCTGTGGAATTAGATATACGTCCTATGCATGTTATTCATATTGATACTAGAGGTCATTCATTAGATTATATTAATGATGAATTAAGGAAAAAGCGAGATATACGTGATTCGCTCATAAAACTGATTTTAAAAGTTGGAGAAAGAGAAAAGGAAATAATGAAACCTGAGGTAATTTTGAAATATTTGGACACGTTTAATGTTTACGATGCAAAGTTAGAATACGAAATGTTGAATGAAAATGTAAGTATCATTGAGATGTCTAAGGCAAGTAGTCTGGAAGAGATGTTTAAGGAGTATGTAAAAAATGCTGTTGATCCAAGTATTAGGGATGTAGTTATTGAGAGAGGACTTAGGTTGTTAAGAGAGCTTGAGTATATAGGGTGATAATAACATGGGAATTGAGTATATAGGGGTTAAAAATTTTACAGTATTTAAAGGTAGTCATAAGATTTTCCTAGGTAATAGGATGATTTTTTGTAGGGGAGTGAATGGGGCTGGTAAGACAACACTTTTTGTAGACATACCTGCGTTCGCATTGTATGGACCTGATGCTATTAGTCATAGAGGAAAGCGAGATGAATTAATATCTCAAGGTATGAGAGAATCTTACGTAGAATTAGCATTTACCTACAAATCACCTCAAGGACAATCTTCAAAATATGTAGTTAGACGCAATATTACTAAAGATGGTGGATCGACAGCTGAGCTGGTTGAGATTACCGATAGTAGAGAGGTCCGTAGAGCAGATACTGTTAAAGAAGTTAACAATAAAATTATTGAATTACTTGGGATGGATCAAAAAACATTTCGTTCTACAGTTGTCATTAGACAAGGTGAGGTTGAGATATTGAGTGAAGCATCTCCAAGTGAACGTCGTAATCTTTTTCTAAATATATTCAATATAAATTTTGACCCATTACGTGAGAAAATCAAAGAGGAAAAGGATAGATTAGAAAAAGAAAATGAGAAACTTTCTTCTAATTTATCATTAATTAAAAGAGAACTTGAAAAAGAGACAACACTACAAGGCACATTATTGCAATTAGAAACGACTAGAAAAATAATTGAAAAAGAGTTAAATGATGTTGAAACAGCTTATGAGAGATTAAGTCAGGATGAAAAGAACTTAAGATCCAAAATAGGAATATTAGAAGAACTTCGAAAGCAAGTTGATGATAAGAAGCGAAGAATAGAAAGTTTAAAGAATGATGTAAACATTAATGAAATGAAGATAAAGGAAATAGAGAAAAAATTAGAAGAAACTATAAATATTGATGCAAAAATTGAGATTATTAGCAGAGAACTGGAAATTTTGCGCAAATACAATGATACATATAAAGATCTTGAAAAATCTAAAGAACTCTTAGAATCCTCGCTAAAACAAGCTATTAAGGAGTATGATAATATAAAGAAAGAGGTAAGTAAGATTAGTGAGATCGAGTATCAACTAAACAGAATAAAAAATGATGAGGAAGAACTTAATGAAATAGAGAAGAATTATGATGAACTAAGTAACGAAAACACTATAATAACTAGAGAACTTAGTGAATATAAGGCAAAGTTAAATGAGATATTAAATCATAAAAATATACTCATGAAAACTGATAATGAGAAAGCTGTAATTCGTTGTCCTGTATGCGGGTCAGAACTAAGCGTTCAAAAAAGAAACGAACTAATTGAAAAATATGAAGAAGAAATTAGTGGATTAAATTATCATATAGAATATCTTGAAGAGAAACAAAAAGAAAAAGATCATGAAATAAAAATTTTAGAAAAAAGAAAAAAAGAATTAATACTTAGAATTGGTTCAAAAAATCAATTAATGGAAAGATTAAACGATCTCATTGAAAAGAAAAAGATTTTAGAAGACCTTGAAAGAGAAATTGCGCAAAAACAAAAAGATCTTGAAGAGATCAAGAACAAAATTTCTGAACTTAATCAATCATTACTGAAAGAGATCAAATCTCTAACTACAATAAATCCACAAATAATTAGGCAGTATGTCAAGAGTAATGAAGAAGAATTAGAAAGATTAAGAAAGGAATCAAATGAACGTTCAAAATTAGAAATTGAACTAATAGGACTGAAAGAAAAAGTAAATGAGAGAAAGAAAGAACTTGAAAATCTTAGTAAAGAGTATCAGGATATTGAGAATAACATTAAAGACTATGAGACATTAAAGAGAGAACTAGAATCATTAACATTGAAATTAAATGAATTAAGAAAAAAGCTAGATGAGAATAGCAGAAAAATCGGCGAGATTGATGGTAGGATAAAAGAGATTAAAGATTCACTTAGCCAGCTAGAACAAAAACATAAAGAATACGAAGAGATAGAAACAAAGTTAAAAGAAATAGAGAACGAGCTAAAAATTTACAAAGCATTAGACAATATATTTATGGAACGCAATTTTCCTGCAAAAATAATATCTTATTATGTTAAAAGAGTTGAATACTATGCTCAAGAATACATTAATCTGTTTTTAGGTAATCGTTTCACACTAAAATTAAACGTTGATTATGGCGGTATAAACGCTGTAGTTCAAGAAGGTGCAACTCAAAGAAAACTTGAGGCATTATCAATGGGAGAACGAACAGCTATAGGTTTTGCATTACGTCTAGGAATCATGAGCGCAGTAGCAGAGCAACACGGATTACGACGACCAGATTTTCTAATCATAGATGAAGGATTAAGCGCATTAGATGAGGAAAAACGTAATGCATTTTTAGATATATTAGGGAAGCTTAAAGAAAACTTTAGCACAGTCGTCGTTATATCACATATCGGTGAGTTGGCCGATGCTCCAATCTTCGACATGATAGTAACAATCGAACGCGAAGGAGCGCAATCTACAATAAAAATTGAAAACAACAAAATACAAGAATTTTAATTAATACAAAAATATTCCAAGAAAATGAAACCTTGACCTTCAGGACGGAGAGGTTATCATAGTCTCAACATAATTAGAGGTATGACATGATTGTTGTTCTTAGGTTGTCTACGCTTATTTCACCGACTTTGCTCCATAGTATTTGACCGTTTTTATTAATTATCATGAATGTCGGGTATGCTTGGAGGTTCACTTTGCTCGCGAGAACTCCGCCCTTATCCCAGAGTATCATCCATGTTATGTTGTACTCGTTTTTGTATTCTCTCAGCGTGTTGAGGTTGTCGGACGCGTCTGGTCCGATAAAGACGATGTTTATTTTATCCTTAAACTCGGAGTATACTTGCTTTATGACTGGAATCATGTTCTTACAATGAGGACGCCATGTAGCCATAAACTCTACGAGCGTAACCTTCCCAGTAAAATTACCGAGAGTATAAATACGACCATCAGTACCGATGAGAGGAACATCCAAAATATTATCAGAAACAATCGTCGAGGGATTTGGCCTACTCATCACCTGCACAATGTACACAACAACTATAAGAAAGACGATTACAGATAAGAGTGCAACAAAACCAGTAAAACTCTGATCTTTCCTCTTTTTTTTCCTTCCTTCTTTGCTTCACCACTTTATTTCAGTATTAAATAAAAATCTGTTCAGATAAATTTAACCAAAATATTTAATTTTGAATGAACTGCATTGTATTAAATTCATTTCTTTTTAATATTTTCATGAGTATTACTGTTAAAAATGATGTAGTGAATTCTGTTATCGGCCCGACACCAAACATCCAACCTCCTTCAACAGGTAAAAAAAGTCCTATTAAACCTACAACTAAAGAGTTAATTGGTGAAAGACCAGAAATAAGATAAGTTAATGCTGATGTAACTATATCATAAAGGAAGACACATAGATAAAGAATAATGAATTGAAGTTCTTGATATTTTACACGTTTAGATAGGCTACCCAGTATTGCTGTGACGAAAGCTGTTAAAGATGTTATTGGTGTCCATGGTCCTGGCCAGATTAGCAGATCAGAGATTAATTGGGAGAGAAGTGCAATAAGGCCTCCGCTTAAGGAATCTAAAAATATTGATCCAATAAATCCAAAAATTAAGGCTACATTAATAAATTGAAACGATCCTATTGTCCAGTTTTTAGCGACTCTAATAGTTATTGCTGTTGCTGTTAGAATCGATATCGTAGCAATTTTTAAAGATTTGTTTATAATAATCACTCCTTATGGTTTTACTAAAGGTTGCCATGATGTCACATTAACTGGGCTATACACCCATGCTAATGTTTCATTATTCGATACAATGTATTTGTCTGCAGCCACAGGTCCCATGTACCAGGAATTACCTGAATAATACCACCAGAACCAATATTTATTCTGCTGTTTATTTTCCATTATACCATTTATTCCAACCACATATATTCCGAACGAATATTGAGTATAATTCACGTTAGCGACCTTTTTAGTTACATTGAATAATGAGGAGCCTAAAGGAACTACAGTATTATTATACCATTTTTTAGTACCATTGTCGAATTTTATTAAAAGATTAACACTTACGGTTGATACCTTAGCTTTAATGCTGCTTATGAGAGATTCGTCTTGCATATAAAGAAAATAGTAATTGACAGCAAGTGCTGTTGAAACTATTGCCCATATAAACAAAATAGCTACTGCTATTCTCAGAATGTTCATGTCGTTCACCAGGTCTGGATAATCCAACCAAAAATTTAAAGCTAACTATGCACATCAATAAAAAATAATATCTTCTTAATGATCTTTACAGTGATTAATGATATAAAGAACGGCAAACCTCACCTTTTATGGGGTAAAAGTTTTTAAATTAGAAAGAAGACTCCCTCTTGAGATGCCCTCCCCTGGTCAACATCATAAGAATGAGACGAGTTATGTTTTATACATTTCAATTATAATAAAAAGTTTATATACGAGGATTCATAATATTTATACTTGATAGTTAATGTCTGTTTCTGAAGAGGGTGAACAAGTTAGTGTTGAGTTGAGGACTGGAGTGATTCCAACTGCTATATATGCCAATAAATTGAGACGTGCTGCTTTTGTTCTATTAGGTAAGTATGTTCCTAAAGATGTTATAATGAGAGATGTTACTGAACTTAATCAAGAATTATATCATAAATTAGTAGAAGAAATGAAGCTTAGTAAAGGTGACCTTATCAGAATCACGCTCACAGCAACTTATGATAAGAATTCCAATAAAGTGTTCTTTAGCAATATTCGGATTGATCGTTATGTGTCGCAACATGAAATAGCTTCTAGTTTTGAATCACGTATTAAAGAACTTGAAAACCAGGTTGAAATGCTCAGAAACGAAAATCAAAGATTAAAGGAAATACTAAACAAAATAAGAGAGATATTAAGCGCTTAATATTCTCTCAGCTGACGAGAGGTATTAAAGAAATAATTTTGTTACTTGATGTTATCTAATAAGTAAAATTTTCTTTACAATAGAAATATATTCAGTATTTACGAAGAGTATATCGTGTATTAATATGAATAGTGATGTTGTTATTGTGAGTGCTGTTAGAACTCCTATTGGAAAATTTGGTCAATCATTAGCCAAGCTTTCTGCTATAGAGCTTGGTGCGATAGCGATTAAGGAAGCAATTAATAGAGCTGGCATTGATCCTAAAATAGTTGATGAAATTATTATGGGAAATGTTGTAGGGGCTGGTCTTGGTCAGAATCCAGCAAGGGTTACTGGTGTTCTTGCAGGTTTGCCTGAAAATACTGAAGGTTATACAGTAAATAAGGTATGCGCATCATCGCTTAAAGCGGTCGCTTTAGCTGCTCAAGCAATAAAAGCTGGTGATGCTGAAGTTGTTGTAGCTGGAGGAATGGAAAGCATGAGTAATGCACCATTTTTAATTCCTGCAAACGTTAGATGGGGATGGAAGGTAATGTATAAAAGCGGTCCTGCGTTAATAGATACATTAACTCATGATGGACTTGAGGATTACTATGGTAATCCTATGGGTTTAGTTGCTGATCAAATAGCTAAGAAACGAGGTATAACTAGAGAGGAAGCTGATACTTTTGCATACGAAAGTCATAAAAAGGCCGGTGATGCAACTCTTAAAGGCTATTTTAAAGAAGAAATAATACCTATTGACATAACTAAAGATGGAGAAAAAATCATGTTAGACAGAGATGAAGGCATCAGGTATGATACTTCTGTAGAAAAATTATTAAAATTAAAACCATTTTTCTCATCAGATGGCATAACTACTGCAGGTAATGCATCGCAAATTTCTGATGGTGCCTCAGCAGTTATTGTAACTAGTATGGAGAAAGCCAAATCAATGGGGTTAAAACCATTAGCTAGGATATTAGGCTACGCATCTGCTGCTATAGACCTTGTAAACTTCATAGAAGCTCCTGTACCAGCGATCCAAAAACTACTTAAAAAACTCAACATGACAGTAAATGATATAGATCTAATTGAAATCAATGAAGCATTCGCTATTGTTCCACTAATAGTCTCTAAAGATCTAAATATATCATTAGAAAAAATTAATGTTCATGGTGGCGCTATAGCATTAGGACACCCGATAGGAGCTAGCGGTGCACGAATACTAACAACACTTATTTATGCACTTAAACAGAAGGGTCTTAAACGTGGACTAGCAGGAATATGCCATGGAGGCGGCGGAGCTTTTTCTATGATGATAGAAGTATTATAAAACATTTATAACATACTTGTAAAAAGAAAGCGGAGTTGTTAAGTGATGAGAATTAATTTAATTGTTCGATAAAAATTGATTACTTATAATTGTTTAATGAGAGTGATGATGATGTTCGTGTTCATGTTCTAATTCTTCTACTTCTTCACTGGTTTCCTCAAGGTGTGGTTGGTATTCTCCTTTTAATGCGGCCACGAAATCATTTTCCTGAGGTACTCCTATGAACATTACTTGACCGTTTATTGCAACTGTTGGTACAGCATTCACATTATATTTGTCAGCAATCTCTGGAAATTCATATGCTTCAACTATGTTTGATTCTACATTATCAGTTGCTATTGCAGCACTATTAGAGAGTAAGGCTGCATAAGGACACCATGGACAACTTGGTGTAACAACAACCTCTACTATTGACTTATTCTCAAGCGTTTTTAGTTGATTGTAAGTATCTATTGAAAGTTTTGGTGTATGTTTTGATGCTAATACTATAGTTTCTAGAAAAGCCCATGTTTCCTGTCCAACAGGTGCTCCTAAATATTTGATATTATATCCATTAAATATTATTACTGGTGCTTTCTCCACATTGAATTTCGCAAACATGTCATCGTTTTTTCCTTTAACATATAATTGGATAATTAGCTTATTATTGGAGAGCTCAGATATTTCGTAAAGGAATTCTTTTAAGGTCTCACAGTAAGGGCACTCATCCTTATTTTCATCATGAAAATAATGTAATATAAGCTGATTCGCCATACCAGATAACTTTTTTCTTACAATTTCTCTAGATTTTGAATCTAAAACCATATTTCTTACCGCCTCACTATGTTCTAGATTATTATTTCAAAGAAGGATATAAAGCTACTCATATCTAAACGGAGACTGTCCACATAAGACATCACCTCCAATTCACATACCAATAAGTGAAGAGGTTCACGAAAAGCTCAACACTCCTCAAACCAAGAACACTAGAATTCACATTGTTAAAGAAAGCACAAGACCTATACTTC
>JBMFIF010000008.1:0-41240 GCA_049976445.1 Thermoprotei archaeon | reverse complement strand
AGTATTCAAAGATATTCACCGACACCTCACCACAAGTAGTACCGCAAACTCACATAAAGCTTATGTGGACAGTCTCACAGCCTCAGTTCTTAAAGACTGTCCACTTAGTGTGTGATGGTGATGTTGTGGTTGATGGTTTATCTGGAGTGATTGATGCCATTTTGCCATCTGATGATTCTGAGGAGTTTGGAGCAGGCTTCTTCACTTGGTAGGAGTGTTAGGAGCTTCATGGGAAAGTATAGGAGGGACAGCTACAAAAATTTTACTTAAGAGCATACTCATAAATTATCGTAATGAATATCTAAAAACCCTTCCACACGAAAAGCATTTAATAACAATTCTCTTTTTACCTTTACCTCTTAATCTAATCCTCGACGTAATACCAGGCATTAGGAAACTATGACATTTTCTACAATAATTCATTCTGAATTGCCTTGGAACTGGAACACCCGATTTTCTGCTTATTGCTAATGCTATATCCACATATCGTCTAGCAAGCTCTGGATCAATCTTAACCACAGACATGCTCCTGTTGAAAAGTATGTACATTCGTTGCCTTGCAAGATCCTTTATTACAGGACGTACCACGAACAACCCCATTATACAACTCTAACAAAATATAAAAGCACTCTTTATTGAATACTTGCTAAATAATGTCATTTTTCTCTATTAATAGAAAATTATAAAACAATGTATTTCATGATAGAACATCTAAAATAATGTGTAATATTAAGGATTCAGGAATTTTCGCTCTTTAGGACAGAAAGAGAACTTATAATGATGAATAACTTTATTTCTTTCTATTTTTAACATTAAATTATGGGTAAAATAAGAGTAGGTTTAATTGGAGTAGGTAATGCCGCATCTAGCTTTGTGCAGGGTTTATATTATTACAGCAATGGAGGAACAGGACTTTGGCATGAGAGAATAGGCCCATATAAGGTTTCGGATATTGAAATTGTGGCAGCGTTTGATGTTGATAAAAGAAAAGTTGGTAAGGATTTGTCAAAAGCAATATTTTCAGAACCAAATACTATTAAGAAATATGCTGATGTGCCTGATCTAGGTGTTCAAGTTCTTATGGGTCATATAGTAGAGCCACTTAGTTCTACTCTTGAAAAAATAATAACGTATTCTAATGAGAAACCGGTTGATGTAGTGGATGTCATGAAGAGTAATGGGGTTGATGTTATTTTGAACTTATTGCCTGCTGGTTTAGATAAAACATCAAAGTTTTATGCTGAAATCTCTATGAACACTAATGCGGCCTTTGTCAATGCAACACCATCTAGTATAGTTAACGATGAGGAGATCGTATCTAAATATAAGAACTTAGGGTTGCCTATTGCTGGTGATGATTTGATGAGCCAGCTTGGGGGAACCATATTACATAAACAAATTCTTAATTTCTTAGAGGAAAGAGGAATTCTGATAGAAAGCAGTTATCAGCTCGATGCTGGTGGTAGTATAGAAACTTTAAATACTATGGATGAAGATGTAAAACAATTAAAAAGAACGATCAAGACAAAAACAGTCTCCAGCGCTATTACTCAAGAAGCAGAAATCGCTACTGGAACAACAGACTATGTTCCATTTTTAAGCGACGTTAGGATTAGTTATTTATGGATAAAAGGAGCTAGTTATCTCGGCTCACCAATAGTACTTGATATAAAACTGCGGACCGAAGATGGACCGAACGCAGGTAATGTACTACTCGATGTGACCAGAGCATTAAAGATAGCAAAGGATAGAGGTTTATCTGGACCTATTAAATCAATATGCGATTATGGGTTCAAAAACCCACCCCAACCACATCCTAAAAACGTTCACATAGCTTATGAAGAATTTATTAAATTCATTAACCAACCATGAACCACAATGAAAAATTCCACACAAAATATCCATTTCATGAAAATAATATAGATAAAGTTAAAAGATTGAGCGTAGATAATAAAAATACCGGATGAAGAGGCCTTCGATCGCAGAGACTACCTGTCAATGATGTACGACGGGTGGCCAGACGGACCTCCTCTAATAGCATTTCAAAAATAAAAATCATACTCTTCAGAATGAAAAATCATTAGAAAATCTTGCTTTTCAGGATGAAATATAATTTTTAGTCATAACATCATTAAAATAATTCAGATTCCAAAAAGAACACACTTATATAATATTAAAAATAATGAAAGTTAATATGTTGTGAAGAGCATACTTACAGGAACCTTATAATAACATGGTGAGCACCAAAAACACCACCAAGGCGGATCCTTCCTATACTGAAGATTACTCATCCTCAAATATATAACCTCACAACCACTAGAACCAACATTCTGCAATACACCATTTACATACACTGTCCCGGAATCTGTTACATGGAATGAAATACCAAACTGTGCTAACAATGGTGCTAACACTACTGAGACACCACCAGTATACGGAGATAATGCAGCGGCAACTATACCAAGATCGAGACCAAACTCAAGATCTACACTACAAGTATCAAGCCAAGTAGTTATTGCAGAAAATGATATAGATTCGTTAGGACTAAGCACACCATCATCTAAAGGAGTTCCCGTTACCTTAACAAGAATATTACTCGAGATAGAATTATTATAAACCCACTTACTCATCCAAGAGGGCATACCAGAAGCAACATCACCACTTATCCAATTACCGTTAACGATGATACTCTGCACATAACTCACAAACTCCTCATTACCCGTATACTCAGACTCATAACAAGATTCATGAACCTCCTTATAATATTCAGTCACAGGTCTAGCCCATATCCATATATACTTAACCTCACCAGGATTAACGCTAGGAATCAATTTACCAAAATGCACATTGTTTGTCCATTCTGGGCCTCCCAAGTATGCTGTTAATCCACCACTAACATCACCACCTACAACCTTATCTAAAACTTTATAACCAATACCTATCATGCCTGTGAACCTAACACTACTCGTTGTAGTAACATCAATATTAATAGATGTTCCAAGAGGTGAATCTTGACCTGCGTAAACGTTGTTTATCATGAGTATTGGCATTTTTATGAAGTATGCTCCATTATAGAACGTTATGTTGTTGCCGAAAGTTTGAGTGTGGTTTTCTGGTACTAATATCCATTGTAGTTCCCAATAATAGTAATTATACTCGCACTGGAGTGGTTGTGGTGGTTCTGGATTGTGAACATTATCCCTGTTTGGTGGTATTATGATCTTAACAGTATGAATCCTATCGTGACCTTCGAGTATTTTGTATGGATTGTACGGGTAGTATTGGCTGACTCTCTGTAGTACTGTTTCGGTTGTTGTGTTTATGATCCAGAGATTTAGTCCTATGCTAACCTCGAGTGCTTTAGGGTTTGTTTCCTTTCTCATGTTTGTTTCGTATTCTATCCATGATTCGATCGTTTTGAGGATTTTTCCTTCTGCTGGTATTCTGATTGCTGTTCCTTTTACTTCTCCTCTATAGATTTCTATTTCTGTTGGTTGTGTGTTTGGTGGTTGTATTGCAGTTATTTGTGCTAGTATTCTTGTATTTGGTGGTTGTGCTGGTGTTCCGAAGAATCCTGCATACTGTCTACCATGTTCATCATAGAATTCTAGGTTAAAAATTATACTACCGTGACCTTTGCTTAGGATTGTCCATGGAAGCATTGGGATCGCTAACATTATGATAATGAGTATTACACTTAATATTATCAATTTTTTCCTTAACATTGTTTGTCATGTAATATATCTTTTATCTTATATTTAAGCCTAATCTTTTTTTTCTAAAATCATACAAAAAACTATGAAGAATATCAGAAAAACTTAAACTTGCAGTTTTAAAGTATTTTGTTTATCTTTTTTATATTTTTAGTAATTGTTAGATTTTTCGTAGAAGTATTTTGTATGTCATGATGTTGTCCTGCTTTTTGGTGGTGTTATTGATTTTTCAAAATATTTTATTTTGTTCTGAGAATATTTTTCATCTTGAAGGGTGAGTTTTTTGGTTATAATAGCTTAATATACGTCTGTATGTAATAATAATGGGTGGTTGTGTTGGGTGCGACTGTTGTTGTTGGAGGAGGATTTGGTGACGAGGGGAAAGCCTAGGTGAAAGGCCCCCAAAGGTAAAATTATATCATACTTGTCTTTGAGGGATAAAGTAGATGTTACTGTGCGTGGTGGTGTTGGTCCTAATGCGGGTCATACTGTGACTTATCAAGGTAAAGTGTATAAGTTGCGTTTAGTTCCATCAGGATTTATTAATCCTAACACGCGTCTGTACATTGGTGCTGGTGTCGCTATTGATGTACAAGTATTATTTAAAGAAATTGATGAGTTGAATGTACGTGATCGGATATGGGTAGATGCACAATCTACTATAATAGAGGAGCATCATAAGAATCAGGATATAAGTGACAGTCATTTAAGAAGTGTTGTACAAACCACAGGGTCTGGTTCTGGTCCGGCTATAAGTGATCGAGCAAGGAGGGTTGCTAAATTGGCAAAGGATATTCCTGAGTTATCGTTGTTGATTGAGGATGTTGCTGGTAAAGTTAATGAGGCCATTGATAATAAAGAGAAGGTTATTATAGAGGGTACTCAGGGAACGTTTTTATCAGTATACCATGGCACATACCCATATGTTACTTCTAAGGATGTTACAGCGTCAGCTATTTGTTCTGATGTAGGTATAGGGCCTAAAAAGGTATCAGATGTAATAGTTGTCTTTAAATCGTATTTAACAAGAGTAGGCGCTGGTCCTTTAGAAGGTGAATTAAGTGTTGATGAGATTAAAAAGTTGGGATGGATTGAGTACGGTACAGTGACTGGAAGATTGCGTAGGGCTGCACCCTTTAATTTTAAATTGGCTAAAAGAGCTGTCATGTTAAACAGCGCAACACAAATAGCAATTACCAAACTTGATGTTCTATATCCAAAAACTGCAGGAATAAGAAGATACGATGAACTACCTGATGATGCCAGAAAATTCATTGAGGAAATCGAAGCCTATACTGAAGTCCCCGTAAGTTTGATAGGGACCGGTAGTGATGTGTATGATATAATAGATAGAAGGGCAGAGCTTGGGTTAATTTAAAGGTTCTAAGATAAAAAATATTTACTATGCTTTCGCTTGTAATATAGGTGTAGAAGTTGATAAACCAGAGGGTCAAAGTCATCGATCATCCTTTAGCAAAAGTAATACTCACACAACTTAGGGACAAAAATACAAAACAAATCGGGTTTAGAAAGGGATTAGTGAAGTTGGGAAGACTAATAGGATATGAACTAATAAAAACAATGGAGCTTGAAGAGATTGAAGTGGAAACTCCACTCATGGTAAAAGCAAAGGGTTATAGAATACCTGACCTTGACCACATAATAATTATTAACGTTCTAAGAGCTGCCACACCTTTAGTAGAAGGTTTACTAAAAGCATTACCAGACGCTAAACAAGGTATCGTCGCAATAAAACGTATCGAGGAAAAACCAGGCATAGAGAACATAACGGTACAAAAATTTTATGTAAAAATACCATCAATAAGTAATGAGGACATCGTTATCGTGGCAGACCCAATGTTAGCTACTGGATCAACCATTTCAGCAGTTATAGCTGAAATCCTTAATGTTGGAAAACCTAAAAGATTAATAGTTGTCTCAGTAATAGCAACTGAATACGGTATCAGAAAAATACTAAATAACTATCCTTCAACAGAGATCATCACTGTAGCCATAGATCCTGAACTCAATGACCACGGTTATATAATACCCGGCCTCGGCGACGCTGGAGATAGAGCATTCGGCTAACAAAATAAAAAATTTATTTCAGAAAAACAATTCCTTTATTGGTGCCCCGGTGGCCTAGCGGGTAGGGCGGCCGCCTTGTAAGCGGCAGGTCGCGGG
Organism: Thermoprotei archaeon; assembly: GCA_049976445.1. Classification (GTDB taxonomy): domain Archaea; phylum Thermoproteota; class Thermoprotei; order Gearchaeales; family WAQG01; genus JAVZOV01. Next base: position 35,343 of record JBMFIF010000008.1, on the reverse strand, counting down.
TTCAAACCCCGCCCGGGGCTTTTAAGTTAAGTCCTCTTGGGTGTGTCATTTATTTGATTAGTGAAAATAAGGTAGGGTTAAGGATTGCTAAAAGAGACTGAAAATAGAGAGAACAACCTCTCATCTAACGATCAATTTCTTATAAATAACAAAAACAAAGGGACTTAACTTAAAATGTTTAAAAGCCCTTCAAACTAAGATGACCAACAATTAAAACCTCACTTCTAAACAATTCTGATTTAACTTGGACAAGAAGGCTCTATCCAATTAGAATAACTTATAAGAAAACCATAAAAGTAGTACTAGCTATGGCTGAATTAAGTCGCTAGACTGTTACGGTTGTACGTCTTTAGGTTCTACTCTTTTTACGTCTGTTTTATCGAAGTCTTTGTCAAAAGAGACTATTTTTAGCACAGTCTTCTTAGCATAGTAGTATTGTAGCCCGTCGTCGAAATTTAGGTTCATATTGTTTGCTAGTTCACTTGCTATGAGTTCTTCTTCAATCAGTAAGTCGACTATTATTAGGCCACGCCAAGTCAAGAGTTCTGAGAGGAGTTTTGATGCAAGCTTCGGTTCTCCTAAGATGGCTGAGATATCGTGTAATGTGAAGTATGTAAGACTTAACAGTACCTATTTTAACTTTGTTTAGAAGCTCATAACATTCTTTCCATCTGTCTCTTTTGTATAGTATTTCTATGAAGTATGTTAGCATCTATTAAGTACATTGATCCTCTGCCTTAGAGTCTTTCTCTTATTAACTTTAAATTATTTCAAATTCTATTGATACTTTATTTAGGTTTAGTTCTTTCATAAAAATTATATCTTGAGTGTTAATTTCAGGTTTTCTTACTTTAGTAAATTTAATTATAGAAACACTTTATGTTTAGAGTTTTCTAGGATCTATTCTTTTTAATCCAGGTATCGTATCGTAAACATTGTCAGTTGATATTATTGTATGATCTTCAACTTGATTTAAAGCTGTTGCTGCATAGTATGCATCGAATATTGACTTCAAATTGTATTGTTTCATCAATGTTAATGCAAGTAAATCTATTTCATACGTTGTGTCTAAAAATTTTAAATTTTTTATGGCTGTTAAGGCAGCAGCTCTAGCAATGTATTCATCTAGGCTAATTCCCTCTTCTCTTGAAATATAATAAAGTTCATGAAGACATTCTCTAGAAGTGTATACGATACCAAATTCTCCATCTACAATTTTCATCATAATCTTCTCGGCAGTATTTTTTAACCAATCTTTCTTCTTAACGAATGCATATAGTAAGTCTGTTTCAATCATCAAGTCTATTTCTCCTCTCCATTCTCTTTAAAGCGTCTTCAGATGCTGATTTCTCAGCAAGAATCTTTAGCTCCTTTCTACTGCGTTGTGTTGGAAGCCATGAACTTGCATATTCATGAGGTTTTGTTGGTAATGGAATCACAATAAGAAAAACTCCTGCAGATATGACTACAGCTTTACATCCTCTAATAGACATTTCCTTTGGAATGGTCATTCTTCCCCTTTCATCAACACTAACTATAGCCATGATCCCACAAATAATTAAAATAACCCATAAATATAAATTTTACCCAAATCTATTTCTTTTTCCCATCAGCAAAGGTTTTCGTGATTTTATTACTAATAAAGCAATACAAGACACATAAGGCCACGAGAAGTATATCAGAACATTAGGTTAAAAAGCTTCTAAAAACCTAAAAATACCGTGAGAAATAGCATTGCTAAAAGAGTATAGAAAGAGTCAGCTACTCCCGACTAAAGTCGGGAGTCTTCTTGGGTGAGCTTGATGTCTCCCTTCTGACTTGAAGGGTGAGGCTTTCATTTATTGTAAAGAAACGTTTATTTTAATGCTTGGTAATATATAATGTGGAATGAGTAAGTCTGGTGATTCACAACAGCATGTTAAGTTTCCTTTTATGCCTCTTGGGATAAAAATAGAAAGTGTGTTTGGCCTTTTAAAGGCGCTTGATGTAGTATTTAATAGACATGCGGATTTATATAAGCTGGCGGAGTATTTTGATCTTGAGATTGATGATTTGATTCCTGTTTTGGAGGTTGCAGAGATGCTTGGCTTTGCGGTTATAGATGGTGGGGATATCTTTCTTACTGAGTCTGGTGAATTGTTTATAAGAGCTCCTGTACAATCTAGACGTAGTATTTTACGAGAAAGGATTAAGAATTTTGAACCTTTCAAGTCTGCTCTTTCATTGATTAATAAGCAAGGATCATTTAAAATTGAGGATCTTATCAATCTTTTATCTAATTTAGGCTATAGCGAGATTGGAGAGATTGGTTTTCATGATAAGCTGGCGCAAACTTTAATCGATTGGGGATTATATAGTGGATTATTTTCTTATTCAAGTGAGGATAATATTTTCAAGAAGTCAAAACGGAAGGTATAAGTTGTTTAGCTTAGCAATTCATACAACCTGTCTACATAACTCATGAACATTGGTAATCTAACACTTCTTGGTCGTTGCATGTTTATTTCAACTTCTGCGATCTTCTTAGCAGGTCTCTTACTAAGTACTATTACTCTATCTGATAGTTCAACGACTTCTTCCACATTATGACTTACCATTATAACAGATTTAAGTGATAATGATGAATTAAAAAGCATGTTGATGATTTCTGATCTTAAATAACTTGCAGTTAATGCGTCCAAGTTACTGAATGGTTCGTCCATAAGTAATATTTCCGGGTCTGAAACTAATGCACGTGCGATACCAACTCTTTGTCTCATGCCTCCGCTGAGTTCTCTTGGGTATGCATTCTCAAATCCACCTAATCCAACGATCTCTAGCATTCTGCTTGCTCGTTCACGTCTAACCTGTTTATCAGGTATTAAGTTTAATAGTGGAAGTTCAACGTTCTCTAATGCGGTAAGCCATGGAAGAAGAGCAAAGTTTTGAAACACCATTGTAATTTTATATGTAGGTTTTGTTACAGGATCGCCTCTGTACAACACTACTCCTGATGTAGGTTTTATAAGGCCAGCTATGATCCTAAGTAATGTGCTCTTTCCGCAACCACTAGGACCAATTATAGATACAAATTCATGTTCCATTATATCAAAACTTACATTATCAATGACTGGAAATATTTTATCTGCAGTAGTGAATGAAAGACTAATGTTCTTTACAGACAAAATTGGTGTGAGGTTCTTTGTTTCCATCTTTTTTGTTTCAGATGTTGATATCATTTGTTTTTCAGAAGGTATCATGCTTTACACCTCATACTTATAATGTGTTGTCACATAATCATATAATTTTCTCCAAACAGTTCTATCAAGAACAACAACGACAACTACCATCATTATTAAAGCAGCATACATAAGGTTTAGATTACCTTGACTTGCAGCCTCATCTATAATTTTTCCTATGCCTTCATGTACAGAATAAATTTTAGGTCCGAGCGATAACCATTCTGCAACAATAAGGGCATTCCATGCTCCCCCCACAGCAGTTATAAGACCTGTAACAAGTCCTGGCATTAATGCAGGTAAATATAACTTTCTGAATAATGAGAGCCTTCGTAAACCTGATAATATACAAGCCTCTTTTAATTCATTAGGTAATGCTTCTATTGAGGAAAATGTATTATAAAAAACATACCACATCGATCCCAACATTATTATAACTATAGATATGATCTCAATCCTATTCTCTCCAAACCACTGAACTATTAACGGAAAAAGAAGAGGAGCAGGTATTGAGGCTAATATTTGGAAAACAGGTAAGAATATCTGTTTTAACACTTTACTTAATGAAACATAAACTGCAACTATGATGAGCGGCAACATAAAGATAACTGAAATTATTATTCTGACACCCGAAATGCCAATCCCATAAAGAATGTAAACAAGTTCGTTTATGTTTGTAAAAACTTGTAATGCGCCAACGAATGCAGGCCATACAACTATGCTTAGGTAAACAGTCAATAATATTAAAAACGAGTATACGGTTAATTTGGTAATTAACCAAATAATTCTAATTTCTTTCTCCCATATTTTGGGTTGTCTAAGTTCAATAGGAAGTATTACTTGTTCATTTGATATTGGCCTTGTTATTGGAGATAATGGTCTTCTAGGCACTCTTACTTGTCTTGCTAAGATTCTAAATGGTTTGGTTGCTCTGACAAAGGTGCTTACGAACCATGGTCTTTGTACAGGTGTAGTCATAGCTACCATCTCATACTTATATTTTAAGGACCAACTATAAAGAGGGTTAAAAACTAAACTGTGTGTTAGAATGAGTATTAATATGAGTAAGCCAAAACTTATATAGAGATCTATTGTTTGGCCGCTTTCAACAATTTGTGCTATTAAAGAGCCTATACCGAATAACTGATAGCTTGTTACACCTAAGCTTATTATTTCGCTTGATGAGAGAAAGAAAAGTCCGACCGCCCATGAAACGGGAAAGTTTGCTATGAGTCTAGGCATGCTTGCTGGGATATAAATTCTTTTAATTCGTTGTAACCAATTCATGTTATAAATTTTCATCAACTCTATAAGTTCTGTTGGTATCGATTTAGAAGATTCATAAACTGCAAATATCATATTCCATACTTGACTTGTTATTATAAGAAAGATAGCAGCCATTTCAAGCCCATAGTTCGGAAAGTACATTACTAATAAGAAAACAGCAATAGGAAAGAAACCAAGTATTGGGATGGATTGAAGTACATCTATGAGAGGTATTATTATATGTTCTGCTTTTTTATTTACTACTGCTAATATTCCAAAGCAAAAGCTTATGAAGATAGAGAATATAAGAGCTATGCCTAATCTCGCCCATGAAAGACCAATAGCCATCAGTATTGTTATAGCACTTATCATTACCGTCTAAGAGCTAAAAGTTAAAGTAACTTATATACCTTAACTAAAAACATATTTTTAATTACGTGAAATTACATCAGATGAATTGGATGATGTAGTTTTTTCTTTATGGATAACATTTATGCTTTCAATTACAGTGTCTGGATATTCTCCATGTTCATCTTTTTCATATGCTTTGACCATGTCCCATACTGTTAGTAAACCTAACGATACACCTGTTAATGCTTCCATCTCAACACCAGTTTTTCCGATACTAGTGACACTCACCATCATCTCTATACCATTATCACTTACGTTAGTAGTGACATCTACTCCTGTTATAGGTATAGGATGGCAAAGAGGAATAAGCTCCCAAGTTTTCTTAACACCCTGAATAGCAGCAATCTTAGCTGCAGTTAGAACATCGCCTTTTTTAATCTTACCACTACGAATTAATGAAATTGTAGAAGATTTTAACTTAATAAACCCTCTAGCTGTTGCTTTTCTTATAACATCAGGTTTACTAGTAATTTCAACCATTTTAACATCAGACATAGTTCTCATCATTTTCAATAGCTTTCTAGAATATATAGCTCTTTTCATTAATAAACCTAAACTAATTTTAGTTTCATTACTAATGCATCAGAACCATCACGATAATATCGATGCTTATAACCAACAATCTTAAAACCAAACTTTTCATAAACACTTATTGCTGGTCTGTTATCCTTTTTTACCTCAAGTATTATTGATCCTATACCCTTTATCTTTACTAGGTCGATCAAATGCTTTAATAATAAACTACCTATACCTCTATTTCTATACTCCGGCAATACAGCAATACTTAGCAAATGACAAGTTTTGTTAAAATACCCTTCTATCAAGGCTGATAAATAACCTATTATTTTGTTATCTTTTTCTGCAACAATAAAGAATTCAGGAAATTTAAAGAGCATTTCTAAAAGAAATTCCTTCGAAAATGCTTCATATCCAAATGAAATGACTTCTATTTTGTAAATAGAATCTAAATCTGATAACCTTGCTTGACGTATAAACAAATCCATCTAATCACCTGAACAAGATAACCCAAGTTGCTTTTCGATGTAGGGTGCTATCTCAATTACATCCAATTCTACAATTTCAGGTATTTCTCCCACGATTTCTGCTATACTAGGTTTTGTCCTACCATCATCACCAGTTGCAAATTCCTTCACATATAATCCTCCCTGGCATAAAATATCAAGTTCAATAGTATGTTCATCAATTATGCGTGGTTCTACACTGTATACATGTTTTATGCGTTCTTTATCAACCCTTCGGTAGAGTACCCTTCTTGGCGTACGTTGTCTAATCGTTATTCCTGCTAAACTTCTTATTTTATTAATTATTTCATCTCCAATTTGCATTTTCGGAAATCTTATAACTAATCTATAACGTTTTTCATGAATTCTAGAGTATACATTAATTTTTTTCACAATAGAGCGATCCACATAACAAAGATTCCTAACAGCAATCTTACCCTCACTATATTTTTCTATTACTTCGTATAAATCATGAAGATTTACACGTCTTTTCTTTGGATTTTTTACTTCAACCACGAAGGGACGCCCTGTCCCTAAAGTACGCACATCAACATCTTCTCTTCCTCCAGCATGCAATACACCAACTGTTCCTTTGTGGACTTCTACGATGGGAGGAACTAGATAATCCTCGACAGACCCGCCTGGCAAGAATCCAGTATAATTACAATGTTCACAACCTTTACCATTACAATAAGGACAAAACTGACGCGTTTGAGAAATACCTCTAATAAGCTTTAAATATCTTCCATAAATATACACAGGCCTTAGCGATAATTCTACAGTATCATCTATTGCATTGTAAACTATTGTTATATCAGGTTTGTCAAAATTTACTACTTTATTTAGTGATAATTCAAGACTTCGTCCTAGTTGTCTATTAAAATCTAATTTTAGAGATTCTCCATGTGTAAGACCATACAATGACCTTATCTGATCCTCACGTTCAATGAATTCTTTTGGAACAATAGATCCAACCATAAATGTATCAAACTCAAATTCACTTACTTTTTTACTAATTCTATCTGCTATATCAGGTATTTTGAGCATTAGGTTTCTGCAAATTGCACATTCTTCTGCGTTAGTGATTACGTTAAATTTCTCGTAAATTGATAATGCCTCATCGAACCCAGACCTGCGCAATGCACTTGATATTTCTAATCCCCTATTATCACCGTTCAGTAGAAGTAAATGGGACTGTATAGATAATACTCGCTTTAACGCTTTTCCTCTCTCAGCATTACCTATATTACCACCTAACCTTGAAAATAATCGCCCTAAACAACTATCGCATAATGGATAATTAATCAGAATCTTACTAACCAGATCTAAAAGTTCTTGTACCATACCATCTCCTCATCTGGGTAACTTTCTGCCAATAGTTAATCCCATTCTTTTAATCTTCTTTAAACTTTTCTTTAACGTAAAATATTGTTCAACCAATGCTTGCACATCCTTCACTGATACTCCTGATCCTCTTGCAATTCGTCTCATTCTAGATTTATCTATTATCTGAGGATTCTTTAACTCCTCTTTAGTCATAGAATTAATCATAGCAGACCATTTATCTAAATTCTTTTCAGCATTTTCCAAAACATCATCAGGCAAACCTCCATAACCCATTCCTGGTATCATACTAAGTAGTTTGCTAAGAGGTCCCATCTTACGCACCTCCATGATCTGCTCAACCATTTCCTTTAAAGTAAACTCACCGGAAAAAATATCAGAAGGTTTAACCTTTGCCTCAACACCCGCCTCTTCCATTTTCTCAACAAGAGCCTTCAAATCCCCCATACCCAATAATCTATTAATAAAACTTGATGGATCAAACATTTCAATTTCCTCTATCTTTTCGCCAGTACCTATAAAAGAGATTGGAGCACCAGTAGCCGCAACAGCACTTAAAGCACCACCCCCTCTAGCCGCACCATCTAACTTTGATACAAAAATACTACCAATTTTCGTTGCTTCATGAAAAGCTTTAGCCTGCTGGTAAGCACTCTGCCCAATAGTACCATCAATAACTAATATTACATGATTAGGCTTAATCGCACTAGAAATTTGCTTCATCTCCTCTATAAGACCCTTTTCCTCCTTATGACGACCAGCAGTATCAACAATTATCACCTCATACCCCTCTCTAGCAAACTTTTCAACACCATGTTTAGCTATTATAACAGGATCCTTAGACCCAGGCTCTCCATAAACAGGTACACCTATCTGATCACCAAGCTGCTTTAATTGATCAAACGCTGCTGGACGATAAGTATCTGCACTTATAAGCCCAACCTTATACCCCTTCATTTTATAATACCTAGCTAATTTAGCTGCTGAAGTAGTCTTACCAGAACCCTCAATACCAACCATCATTATAATATTCGGTTTACCAGGTTGAATAGGTATACGATAAGCCTGCTCACCACCCAAAAGACGAACCAACTCCTCATAAAGAGCCTTCAACACAACATCCTTCCTAGTAAAGCCTGGCGGAATATCAACCCGTTTAGAAGCAGCCTCTATCTTCTTACTGAGCTCAAGAACTTGAGAAACATTAACATCAGCCCTGATCAAAGCCCTCTGGATTTCTCTAATAAACTCTCTTACCGCTACCTCATCACCAGAACTACCCATAAAACGTTTTATCGCCTCAACTAATGACTTTGAAAAGTCCTTAAGAACCACGATTATCTCCAATATAATAACAAAAACATACAAATAAATCCAACGCAAACACTAAATAACTTAAACCAATTATTATACTAAAATTAGAATACCTTAACTCTAAATTCCATTAACTTGCAACGTTCAAAACATAGTTTTTACACCTGAATCCTTTCAATATACTGATACTAATGAGCTTTATTATAAGAAAATGAAAATTTTACTCTTTAAGGTGAGGAAGAGATCCATGCAATGGATATATGTGAATTTTTAATATTTTAATTATTTTAACTATTTTCATAATTTTTTGTATGATTTTAGAAAAAAAGATTAAATTTAAATATAAGCTAAAAGATATATTCTATGAGAAAAATGAAAGCAGAAATGTTAGTATTGTTTAAAAATCATGCAGCTATAGCTTTTCTTATAATTTTTTTGATAATATTATCATTTCCTGTACTTTTAGCGTTTAAGAAAAATCAAGTAAGTAATAATACGATGACAGTTAGTAAAGTTAACAATAAGTTGGTAATATATTATTTTGGATATAAAAACAAATATGAAACTGTATTTGCTAATGTTATAAGTCTTAATGATCTTAATAATATTCCAACAGAAATGCATATCTTTTTATTAGATTTAGATCTTGTAAAAGATTTAAACGTAACAGATAGAGCTGAAGATTTTATAAAAAATGAGCTTATGAAAGGTAATCCAGTAATTATGATAGGAGACACTAAATTAATAAATAAAGCTTTAGAAAAATCTAAATCAATCACACAAATTATCATATCTATAAGGGTAATAAATCCTAATAGTAAGGATGAAAGCCTTAGTAACGAAAAGATGATCTTTACTATTATAACATTTCCAGATACTCTTAATACTATTAAAGATCTGAACATAATACCAAATAAAATTTTCATAAGACATAAGATTGACAACTCAACATTAATCGAAGCATATAACTGGATTATTACTAATAATAATTTTTTAACATTAGCAGATAAAGCTCATTTAAAACAGTTTACTCAGACTGGACAACCTTATTGGCTTCAGATCTCACAAGCAGATTGGTCATCAGGAAGTAACTGGTGTCCTTATGGAGAGCTTAATGTGCGTACGTTATATTATAAACTAATGAATGATTATTCAGATCAATATGATTAGTATGCTATACATGTTAGACAACAGTCTGTTCCAGGAGTTTTAAGTTGTTCTTCAGATTATAAAACTTCAGACATGTACACATGGATTGATACAAATTATTATAGTAGTAACAATATGCTTTCAGATTATGATCCAACAACTGTAGGTGCAACAACAGTAGGGGTAACAATTGGAGCTTCCGTATCATCATCAGAAGGTGGATCAAGTACTGTAACAGTAAATCTTTCATGGTCATATGCAGTCTCTGATGTCATAATACATGATATGAGCGATTTCTCTCAAGAATTAGCAAAATGGTGGCATGATATTGATGAAACTAAATTCGTGGGTTCTAATACATATATGATAGAGCCTGGAGCCGTGGTTAGAGTTCCTAATAATAATATAGCTTCAAGAATTGAGCATTATGGAGTAAAATATGGACATCAAGTATTATGGTGGTGGGAGTTTACTACTGAGGGATTTGTTGAATTTCATGTTTATTAATACATATATAAGATGAAAAATATGCTAAATGAAAGCAATAATAATCAATATAATTTAGCTAAAAGAATTTAAAATGAAATTATGCTTTGTGGCTTAACTTCTAGTGTTATGTGAGTTGATGGAGAGTGATGATGCGGAGCTTGATGAGGAGTACATAATTAAACCACAAAGCTTGAAATTAAAATTTTTAGATTAACTTAAGCTTTTTTCAATGGTATTTATTTCTTTTATGCGAATGTTTCTTTCGGATAAGTGTTTTAAGATGTATTTTGTGTACTTTTCGTTGAGACCAATTATTTCTGGAGGTAGTATTCCTTTCTCATTAATTATTCCCATACCAAGAAGTAAAGCAACACTAGTTGCGGTATAACCAGTAGTTCTAGATAAAGCTGTCAAACCTTTATTCTCATCATACGTATCAATAACTTCAAATATTTTGCTCAAAGATGAACCATTTTTTACACCATTTAGAATAACTCTCAAAAGAAGGATATCAGGTTCTTTTATCCTTAAATTCTTGTCAAGCAATCTTATCAAGAACTTTCTCGGTTCTATCTTAAAATCGCCAAAATCCAAAGGATCATTGTTTAACATTCCCAATTTCTTCAACAAAAGAATTTTCTCAACATGGCCAGGGTATCTTAAAGTTTTCTCCCACATCTCAACAACTTTATCACCAAAAGTTTTTATTAATGTGCGCAAACCATCGGTATAAAAAGCTTCAAACTCTCCTAAACCTTCAAATCGAACCAACTCAACACCAGTGAGAGGTTCAACATAAGAAAGAGTACCATCTTTAACTATTCTTACAGACCTTGTATATTCTTCGATCAAATCTTCGGACGACCACGTTATTATATAATCAAGTGGAGGAACAGGCTTCTTAGGCAATCCACCAACGAATATTTTAACAGACCTTACATCATCAAACTTAGAATAACCATACCCAACGAGCAAATTACTTAAACCAGGAGCAACACCGCAATCAGGAATTATAGTCACACCAGCATCCCTAGCCCTAGAATCAAGCTGAAAAGGATCCTCAGGCATATAAGAGATATCAACCATATTCACACCAACATTAACAGCAGCCTCCATAACTTTAAACCCTAAAGAACCGGGCAAAGCACCAACAACTAAATCATACTTTTTCATTAACCTAATCAGCTCATTCCTATCACGTACATCAACACGAAAACCCTCAATTTTCTCACAGCGCAGATTCTTAATAGCCTCATAATTATAATCACCAACACCGACAACAGATGTCAAATTAGAAGAAACCAAATCATCAACAATAACAGAACCAACAGACCCATAACCCAACACGAGAACCCTCACCCAAATCACCAACTAACCAACTATCAATAACCAATATAAATTTTAAAGAAATAATGCTTTGTTGCATAATTCGTGTGTGGTTTTGTTGAGCAGTTCACACGTTCCCTCCCAATCTCATGATGCTTACTGATGTAGTTTGATGTATGTTAGCTAGGAGTGTTCATTAAAACTGTGAGAAAACATCATCGAATTCTCAACATAAAAAGCACATCAAAACCACATCAAAATTATGCAACAAAGCAGAAAATAAAACAAATTACTAACTTACTACAACACTACTACAGGAAGTTACTGAGAGTTTGTTTCTGAGTTGTTGTGGGTTTTAGGTGTTTCTGGGGTTATCATGGGCTACCCGGAGAACATTTCGCACAAGAACGGTAATGAGTATAATGTGAACGTTTGGTTGTTTAAGAGGTATTGTTAGATGGTTTGGTTAGGTTCTAGAAGAATATGGAATAAGATTATACTTAATACCAGAGGATTATTATTCATGAGGGTAATAGAGTGTTCAGGGGCTTATACGTCTATAGTACTACTGGTGTTAAGGTTAATGCTGACTTGAACGCTTCTCTGAACATTGGTAGGAGGGTTGGTTATAGTTTAAGGTTAGAAAGGGTGTTGTCCTATTTTGTTGCGCATAACTGTGTTTTTCTCATCCGTTGGAGTCCAAAATCCTAATAGTGGAAACCTCGCACTAAAGGGCGGAGCGGGGCCATAAAATATAAGGAACATTTAATAAATTATTTTAGGGGCCCGTCGTCTAGCAGGACTAGGACCCAGGCCTTCGGAGCCTGAGATCCGGGGTTCAAATCCCCGCGGGCCCGCTTTTTCTATGCAAAAATTATAAAATGGGCTCCAGAAAACCTAAAACTTTAATTCTGGAATTAATAGAAGTCCATCGTAGAGTTCAAAAACAGAGCACACACTAATGAAAAAAACCTTGGGGGCGTTAAAAGCCCAACTAAAGAACGGAGAGAAAGAAGAATAAGAAGTTATTATAAGGTTAAAGCTTTCTAAGTTGGGTGTTTTCATGTTGTTGTGATGGAGGATATGAACGTTTTGAGGTTTGAGGATTGGGTGCCAGCCTTAGTGCTTTTGAACTCGTTCAATACACATAGCTATGCGCTACGAGCATGTGGGGTTGTGAAGCAAGAAGCTCCCTTAGTCGGGAATAGCTCACAGGAATACAGTCAAAGTCTACTTTCAGAATTAAGTAATTAAAATTAAAATTTCTCAATAATTGAGAGATTTTTTATAATTTTTTTCTCAGTAACTGAGAAAGATTTATAAATATTAAAGGTAGTAATAAGTGTATGAATAGAGAGAAAATAATAAAATATATAGAGGATTGGTACAATAAGAAGTTACCTGAGTTAGTTGAGAGGGAATTAAAAATAGATTTAATAAAGGATAAAATTATATGTATTGTTGGTCCAAGAAGAGCGGGAAAAACATATTTCTTTTTCCAATTAATCAAAAATATTAATGCTAATTCTTTGTACTTAGATTTTGAGGATGTTGCTTTACTTGATGTAAAGTATGATGAAATCTTAGATATAATAAACTTGTATCATGAAGTAACTGGAAAGGAATTAAATAATGTTTTTCTTGACGAGATTCAAAATATAGAGAATTGGGAATCTGCTGTTAGAACTTTATTGGATAGGACTAATTTAAATGTGTTTGTAACAGGATCTTCTTCAAAATTATTGTCAAGAGAAATCGCAACTCAATTAAGAGGCAGGTCTTTATCTTATTTATTATTACCATTTTCTTTTAGAGAATTTCTAGAGGCTAAGAATTTTGAATTAAGAAAAGTTTTGACTGATAAGGATAGGGCAATAATAAAAAACTTACTTAAGGAATATTTAGATTACGGTGGTTTTCCTGAAGTTGTTTTATCAGAAAATAAAGAAAAAATACTGAGAGAGTATTATAATACAATTTTATTTAGAGATTTTGTCGAAAGGTTTAACTTAAAAAGTATTTCTGTTGCAAAGTTTCTTTTTGAGTTTATATTTCAAAATATTGCAAATGAGATTAGCATAAACAAGATAGTGAATTACTTTAAAGCTCAAAAAATTCCTTTTGGAAAAAATACTATTTATGATTATGTTGACAAATTGCAAGATACTTTAATCTTCTTTTTTATTGAAAGATATACAAAAAGTGTTTATAAACGGAAAGCTTTTCCGAAAAAAATTTATATAACAGATTTAGGTTTAAACAAAGTAATTAGGTTCTCAGAAGACCTTGGAAAAAGAATGGAAAACATTGTTTATTTAGAATTATTAAGAAAGACAAATTATAATCCTATTCAAGAAATTTTTTACTTTAGAGATAGAAAAAGAGAAATAGACTTTGTCATTAAACAAGGTCCTGAAGTTAAGCAATTAATCAATGTAACTTATGCATCAGCAAAAAATGAAATAGCTAAAAGAGAAATAAACTCTTTAATAGAGACTTCAGATTTACTTAACTGCAAAGATCTACTCTTAATAACTTGGGATTATGAAGATGAAATCAAAATCAATAACAAAAGGATTAAGATAATTCCATTATGGAAATGGTTAATTACTTAAACTAACATCTTCATTATATAAGTTATTGAAATCTTAGGCTGAGATTCATTTGCATGTTCGTTTTTCTATCATGTTCTTCATATGAGAAAAACTTTAGACTATTTTACATGATAAATATAAATAATTGAGAGTTAAATAAGTATTATCTTGGAGCTAGAACTATGTCTAATGACGAACTCTTTGAAAAAATAAAAAGAAAGAGTGAGGAATTTTATAAATATTCGCATCATGATAAATTTCATGTAGAAAGAGTATATAATTTGGCTCTTCGAATTGCAAAAGAAGAGGATTCTAATGTGGACTTAGAAGTAATTAAGGCTGCCGCATTGCTTCATGATATTGCAAGAGCTATGGAGGATGAAGGAAAAATTGATGACCATGCAATCGAAAGTGCAAAAATTGCAAAGAAAATACTTCAGGAAGTTGGTTTTCCAGAAACAAAAATCGAAAAAGTTGTATACTGCATTATGATGCATAGATTTAGAAATGATCTTAAACCTGAAAGCCTAGAAGCACAAATTTTGCAAGATGCAGATAGATTAGACATGCTTGGTGCAATCGGCATAGCAAGAGTTTTTAGTCGTGGAGGGTGGAGTAACATACCAATTTATGATCCTGCGGTTCTGCCAAAGAAAAAATACGATGGAAAATCATTAACTTCAGTTAATCATATATACGAAAAAATTCTAAAAATTAAAGATACAATCAATACAAAAACTGGAAAGAAAATAGCTGAAGAAAGACATAAATTTGTTGAAGAATTCCTCGAAAGGCTCCTAAAAGAATGGAAAGGAGAGCTGTGAAATGCTTTGTTTTAAAGAGTATCAGAAGGTTAAAATTAATATTCATTTTAATAAAACATGATTTCTTCTTTGTCCTAAAGTGCAAAATTTGTCATTGCTTTATTATAGAACAAAGAACGTACTTTTAATGAAGATATAAACTTAAATATAAATAAAAGAACATTGTTTTTTATTTTTGATGATGAGTATGAGTACTGAAGAAAAGAGTAAGCAAAAACCTAAGAAAAAAGCAAAATCTGAGAGTTCAAGTGGTTGCGGAAGTTAAAATATCTCCATAATATTTTTTTTATAAGTGAAAATATCGCCCTTTAGGGTGGGGAAGAAGGCTAGTTTTGTATGCTTATTTTGTTAAGGATCTTTTTATTTTAATTGCTATATCTGGATAATCTGTAGCTATTCCATCGATTCCTCTATAGTGTAATTCTTTTATCCATTTTTCATCGTTTACAGTCCATGCTATCACTTTTAATCTTAATTTATGTGCAAAGTTAATAGTGTTTATGGTTGCTAATATGTATTTAGGAAGTACCAATTCTAAACCTATTTTCTTTGCGTCTAGGATTTTTCCAGGAGGTTGGTAGTAAATGATTCCTAGGGGGATTTCAGGTAAGATTTTTCTAAAATTTTGTAGTGGTTGTTCATAAAAGCTTATTAATGAAACCCACTTTTGCGCGCCAACGGATTTAATAACATCTCCTATAATATTTTCATCACCAGGAACTTTTATTTCAATGAGCACTCCTACATGATCAACACAAAGTCGAAGTACATCTTCAATAGAGGGTATTCTTTCACCTCTGATTTTAATGTTAAAAATTTCTGTGGACAAAGATTTTCTGACTGATATATTAATACCAGCGATTCTTTTTAAATCTTCGTCATGAAGCGCTATAGGAATACCATCTTTAGTAACTTGCACGTCAGTCTCAATAAGATCAACGCCCAGTTCGATGGATTTTTTAAACGCTAAAAGTGTATTCTCAGGAAATAAACCGGCACCACCTCTATGACTAATTATAGCAAAAGGTTTCATTGAAAGTTTTTCAAGAACCTGATTCATCCAAAAAACACCATATCCCATTAAGCAGAAGGAATCTTAATTTGGTTATCTTTATAAAGCTCTATTACTCTTTTAATAATCTTACTTGTACTGCAGAATGAACATTCTATGTATTCTTCAGCCCTTTTTACTTCCACCTTTAATCCCCTTTTCTCTAGCTCTTTAACTATATCCTCTTCTTTGAAATTCTGATCAGGGCCAAGAAGTATTATATCCGGTTTTATTTCTTCAACTATTTTTAAAATATCTGGATCATCATGACCTAACACGGCTTTTTTCACATATTTTATTGATGAGACAACTTCTAATCGTTGATGTTCAGGTATTATAGGAGACCGCCCCTTAAAGCGCTTAACAGAATTATCCCTAGCAACAATCACAATAACATCCCCCAATTCACTAGCTTTCTTAAAGAGATATATATGACCAGGATGAATTATATCGAACGTGCCAGCCACTAATACTTTTTTCCTCTTCATAGTATCCCAAAATATAAAATTCCATCCGAAATATAAATTGAATCACATACATTAAAGCTCAAAGAATAATTAAGAAAGTCAAATAAAACATTCACCAGAAAATTTAAAAAAAGAAAATAAAAACATCATCATATTATTAAAAATCATTTCTTTAATAAAAGAAAAACTCCGAATAGGAATCAATGAAAGAACTAGTATAATGAAGGCCCCCACCCCTCTGTTTCCACTGGAACTAGTGAGACTATTACCTTTTTTCTTATCATATTAACTTTTTGCTTATGAATAATATATTTCTTTTTGAATAAAATACTCCAATTTTTATTCCTCTAAAATATTAAATACTTTATGGTATAGATGTTCATGTATTTTACTAAAAAATATTTTAGTAGAAAAACAGCAGGATTATGTTTTAGTAATTCCAGTGGAAATAAAGGGGTGTGGGGGTATTAAATTAGGAAAAAATATTTTTTAGCACTTTAATTTATCTTTTTTAATTTTTATAAAAAATTATTATTAAAAATTTTATAGTAGATATTTTAGAGGAAAAATTCGCCTGAATTTAAGTTATCTATTTGTTTTCTTGGATTTATAGTATTCTGATGTTTTTGTATGATAGAAGAATTGATCGTTATAGAATAAAGTTAGAATAAATAATATTAAATGAAAATTTAAGTAGAAGAGAAATATAAGAGAATGTGAGATGTCAAGAAAAGAGAAAAGGAAAAGTGGAAAAAGACGTGAAGCAACACCTGTAACAGGTGCAGGTCTGATAAGATTTTATGATGAGGATATCTCTAATATAAAGATAAGTCCACCTATTGTAATATTCATATCAATATTAATTATGGCATTAGTCCTTTTGGCACAAGCTAGAATACTTCCTGTTTAGTGATAAATAATGGGCGATGATAGTTTATCTATTCCACTTCATTATTCTAAATTATGGTCGTTACCTAATTTAAGATTGTTATTAGTAATTGCATTTGTGTTATCATTGCTATATCTAATAGTTTTTACAATTTTTTCTGGTGTTAGATTTGTAATGATTAACATAGTAATTATGTTAAGTATATTGATTTTATTGCTTTATGGAAGAATGGATCCATATATTACAAAAAGAAGGTGTTTAGCAATATATATTATGGCAATTTTTGCAGGTCTTTTGCATCTTTTCTTAAAAAATGTTAATATAATTTCTGAAATATTGGCAACGGTATTATCGGCTACTGTATTAACGTTTGCTTTTAATGCTCTTCCTGTTATTACGAGAAGTTTTAAGCGTGGGTTAGTAGGCGTTGCATGTTTGCTTCCTTTATCGTCTTCCATGTTATATTTTAATGATGTGGCGTTAAAGAGTTTAAAGGATGCTTTGATTGACTTTCTTCTTCCATTTGTTTTAACAATAATAGGGTTTGTTTATATGATGTATATTGAAATTAGTGGTAAAAAGAGGTTTGGGCTCGGTCCGTTATCCTTATTCCGTGCATTTCTAAGGCTTTGGTCAAATAAGGATTCTATAGTTCTTGAGCAAGCACTTTCTAGTATATCTACATCTGCAGATTATACTGCACGTTTATTAGTATTTTATAATGATGATAAACCAATTGGGGTATTGCTATCAATACCGATACATCCAGGTCCTATAATGCATATGGGTAGTTCAAATTTGCCTTCTGAAATAATGAAGAAAATGTGGGATGAAATGAGTGTTGTTGCAATGCCATTTCATGTTCCATCAAATCATGAATCTGATCTAATTCTTAATGATGATAGGGAAAGGGTAGTATCGTTGATAAAAACAACCATAGCTAGCTCTCAGTCACAGGTTAATGAGGTATACTTGACGAGGCTTGTAGAGGTTAGTGAGGATCAGATAAAAGTCAAGGCATTCTTAATTAATGATGTACCAATAATAACCGTTACAGCATCACCATCACCGATGGAGGATTTACCAGAAAATATTGTAAACCCAGTTAAAAGGCTTTCTAGAACCCTCGGTTTAAGAGAACCAATAATAATAGATGCGCATAATAGTCTTTCAAATAATAGATCAGAAATATTGCCAGAAGAGATTGTTGGTAAGTCTTCAATAAAGGCAATAGAAAAGGTGCTAACTCAGCTTAAACAATTAGAAAAGAAGCCAGGAAAAATAAGCTTTGTGAGGACAACGTTTCCCGGAAAGCCTCATGAAGGATACGGTGAAGGTGGAATCGCTATGATGATTTTAGAACCAAAAGATGAAAAACCATTTTATATAATACTTTTTGATTCTAATAATATGATTGTTGGATTAAGAGAACAGATCATTAATGAAACATTAAAGATAGGTTATAATGGAGAAGTATGTACAACTGATACACATTCAGTGGTAGCTTTAGTTCCGGGAGGAAAAGGTTATAATATGTTGGGAGAAAATGGTAATACTTCAGAAATAATAAAAATTGTGCTAGATCATTTGAGAAATGTGGATTTTAAAGAGAAAGTATCAGTAAATGATATTAACATTACAATAACAGGTCTAAAAGTTTTAGGAAAAAATCTCTATAAACTAGATGAGATGGTGAAAAAATATGTTCCCAAAGGTGAACTATATCCTATTATTATATTCATGGTTGCTATGTTTGTTACTGTATTATTTAATATTATTTAAGCTTGTATCCTATTTTTCTTAGAAAATCACGTCTTGCTTTAATATCATCCTCTTTCTCAATACCTAAAGGAGATCCTCCATCTATGACGCCTAAAACTCCTCTACCTTCCTCAGTTTCTGCTACAATTACTTCAATCGGGTTGGCCGTGGCACAATAAAGTCCTACAACTTCTTGAACATTCTTTAGAGCATTTAATACATTTATGGGGTAACCACCTTTAATCACAATTACAAATACATGGCCGGCTCCAATATCTAAGGCATACCTGGTTGCCAGTTCTATAAGCTCCTGATCATTACCTTCACGTCTTATTAAGCGTGGACCAGATGATTCACAAAATGCTAATCCAAACTTTATATGAGGCACTGTTGTAACAAAAAGTTCATAAATGTCCTCGGTAGTCTTAATAAAGTGAGATTGTCCTATAATAATATTCACACCTTCTGGAGGTGTTATTTTTACGATCTTTAATCGAACACTCATACTGTGCACCAAAATATTTTTTATTACAAAAACTATTAAACTTTATGACATACAAAATGTTTAAGTTAAGTCCTCTTGGGTGTGTCATTTATTTGATTAGTGAAAATAAGGTAGGGTTAAGGATTGCTAAAAGAGACTGAAAATAGAGAGAACAACCTCTCATCTAACGATCAATTTCGTATAAATAACAAAAACAAAGGGACTTAACTTAAAATTCTACTGGAAATTCAACTGAGAAAATTTTAGGTACGATTTTCTTACATTGATTCATAATTATATTTCCAATTGATGATAATTATATTTCGAAATTATGAAGAAATTTATTTAAATAGTGCGAAGTTAGAAATATATATAAAGGTGCATGATATCATATATTTTGGTGATATTTTGTGAGCGAAGGGCCCATTAATAAACCTCATGATTTGCCTAAAATTGTGGTCACACCACCTGGTCCTAATGCTCAAAAAATAATCGAGCGTGATAGTAAAGTTATTTCGCGTTCTTATGTTCGTTTTTATCCTTTAGTTGTGAAAGAAGTGAAGGAAAACGTTGTAGTTGATGTTGATGGTAATGAGTATATAGATTTTAATTCTGGGTTAGTAGTGCTTAACGTTGGACGTCCAAAAGAGGTTGTTGAGGCAATAAAGAGACAGGCTGATAGATTTTTACATTACAGTCTCACAGATTTTTATTATGAAGAAGCAGTAACATTAGCAGAAAAATTAACAGAAATCGTCCCTGTAAACGGTAAAGAAAAAATGGTTCACTTTTCGAATAGTGGGGCTGAAGCAATAGAAGCGGCAATGAAATTAGCAAGGTATAAAACTGGACGGCCTTATCTTTTTTCATTCATAGGATCGTTTCATGGAAGAACTTATGGAGCTATGAGTTTAACAGCATCAAAACCAGTACAACGAAAAGGATTTTCGCCGCTAGTTCCAGCAACAGTTCAAGTTCCATATCCGTATTGTTATAGATGCCCATTTCATTTACAGTATCCAGAATGCAATATGTACTGCATTGATTATATTGAAGAGTGGGTTCTCTCGAAATATGTTCCACCTGAAGAAGTTGCAGGCATAGTAGTGGAACCAGTTCAGGGTGAAGGAGGTTATGTTTGGCCACCTCAGAGATATTTTGAAAAATTAAAAAAATTGGCTGAAAAATATGGGATTTTATTCATAGATGATGAAATACAGGCAGGCTTTGGGCGAACTGGTAAATGGTTTGCAATAGAACACTGGGATGTCAAACCTGATATAATAACATTGGCAAAAGCTATCGCTTCAGGATTACCTTTAGGAGCAATGATAGCAAGCAAAGATATCATGACATGGGAGAAAGGATCTCATGCATCAACATTTGGTGGTAACCCTGTATCATGTGCTGCATCATTAGCGACCATTGAGTATATAGAGAAAAACAATCTTCTTGAAAATGTAAGGAACGTGGGAGACTATATTTTCAAACGATTTAAAGAAATCGAAGAGAATAGTAGGATAGTAGGGGATGTAAGAGGAAAAGGTTTTATGATAGGTGTAGAAATAGTGAAGGATAAAAATACTAAAGAACCTGGAATCAAAGAGGCTGAAAATATTATCTTACAAAGTTGGAAACAAGGCGTTGCATTAATAACAGCAGGAAAATCAACACTAAGAATAGCACCACCATTAACAATGACAAAAGAGTTAGCCGAGAAAGCAATAGAAATAATTGAGAGAAATATAAAAATCACAGAAAAAACATTATAAAAATCACGATAATGAATCATAAGATTACGTGATTTTTTATACACAATTTGGTCACAATTAGTGATTTTTATAAAATATCAAATCATACACATGACTTTAATCACAATTATCACAATGAAAGAAAAATCACTGAAGAATAAATAGTTATTTCGTGCAAAAATCACGGATCATAAAATGACTTACAGTGATTTAGTCACGTAATATTCTTATATCTGAATGAAGTGATTTATTTTATTAGATCTCACACAGATCATTATGTATTTTTACATATTTCCGATTTATATACCCTATGTTTTATTATTTTTTCATAAACTGTTTTATGATATATCATAAAATATGATTCATGACTTTGCAAAAATGATTAATCACCGTGATTGTGAGATGGATTTATATATCACGTATCACAAATAATATTAGAGATACAAAAATGGAGAGAAAAACGTATATATCACTAAACTCACTTGAAGCGCGTCTACAATCTTTGATAGATCTAGTAGAATCTATGAAAGGACGTGATAGAATACTTGAAGAACGTTTGGCATACATAGAAGATGACATAACTAAAATTAGGTTTGAATTAAGAAGAATGAGAGAAATGATGGAAGAGCTTTATCAAAAAACTCAACAATCCGTAAAAGAACAGAGAATAAAAAGAAGATATGAAAATTACACATCACAATATTTGTCATTGAGTGATGCGCTCTCTGAAAAAGTGGTAGAAAAAGAA
The DNA here is from genome assembly GCA_049976445.1 of Thermoprotei archaeon. Taxonomy (GTDB): domain Archaea; phylum Thermoproteota; class Thermoprotei; order Gearchaeales; family WAQG01; genus JAVZOV01. The sequence continues at coordinate 13,235 of JBMFIF010000008.1, read as the reverse complement.
AGAGAGTTATTAGGATTATCTATGACAGAAGAAAAAATACTAAGATTATTATTACAAGATCCATCATATGGTATAGAGGGAGCAACAGGAATAGCTAGAATGTTAGGAATGGCAAGAGAACATATAGCAAGAACAATGAAAAAAATGGTTGAAAAAGGTCTCTTAATAAGAGATGAAACAAAAATGCCCTTCACGTACAGGGTACCAGAAGAGATAAAGAAAAAATTATTAGAAAAACAATAATGTGACTAATCACACACTTAGAAAATCACGTTCCAGAGGAAACAAAGGGGTAAAAAAATAACATTATAATATATCAGAATAACTCATGACTATTGTGATAATATTATAATCACATTTCTCTTGAATAATCACAATCACAAGAAGACTGGTCCCGGGGGTGGGATTTGAACCCACGGCCTTCCGGTACCTGCTGACCTAGGCTCATCCTCAGGCTCGCGACCTCAGTTACCTAGGTGGCTGATACCTACAGCCGGAAGCTATACCAGGCTTAGCTACCCCGGGTCCAGCATTTCTAACTAGTAAAAAGACTATGATAAATTTTTCGCTTCATTAACACTCTCCCAATCTAAAAAGCAAGTTTAAGATACAAACCTTACTCTTTTTCTAAAATAAAAGTAGTTTATGTTGATGGAAGATTAGTCTAAAATGATGGGAAGATTATCAGTTTCAAATATTAGGTTTCCATCAAGATCTAAATAATATTTTACCGCATAAATTTCAACGCCTTTTAATTTTGCATTTATTAGTCCTTCTCTTATTTTTGGGTCAACTTCCCAATATGGTCTGAATTGTTTGGCTGTTGGATGTGCAGCTATAAATGATATTATACTTCTGTATCCCATTTCTCGAATACTTTTAAGTAGGTTTATGTGACGTATTCCTCTCTCTGATGGGGTATCTGGATACATAGCAGTGTCATTGTTCATGAAGACTGCAGATTTTAATTCCATGTAACCAATAGTATCCTTTGAACCAATCATATAATCAAGTCGAGAATCATCAATAGTAACCTCCTTTTTTAGAATTTCATAATCTTTGAGCCAAGATATGTATCTAAGATTAGCAAGTTTTTCGAAAACTCTCATTTGAGTATATGTATCTATGAGTGCAATACCATATTTAGTTTCAGCACCTATTATAAGACAGTTTGTTTTTGGCCTGGACCATTTTTTACAGACCAGTACTGCATCAGGATATATGAGATCTTTTAATTTTCCTGTATTTCTAAGTAAACCTAAATATTTTGTACCATTATTATCAACCAAAAGTACCGTAAACCTGTTAAGTCTCTCAATAACTTTTAATCTGAAAAGATCACTAAACTTGTCTATTAGCATTGTACAATGTATCTAAATCAAAAATTTATATTTATGCATTCTTTACACTTAATCAATGATAAAATCGAAAAAGAGATTAGGATTACTCATGGTGTTCATAGCCGCTTTTGTTTGGGGTACCACTGGTGTTGCTGTAAAAATTATTTATTCTGACGGAGTAAAACCTCTTACGTTAATATTCTTACGCATGCTTCTTGCAACACCGCTTTACGCACTATTAGCATATGTAAATAAACTCAACTTGTTACAGTTTTCTTTTGATAAGAAAGTAATATTAACATACGGTCTAATACTAATACCAGCGTTTAATCTAACATACTTTACAGCATTAAATATTACTAAAGTTTCGAATGCAGCATTCTTACTTTATACTGCACCAATATTTGTTGCAATATTATCACCGCTAATTATTCGTGAAAAATTAACAATGATAAAAATAATAGCTGTAATGATCTCCATGATCGGAATATTTTTAATTATAAGATTCGATGTGTCAGAACTTGTATTAGGTGATGTTATAGCGCTCTTAGCTGGTATAATTTATTCATTATTCTTTATAGCTGGAAGAATGATTAAACATTCTCCAATAATAGTGAATCTTTACAGCTCCATGATAGCATCAATCGTATTTTTACCATTTGCAGTATTAAACGGATTTAATATACCTAGTTCTTCAATGATTTACATAATGTATTTAGTGATTTTCCCGACGTTTCTTTCATATACCTTCTATTTAAAAGGACTTACAATGACTAATGCTATAGATGCGAGCGTAATAGCTACTGTAGAACCTCTTTCAGCAACAATGTTAGGAGTCATGATAATAAACGAACAATTTACTATTAACACAATTTTTGGTGGACTTCTTATTTTGGTAGCATCAATTATTATAACACTAAAGTCGTAATAAACTCGTTAGAAGCTATTCTATTCTTTAAGGTAAAATTATCAAATAAAGTATATGAAAATGTTCTTTTTAATCCAATATTATATATTAGCTTGTTAAGAATTATTAAATACTAAAGTGGAATTCTTCTTTATTTTTTATTTGCTTAAGAATCTCTGTTATTAATGTTACTGTATGTTCAAAATCTATGAGATCGATTATTAATGATGGAGTATGAAGATATCTTGCAGGGACTGATATCACACCTGTCGGGATGCCGCCACGTGATATGTGGATAGCTCCAGCATCAGTACCACTTTTTGGTGCCACTTGTAATTGGTATGGAACACTTATTTTATTAGCGGCATTTATCATGAAATCTAAGATCTTTTGCTGAGTTATCATAGTTGCATCCATAATTCTTATTGCTGGCCCTTTACCAAGCATTGTAACATATTCTGACGGAGAGTTTTCAGGAGTATCTGCTGCAGTAGTTGTTTCAATTACAAAAGCTATATCAGGATTTACAGTATACGTTACTGATGAAGCTCCTCTTAATCCAACTTCTTCCTGTGTAGTAAATACTGCAAATAGCGTATGTGGGAGTTGAACATCTTTAAGAAGATCTAAAGCTTTAATAATAGCCGCGACACCAGTTCGATCGTCTAATGCTTTTCCCATAACCCTTTGAGCTGTAAGCCGAACAAACGGTTCATTAAATGTTATAGGATCTCCAATCCGAACACCTAATTCTTCAGCTTCAGACTTGCTAGATGCTCCTATATCAATATACATTTGGTTTATCTGCGGTATTTTTTTCATTTCTTCTTCTGTTAATAAATGTTTTGGCTTTACACCAATGATGCCTTCCAACCTTTTATTTTTAGTGTGGATCAAAACTCTTCTTGACAATAAAATACGTGGATCGATACCACCCATTGTAGAAAAACGTATGAAGCCAGAATCTTCTATGAATGATGTTATGAGAGCAACCTCATCTATATGTGATGCAATCATTACTTTTAAATTACCCCCCTTCTTTACTGCTATAACATTTCCTAGAGGATCAATAGATATTTCATCAACCATGTTTTTTATATAATTAATTATTACTCTTCTAACCTCCTCTTCCCTACCAGGTGGTCCATGAACCTCTGATAAAGTTTTTAGTAAACTTACAGAATCCATCATAGCAAGTACTTTCAAATAAAATCAAATATTTATACATAATTGTGCATGCTAAAGGTTTGCTAGCTCAAAAATTGTTTTAATTATATCAGTCTGAGAGACAACTCCAATCAATTGATTATCATTATTAACGATATAGAGATGCGTTTCTTTGGTTGATATCATACGCTCTATTATCTCATGCAGAGTAGTTTCTGGTCTAATTGGATCAGAAAGAATAGTAATATCTTGCACATTCTTTTCTCTAGGCTCCATTAAAAGTATGTCTAAAGTAACATAACCTATATACTTACCATCTACAGTAACTGGATAAACCTTAAAATCATAAGATTTGACTTTATTAAGCGCCTCATGAACACTTATTTTTCCATCAAGATAAACCGGATCTTTTGTCATTATTTGCAAAGCTCTGATTTTCCTCAAAGTATCCTTATTCGCTCTATGATAGAAAATTGTTAACGCTAATTCTTTTTCAGTCTTTTTACTAGGCAATTGATTTTCATGAATAGAAATGTTCTTCGTTAAAAGAAAAGCTATAGTAGCGGAAATTATAGACGGCGTTAAAACGATAGGACCAAAAGTTTCACCTACCAATACTATAGATGTCAATAAAGTCTTATTAGTAGCTGCAAACACTCCAGCTATAGTAGTAGCTATTATTATTGTATAATCAATACTTGCAACAAAATTGTTTAATGATAAATAGTAAACAGAACCAAGCATTGTTCCTATAAATATTGACGGCACAAAAAGTCCTCCAGAACCTCCAGTATTAAGTGTTACTGACGTAGCAATGATCTTCATAAAAAGTAAAGCAAAAACTAAGAAAAAAGTGACTTTTAATGTTCCAAACCCTATACTACGTATAACATCATAACCAATCCCTAACACTTGAGGATAATAAGTACCGATTAATACTATAATTAAACCCCCGAAAATAGGTAAAATATTTTTTGGGATGATTATTAAACCATGCTTAAAAATTCTATAAATATGTATGAATAACAACGCTACTATTGCTGATAATAATCCCAGAATTACTGATGTGAAAATAATATCAGTACTGATGGTAATAGTTTTTGACTCAAAAGGAAAAAGCTGTTCAGGTCCAGTCATAATTACTGTTATACCATAAGCAATAATAGCAGTTATCAGAGCCCATATAAAAACCTCGGTCTCCACATCGTGTAAATATGGTATCTCTAACGCGAAGACTGTTCCAGCTAATGGAGCATGAAATATAGCAGCTATGCCTGCAGCTGCACCTACTATGTGCAAACGTTTCATAGTCTCAGGATCAAACTTAAATTTCTGCGCAAACCAAGAACCAATCCCACCGCCTATAGTAAGTCCAGGACCCTCAGGCCCAGCACTACCACCTAAACCAATAGTAAATAGTGAAGATAGCACACTAAAAAATGTGGTTCGCAATGTTACAAATCCATGTTTAAAATGATATGCTTCAAGAAAATTATCTAAACCAGAACCAGTCTTCTTTCTATCAGAAAAACGCTGAACAATTGTATAAGATAAAGGGATGCTTAAAAATATAATAATCAAATAAAGTATCGTATTAGAAATTGATTCCCTTAATAATGTTAGATAATTAAGAGCAAGCGAAAATATTGAGACTGAAAACCCTGTAAGCATCCCAATTAATATTAATATAATGTATATTTCAGCACTCTTAAACTTCATATTGTGTAAAAAATATTGATATGATATTTAAATTTAATGTTCCTATTTAGACATAGATTTTATCTTTTATGATACGATAAATCTTTATGATGGGGCCCGGGGCCGGATTTGAACCGACGCTAGAGGCTCCACAGGCCTCCGAGCTACCAGGCTACTCAACCCGGGCCACCAATGTAAATTATTTCTTCCCTAGTTTTAAGCCTGACGCAATTTTTAACTCTAGTCCACAAAGCACTCTAGAGGCAACTATACTAGTTTCAAGAGGTTTATCGTATATTGAAACTTTAAGATTCGCAAGATCCATAGTTTCTTTCTCAAAATCTCCGTGCGGAAATCCGCCTATTAAAATTACTGGATTATTTAGCTTAACAATTTTATCGGCTAATTCAAGAACGTTCATGTGGTCACCACTTTCATGCATAAGTACTACTGTTTCAGGGTTTATTCTTTCTATAAGCTTACGTAAACTCCCTTTAAAAATCCACATCAAAGGCTCATCTCTAGGCACAGTACCATCGATTAATAACTGTTCCATAAGACCAACAAACCTGTTATAGTTACGAGGTATTCTTAAATCACTCCGCATTTCTATAACATCATCATTTATAGTATGAACATATATCTTTAACAACCCCATCTTGTTAAGAGGAGATCCAAGAGCCTCTATAAGAAACCTATGAACAATATCTGGCCTACCCCTCTTATGCATCTTAGGAATACCCCTCATTACCCTATAATGTAACGAAACATCAAGCAACATCTCAGTCGGTTTTTTACCCCTCTTTTTAGAGATTGTCTGTATTATAGGATGTGTAGCAATACTCAAAGGTATTAACTCAAGAGGAGATTCCACAAGCACCAGATGTATCATAGCGATCACTATTTAATATAAAATAAAATATATAGACTTAATTTTATAACCTATTGATAGTCATAATGAATAAGAAAAGTTTATTAAGTATATTCAACCAATTATTCCATAGTGTGTCTTGTGAAGGATATACGACTTATTTTTTTAAAGGAAGAAGTAAATAAAGTTATGAAAAATATTCTATCATGCTCAATGCGGTACATATTAGGGATAAAAGAAACAAAGAATCATTTAATTTCAATTGTTCGTGGTGAGTAGATCATGGTCAACAAATCTAAATATATTGCTGCTTTTGATATAGGTACTACATCAATAAAATGTAGTGTAATAGATATTAACAATTTTGAACCTATTGCTAAAGCATCCACTAAATCAATAATCAACTATCCTAAGAAAGGATGGGCAGAACAGGATCCAAATATTCTTTGGGAAAGTATAATCAGTACGTTTAAAGAAACTATTGAAAAAATAATGGGAAAAGAGAGCATATCGGCCATCATATTTGGAGCACATATGGCCGGAATTGTTCCTGTTGATAAATCTGGTAATCCTTTAAGAAGTATAATAATATGGTTAGATGAGAGAGCAGCGGGTCTTCCACGAGAATTGTGGAAAGGTTTAATCAAATTGCAAGGTTACTCAATTTTTAGGTTAATTAAATTTTTACGAATAACTGGAGGTGCACCAAGTAAAACTGGAAAGGATGTGATTTCTAAGATTATTTGGATAAAAGAAAATGAACCTGATATTTTTAATAAGACATACAAATTTCTTGACGTGAAAGGATATCTTATTAATAAATGTACTAATAAATTTATAACAAGTCCAGATGAGGCAAACTTATCATGGTTAGCTGATACTAAACACGGAAAAGCAAAATGGTCATTAGAATTACTTAAGGATTACAAATTATCAGTAGATTTATTCCCTGAAATAAAACAATCGACAGAAATAGCAGGAAGACTTAGTAAAGAGGCTGCTGTTCAATTTGGAATTGGTGATGATGTTCCTGTAATAGTTGGAGCTGGAGATATTACGTCAGCAGCCATAGGTTCAGGGGCTGTCAAGGAAGGTGAGTTGCATATATATGTTGGAACTAGCGACTGGATAGCTGGACATATATCTAAAAGGAAAGTTGATGTTTTTCATTATGTGGGTAGTTTACTTAGTGCTATTCCCAATAAATATCTACTCATAGCTGAACAAGAAGTTGCCGCTGGATCTTTAGAATGGATGATGAGTATGCTAGGTATGGAAAAAGATTATGAAAAAGTTGACAAATTAGTGCGCGAAACTAATAAAACTGATATATTATTCTTACCTTGGTTTTACGGTGAAAGATCACCAATTGATAATCCGTTTGTGAGAGGAGGATTATTAAACCTAACACTAGATACTAAGAAAGAAGAAATTTTAAGATCCATAATGGAAGGTGTAGCTCTCAACATTAAATGGGCATATCCTTATGTAGAGAAAATGACAGAAAAACAACAGGAGATCATTAATATAGTAGGGGGAGGAGCATTGTTTGATTTATGGTGCCAATTAATTGCTGATTCTATACGAAAACCAGTTAGAAGAATCTCAAATCCCCAATTAGCTGGTGTCAGAGGATCTGCTGCAATAGCATCGATAGCAATCGGAGCTTTTAAAAACTTTGATGAAATTGTTTTAAGGTTTAGAATAGATAAGATCTTTAAACCAGATGCTAATAGCTCTGAAATTATGGAGAAAAAATTTAAAGAATTCAAGAAAACATACGAAAACCTTAAAGACATATTCAAGAGATTAAATAAGTTATACAATTTAGGAAACGGTCTTAAATGATGAAATTCTCATTCATAAAAAAGATTACTCATTTTCTTGACGGCCTAAATACATATTCATTAATTATTTTTCTTAATATGTTTTCAACAATCTCTGGAGGCATAACATGCATTAACTCGTTTACAATGCTTAAATCTTCCGGTAATTCTCCCTCTTTTAATCCAAGAAATTTCACGAGATCTTCGCTGGCAATTAAACTCCCTATATCTTTAAGTACAGATACGTTGATCTCTAGAGATTCCGTTTTGCTAATTTCTTTTGACACATTTTTTAGATCATTTAAGAATTTATCAGCATTTTCTGAGTGTACTGGCATGAGTGTAAGATGTATACTCTTAGGAAAGCCAAGAAGTTTAGATCCTGGTTGAAATTGTACATACCATCCTAAAGATGCCATTTTACCTGATAATGCTGATATATTTAAGTTATCAGATGTAAAAGCTATAATGCCACCTAATGGATTGCCCAATATTTTAAATCCTATTTCACTTAATCCCTTAATGATTTTTCTTTTTGCATCGAGTATTCTTTTTGCTAGTTTGATATATCCTTCCTTTCCAAGATAATTCAAAACAGCCCATGCTCCTGCCAATGTACCTGCAGACCTTGTTGAAAGCACAGTTGTATTTACTATAGGATACCCAGGCCAACTCGACATAACAAAAATACTTCCCTCTCTAAGTTCAGCATTCCTAAAAAGTACTATAGATGCTCCTTTAGGAGCATATCCATATTTATGTAGATCAGCAGAGATCGAAGCTACACCCTCGAGTGAAAAATCAAAAGGAGGTATTTTTTCACCAAGTTCTTTAAAGAATGGCAGAATGAAACCTCCTATACACGCATCAACATGTAGCCAGACTTTCTTATCAATAGCTATTTCTGATAAAGCCTTTATATCATCGATCACTCCAAAGGGATAATTGGGAGCAGATCCTACTATTACTGCAGTATTATCTGATATTAAATTTTTTACTGATTCTATATTTACCTGGAAGGTTTCATGATCCACATTAACTCTAACAGGCTTTAACCCTAAATATTCTGCAGCCTTGTAAAAAGCAGGATGAGCTGTTGAAGGTAAAATAATCTCCGGTGTTGTATTATTTCTCTTTTTAAAAAACTCTCTTGCAGCCTTTATAGCAATCATTATACTTTCAGTACCACCATAAGTAAACGTACCTACAGTATCTTCATTACCTCCAAGTAAAGATCCTACCATTCCTACTACATCATTCTCCAATTTAAGAACACTAGGGTAAACAGTAAAATCAAGCATTGTTTTATCCATAAATTCAACATATGCTCTCCTGCCGATTTCTATAACATCCATAGCTCCTGCAGCATAATAATGACCATACATTCTCCCACTTAAAGGATTAAAATCCTTAAAGGTATATTCCTGTAAACTCTTAAACACTTCATTAGCAGAAGTGGACTTATCAGGTAAAACTTTCATTTTTAACACTAAAATATTATCACAACCACAAGTTAATATTTTTATTCATCATAACACAAAACATATAATGTTTGTATTATTTCTTAATTAAAAGATTATACCATCAGTTAACTGAATATTTCATAATAATAAAATCATTGTAAATAAAAATTGAACATATATAAATAAAATAAATACATATCATAAAATAATGAATTTTGCAGTTAGGTACTTTATTGATAAAAATAACATAAGAAAGAATGAATACCATAGAAAAGTATATAGTTTAGAATGCTTATATTTACTAAGGTGATTAAAAACGCCAGAAGTTATTTCACATGATGTGCTCATAGTAGGTTCTGGATTAGCTGGGTTAAGAGCTGCATATGAAGTAGCAAGGTTAAGTAAAGGAAAGCTTGATATTGCTGTTATTTCAAAGCTCCACGTAATGCGATCTCATTCAGTAGCTGCAGAAGGTGGTACTGCTGCTGTTCTTAGACCTGAAGAAGGTGATAGTTATGAATTACATGAATGGGATACTATTAAGGGTGGTGATTTTCTATCTGATCAAGATGCAGTAGAAAAATTTGTTCGTATAATGCCAGAAGAAATTCTAATGTTAGATCACATGGGAATACCGTGGTCTAGAAGAAAAGATGGCCGAATTGATCAAAGACCCTTTGGTGGTCATACATTTCCAAGAGCCGTTTTTGCGGCTGATAAAACAGGATTTTTTGAGATGCAAGCACTCTACGATAACTTGCTTAAATACGATAATATAACATTTTACAATGAATGGTTTGTGACTTCCTTTTTAATTGAGGATAAAAAATTTGAAGGATTAACAGCCATTGAAATGAAAACTGGAGACTTTCATGTTTTTAAGGGTCGTGCAGGTATAATAGCAACCGGTGGTGCGGGTATAATATACGGTTTCACTACGTATTCAAGAACAGTAACTGGTGATGGTTTAGCGATGGCTTACCGAGCAGGAATCCCATTAAAAGATATGGAATTCATACAATTCCATCCAACTGGTTTAGTTCCTTCAGGAATACTAGTTTCGGAAGCTGCAAGAGGCGAAGGTGGTTATCTCATTAACAATAAAGGAGAAAGATTCATGAAAGCTTATGCGCCTGAAAGGATGGAACTGGCGCCAAGAGATATAGTCAGCAGATCAATGGTAACAGAAATAATGCAAGGCCGTGGTTTTAAAGGTCCGAGAGGCCTTGACTATCTTCACTTGGATCTAAGACATTTAGGTGAAGAAAAAATTAAAGAGAGATTACCATTCATCAGAGAACTAGCAATAAAATTTGTTGGCATTGATCCTATAGATGAACCAATACCAGTAAGGCCTGCAGCTCATTACACTATGGGTGGTATACACAGCGACACTGATGCTAGAATATTGTACGCTGATGGAACACCAATCAAAGGTTTATGGGGAGTAGGAGAATGCGTATGTATCAGTATACATGGAGCTAATAGACTTGGTACAAATTCAACAGCTGCATGCATAGCTTATGGAAGAATAGCAGGTGCAGAAGCTTTTAACTATCTCATGACAAACAATTCTGACCCATCACCATCTCAAGAACTAGTTTCTTATGAAGAATCAAGAATCTATGATAAAATGTTAGGAAAGAGAGGTGAGGAAAATCTCTATGAGATAAAAAATGAACTACGACAAACAATGGATCAGAAAGCATATGTATTTAGAACAGGAAATGAGTTAGCAGAAGGTATAAAGAAGATTAGAGAATTAAAAGAACGCTTCAAAAGAGCTGAAGTAACTGATAAGAGCAGAGTTTACAACACGGATCTAATTTCAGCCCTAGAACTTGAAAACATGCTTGATGTGGCAGAGGTTATTCTTCATAGCGCGTTTGCCAGAACAGAATCCAGAGGTGCTCATTACAGACTTGATTATCCAAAAAGAGATGATATCAATTGGTTAAAACACACGTTAGCAATAAAAACACCAGATGGATCACCAACATTAACATATATACCTGTTAGAATAACTAAATGGTTACCGGTTGAACGAAAATATTAGGAGGAATAAAAGATGGATGAAAAAAACATAAAATCATATAAAAACGTAGCAGTACCAAAAGCCATTCCAAAATATAAATTAGGATTAAAAGCCTGGCTCAGCCCTTTTAAATTTAATTTTGAAAGATGGATGTACACAATGCATAGAGTGACAGGCGTAATATTAGTGGTTTACCTTTACATGCATATTTACGTAACAAGTATTCGTCTTTGGGGAGGAACAGCATGGACTGGTCTCATGTCAACATTCGAAAACCCAATAAACTATACTGGAGAGATCATAGTAATAGCATCATTAGCATTACACGGTGCTAACGGAATTAGATTAATACTTGCAGAGCTTGGATACACCATAGGAAAACCAATAAGACCTGAATATCCATATAAACCACAATCATTGAAAAGCACACAAAGAATTATTGCAATAATATTAATGATAATAGCTGGAATAATAATACTAGGCACATTGATGGAATACTTGATTTATCTGCGGTGATAAAAATGAAAGAATCACAGCTTTGGTTCCTTCAATTAATAACAGGCGCATTACTAGTCATATTAGCATTCATTCATATATCAACATTTTCAACTATCATAGGAACAGGTTATAAAACAGGTCTTTACTATGCTAGTCTTGTTAAACGGGCGCAACAACCCCTTTACATTGTATTCTATGCGTTATTCTTAACAATAGTGATGTATCATGCAAACTATGGGGCAAGAACATTACTTCTAGAACTTTCAGGTGGAAAATATAAAACATTAATCAACTTTGGAGTCTTAATAGTAGCTATGATAACTTACTTATACGGATTATACGCAGCTGTAATGTTTTATATTAATGCGGGAGGTGGATGATAGATGACTACAGTATCAGAAACAATTAAAGCAAGACCAGAAGAAGGCATTACTGAAACAAAGCAAGTAACAAAAGAGATCATATTTAAGGTATTCAGATTTATTCCAGAGAAAGATGAAAAACCAAGATTCGAAGAATACAAAGTACCTGTCTACAGAGGAATGACTGTTTTAGATGCATTATTCTATATAAAAGAAAATATAGATCACTCACTTGCATACAGACACTCCTGTCGCATGGGAATATGTGGTTCCTGTGGAATGTTAATTAATGGACTCCCTAGACTAGCATGCCAAACACAAATCTTCGAGTTAAACTCGGATACAATCGAGATTAGACCATTACCTAATTATCCAATAATAAGAGATTTAGCAACCGATTTCTCAAACTTCTTTGTTAAACACAAGAGTATTAAACCATTTATAATAAGGGAGGACAAAAAAGAACAAGAAAACCCAGCAGGTGAGTATTTACAGACTCCCGAACAACATTTACTTTACATGCAATTCTCATACTGTATAAAGTGTGGACTTTGTAATGCTGCATGCCCTATCATGGCTACTGATGACCTCTTCATAGGTCCTCAAGCATTAGCACAAGCATACAGATATACCGTTGACAATAGAGACCAGGGAGCAGAACAAAGGATTTTAATCCTTGATAATTCTCATGGAGTATGGAGATGCCATTTTGCAGGTAGTTGTAGCGCAGTATGTCCAAAGGGTGTAGATCCAGCATTAGCAATACAATTACTTAAAAGAATAGTCATATCAGAAAGCCTAGGAATAAAGAAAGTCAAAAACAAAACAGAAATAAAGCCAATATCTAAAGAACACAAACCTAACCCAAAAATTCCAGAACCACCACCAAGAACGGTAAAATAAATAATGTTTCACTTAGAACATTTATCGGTTATATTTTTTTATTAAGAACTGCTTTGTTGCATAATTCTCACATGTGAGGATCTGTGCATAAGAGACTTACCCCTACCACTACATGCTCCCTAAGTGGTCCTCAAATCCCTCATGAACAAGTTGTAGAGATAAACC
>JBMFIF010000007.1:0-41563 GCA_049976445.1 Thermoprotei archaeon | reverse complement strand
GTATTCAAAGATATTCACCGACACCTCACCACAAGTAGTACCGCAAACTCACATAAAGCTTATGTGGACAGTCTCTTATTTTTATTCTTGGTGAGATTTGTGGTTGAGAAATCACTTAAGAGTAGTAAAACTTACGAAAATCTTAAAGTAGGTTTTCAAGGGGAATCAATGGCTAATAGGAGGTATCTTTATTATGCTAGGCTTGCGGAGAATTTGGGGTTAAAAGATGTTGCCGAGGTTTTTAAGAAGACAGCTGACGCTGAAACTGGACATGCTTTTGGTCACATGAATTTTCTTAAATCGGATCCGGTAGTTGGTACGGACATTAACACGATTGAGGACGCATTAAGAGCTGCTATACAGGGTGAGACTTATGAATGGACTCAAATGTATCCGGGTTTTGCAAAGGTTGCTAGGGATGAAGGATTTGATGATATTGCAGAGTGGTTCGAGACTTTAGCTAAGGTTGAACGTCATCATTCTCGACGATTTGATGAAGCTTTAGAAAAATTACAAAAGTCAAAAGGTGTTAAGACTGAGATAGAAGATGAAGTCTTGGTTCATTAATCGGTGTAATCAATGAGTATATATAGTGTTGATGAGTTTCTTACTCCTGAAAGATATGAGGAAATAAGAATTAAGAGAATAAAAGATATTGCAGAATTAAAAAAATCAAGACGGATTGATTATGGGGAACGTTTCAGTTTTTTGTTTGAAAATAGAGAAACTGTAAAGCATCAAATTCAAGAAACAATTTATTTAGATAATCTTCAACGTCCTGAAGATATGATAGAAGTGATCAATACTTATGAACCAATGGTTCCTAGTTCTAATGAATTAAGCTTAACGGTTTTCATAAACATTTATAATGAGGAAGAAATGAGAACTCTATTACCAAGATTCAAAGGAATAGAGAATTCTATAAGTTTAAGGATAGATGATAGAAAAATAAAAGGAGAACCTATATATCCTGAAAAAAGTAAGGAGACTACGAGAAGTATTCATTATTTAAAATTTAAGTTTAGTCCGAGTGATCTAAATATTATAAAGGGTGCAAAGAGAATGAGTATTATTGTAGAACATCCAGAAATACGTGACGAGATCGAAGTTCCTCAAAAAGTTTTATTATCCGTCATTAAGGATCTTAATTTATAGTTCTATTTTTTATCACTCATTAATGGTAATAGAGTTCTTAAAGAATTATACATACCTAGCCATTTGTAACCTGTTTCCGTAATGCTGTAATATGATACGTTATTCTTGTTCTTAGTTATTATTAGGCCATATGCTAGTAAATGTTTAATGATTATTCTTCCTCTATCTATAGGTATTTCTGCATGAAGGCAAAGTTCTGTTATTCTTTTATCGTTACTGACTAAAGCGGTAAGAATCGATGCGATTATATCATGTGCGCATCTGTATTTTTTCATTTTATTTCGTGTATTATTTAGCTGATTACTAAAAAAGTTTAACTTACAAAAAGTGAGCTTTGTTTAAATATCTTTTGCTGTGTAAAAGTTTGAGTGAAAATGCAGGAGATTGAGGAGTTATCTGTTGGTGGGGCTGTGAAGCTTAGGGGGCCAGTTAAGTTTGGTAGTATAGACGTTAGTGGTTCTGCTACGATAGAAGGTGATGCTGAGGGGAATGTATTAAAAGTGAGCGGTGCTGGACATATTAATGGAAGTTTAAGTGCAAAAGAATTGACAATATCTGGTAGTATGAAAATTAGTAGGAGACTGGTGTGTGATAGGATTAATGTTTCTGGAATTTTAAGAGTTGATGATGAGATTTGGGGAGGATATATAGAAATCTCAGGTACTTTAGAGGTTTTAAGAGTATTTGCACGATCATGCATTTTTTCAGGTAAAGTTTCTGCTGAAGAGATAATTGCGGATACTATTGATGTTGGCAGGAAATCTAAAATTAGGGGTACGATAATAGGACGTGATGTAAAAATTGGTAGAAAGGCTGAGGTTGAGATTGTTGAAGGAATACATGTTAAAGTAGGTAAGGATGCTATAGTGGATGAAGTACGGTATGTTGAGAGCGCAGAGATTGATCAAGAGGCAGATGTAGATAAAGTGGTTAAGGTTGAGAGATTATCGAAAGAGTTACCAAAGTCAGCTATTCCAGACTGAAGGATCAGTCTCACTAAAGTAGAGGATTTCTGTAAGTGTTAAGTATGATTATGATATTGAGTATTGTTGCATAATTTCTAACGAATAATGGCAGGCAGCGAAATGGTTTTCACTAACTCTTGTGAGTTGTGGTTCTTCTTTTTTGCATTTATCGGTTGCGAATGGGCATCTGGGATGGAATCTACAACCGCTAGGTGTATTTTTTGGATCTGCTATTTCTCCTATTATTGTTAATTTCTTTATGTGTTTTCTTGGTGATGGTATTGATGATAATAATCCAATAGTGTATGGGTGTGCTGGCTTGTTTATTACTTCTTTAGTTGGACCGATTTCTACAATTTTTCCTAGGTACATGACTGCTATACGTTCTGCTATTATTGAGGCAATTCCAAGGTCATGCGTGATTAATAACATTGATGTTTTGTATTCTTTTTTAAAGCTGGTTAATAGTTCAAGAATAGATATTCTTAGTGATACATCTATCATTGATACTGGTTCGTCTGCGACTACAAATTTTGGTTTTAGTATCATGGCTCGTGCTATTGCGACTCTTTGTCTTTGTCCTCCGCTCAATTGATGAGGATATTTTACATAAAAAACCTCTGAGGGTATAAGTCCAACTCGCTCTAACATATTCATTGCGGTTTGTTTTGCTTCATTCCATTTGCTTAAGTCATGTTCAATTAAAGGTTCTGCAATTATGTCGCCTATTCTCATTCTGGGATTGAGCGATGCATAAGGATCTTGAAATATGATCTGTAGATCTTTTCTGAGTTCCCTTAATTTTCTTCCTTTGACGAGCGTTATATCATTATTGTTAAAGAAGATTTTACCTTTTGTTGGTTCGATTAATCTGATCGTGAGCCTGCCTGTTGTTGTTTTTCCACATCCTGATTCACCCACTAGCGCTAATATTTCGCCTGTATCGACTGAAAAGCTTACTCCATCTACTGCTTTTATAAATACGTTTTGTCTGCGTAATTTCTCTATGAATGTTTGTTCAACTGGAAAATATTTTGTTAGATTCTCAACTTTTATTATTTCATTCATGTTATTTTCCTCCTGAATAGAGCCAACATGCTATCTCTCTACCATTAACATTAATTTTGGGTGGTTTTCTTTCTTTACATATAGACATAACGTATGGGCATCTTGGATGGAATCTACAACCGCTGGGTGGTGCTATAAGGTCTGGTGGATTTCCTGGTATTGATTTTACTTCTTTTTCACTCCATAAATCAGGTACTGAGGATAATAGTCCAGAAGTATAAGGATGTAATGGTTCATTTATTATCTTTTTAGTATCTCCTAGTTCAACAATTTCACCTGCATACATGATAGCTAATTTATCACTTCTTTCTGCTGCTAATGCTATATCGTGTGTTATTAACATTATCGACATACCTTTATTTATAAGGCTTTGCATGAGATCCATAATAAGGTCTTGTACTATAACATCTAATGCGGTAGTTGGCTCATCTGCGATTAATAACGCTGGGTTTAATGCTATTGCAATAGCTATTGCGACTCTTTGTCTTTGCCCTCCGCTCAATTGATGTGGGTAATATTTATACCTATCAGAAGGTATTCCTACCTCTTCAAGTAGCTTCATAGCTTTTTCCTTAGCATCATCTTTATCAGCTATACCATGTTCAACAAATACTTCAGTAATCTGATCACCGATACGAACAAGAGGATCTAACGATGTGAAAGGATCTTGAAAGACAAAACCTATTTTTCGTCCTCGTACTCTACGTATTTCTTCATCATTCATTCTTGTTAAATTCTTGTTTTCTAAAATGATTTCACCATTTATTATCTTACCTGGTGGTCGTAAAAGTTTGGGTATAGCATGAGCGAGTGTACTTTTTCCACTTCCAGATTCACCAACGATGCTCATGAATTCATTCTTATTTAATATTAGTGAAACATCGTCAACAGCTTTGACTATGCCTCTTAGTGTGTAATAATATGCTTTTAGGTTATTGATTTTAAGTAATTCTGACACTTCTTATCTCCTCGGATTATAGATATCACTTAATGCTTCACCAACTAAGGCGAATCCGACTGAGAGTAATACAACCATTAAACCAGGGAAGAAACTAAGCCACCAGTAACCAGATAAGACATATTCACGTCCAACATAGAGATCATATCCCCAATCAGGGGTTGGAGGTACTACTGAATAGCCTAAATAGCTAAGTCCTGCTTCCGTTAGAATAGCATCTGCCGCGCTTAAAGAAAAAATTACTACAAGGGTTGGTAAGAGGTTAGGGAGTATGTGTTTGAGTAAGATTCTCCTTATTCTGATTCCAGATGCTATTGCTGCTTCAACGTAAAGTTGTGCTTTTATCGATAGTGTCTGTCCTCTAATCATTCTGTAGTAAGTAGGTATGTAAACAAAAGCGATAGAAATTGCAGTATTTAAAGGACTAGGACCAAGCATTAATGCAACAACGATAGCTAATAATAAACTAGGAAATGCATAGATGCTATCCATAACTATCGAGAGAGCACGGTCTATAATACCACTAAAGAAACCTGATATTAACCCCAATGGCATACCTATCGACATTGAAATCATCGTCGATAATAAGAGTATTGATAAGATAGTGCGTGCCCCATAAACAATTCTAGAAAATATATCACGACCTAAGTTATCAGTACCTAATATGTGCAAGTAAGATGGTGGTTGAAGAACTTCGAATGATCCTTTAGTAGGATCGAATGATGTTAATAATGGAGCTGCAAGTGCCATAATAGCAAATATTAAGATTATTGTAAGGCCGCTTATCATAAAACCTGTGCGCCATCCAGCAAAGCGTCCAATAATTCGTGAAAGAAGATCCCCCATTACTCCATGCTTAATGGTTACGGTCTGTGCATCATTTTTGTTAGAGTGCATGATTTTGCCACCTCAATAACTTATTCTTGGATCTAAAAAGGCATAAATAATGTCTATTATCACGTTAGTTACTGCTACAAATATTGCAAAAAATACTACAGCACCTTGAACAGCCGTGTAATCAGTATATTGTATTCTTTCAACGATCATCGTACCTAATCCAGGCCATGAAAAAGTAGTCTCAGTAAGTATTGCACCTGTTAGTAGTATAGCAAACTGCAGACCCATCATCGTTACAAGCGGAATAAATGCATTCTTTAAGCTGTGGATTAAAACTTTTCTATCTCTAATTCCACGTGCAAAGTATGCTAAAATAAAATCCTGACCCATCACATCTATCATATTATTCCGCAAGAGACGTGTATATACACCAGAGAGTACAACACCTAAAGTAATCGCTGGTAAAATGAGATGTTTTAATGCACTCATCAGCATATCAAATCTTCCTACTATAATACTATCAATAACATAGAGACCAGTATAGTATGGTGGTGTTAAACCAGGATCAGCTCTTTGACCAATTGGTAATATTTTTAAATATACTCCAAAAACAAGCTGTAACATAAGCCCAAACCATGGAATGAAGAGTGCGTACGAAACAATACTATAAAGACGCATGGTAGTATCAAGAAGACCGCGCTTCCATGCAGCAACAGTCCCTGTAACCAAACCTATAACCACGCTAACTAAAAAAGCGGCTATAGTTAATTCAAGAGTTGCAGGAAAACGCTCCATTATAACACTTATCACCGGCCTATGATCAACAGACATCGTGGTTCCAAAATCACCCCTCAATATACCAAAGATGTAATTTACATATTGTTGATACAGCGGTTTATTAAGACCTGCCTGTTCTCTCATTGCAGCTATAACACTAGGAGGAGCGCGCATACCCACCATAGCTATTATTGGATCTCCTATCATACGGAGAAGAACAAACACAATCGATAAAAGAATAAAGAATGTAGGTATAATGAGTAAAACCCGCAACAATATATACTGCCACAGTTTCACGTCTTCCCCCTTTAGTCTATAAGACTCATAAATAAATATTTTCATTTAATAAACAAAATTACTCAAATAAAAGTTCATAAACTTATAAACAATTAACTAGCAATTAACAATAGAAAGTAATAAATCCTACATGAATTTTAAATAGAACTATTTTTTATCTATTTTATTAAAGATACTAATAAAACTCCCAGCGACCTTTAAACTCTATTTTAATTCCTAAACCTTTTTCGATAGCTTTTTCGTAAATCTTTTTTGCAAGCGCAACATCCCATAACGCTATGCCGTTAGACTTGAAAATTGTAATATCATCTTTACTTTTCCTCTTAACATTACCTAACACCACTTCCCATAGCTCCCTTACATGTTCCCATTTTAATAATCCTCTTTCGACTGCTATAATTAAGTCACCAGATTCAACCATAGCTTGTTCTTTTAGATCAGTAACAATTAATGAGGCAAGGGATATTGCTTCCGGGAATGCTTCAGCTCTTGATGGCATGTTTGACCCTACAAGGTTTATGTGTGTTCCTTTTTTTATCCATTCAGGTTTTAGGAATGGATTACTGGAATTTGTGACCGTTGATATGATGTCGGATTTACAAGCCTCTGAATAACTATCAACGACTTCTGCATTATAACCCATTTCTTTTAACTCTCCAACCATTCTTACTGCCTTTGAATGAGTACGTGAGTATACAAAAATCTTATCAGCATTTATGGCCTCAGCGATACCGATTGCTTGTGTTCTTGCTTGTCGTCCAGCCCCTATTATACCTACAGTACTAGCATCTTTATTGCCCATGTACTTTGATGCAACACCACTAGCAGCACCAGTCCTTAACTGACCTAATCTATCAGCCTCTATAATAGCCACTAGTTCTGAAGAATTCGTGTCGAACAAGACTACAATAAATGATGTACCTTTCCTCGTAGATAAATATGCTTTTAAACCAGTAACATTCCACGGGTCTATTGAAGCCGCCATTACATTTAAAACAAAGCTTGGTGTGAGTATTCGTTTTCTCGGAATAACCTTCGCTAAACCCTGCCCCTGATATTTAGTTGCCTCTTCTATAACTTCAATAGCCTCACTAACATTAACCAACAAATCAACATCCCTCTCACTTATAAAAAGCGTCAAGAAAAACCCCCTCAATATTCCACACCACCAAACTATTTAATTTAAATGCTCAACGAATAGATACTGTTAAGATAAGGTTTGTGAGGGTAGTCTTTTTAGGGTTTGGTGTATTCTCAGGTTGTTGTACTGTGAGGGGTAGTGGAATTGTGTTAGGATTTATGTTTTCAAGCATTATATTAAACTAGAATTTTCTTATCAGCAACAAATATTTCCTAACAAGACGACATTACCTTTTAAGAAAGAGGCGGTGCTCTCTACGTATGAATCAGTTATGGAGGTAAGAATAATGACTTTCTTTACGGATTCTTTGTTCCATGCGTGTATGTTCATCGATCCATCAAGAGATCCATTAACATATGATAAGTATTTGCTACCATTATTAGATCGCAAGATTGTGTGCATGATTTGCATAAACCCTATAGTACCATCCTGTGCTAAAAAGTTTTGAACTACTGTTCAGGGCGGGGAGGAGCTGTCATGCTATTTGATGTAAGATCTAAGACATCTATAAATGATCTCTATAAGCGTGAGTTGGAATTTAGTACAATCAAGCATAGTTTGGAGCTGGGCGAACCTTTAATCATAATTATTTAGTATAAGAAGGGCTAGCAAAACAAGTCTTTTGGATGCTAATTTTGATGAGCTTAAATATCACTAAAGATGGTTTACTCAAGGACTGCTTTGTTGCATTATTCTGATGTGTTTTTGGTGTGCTTTCTATGTTGAGTATTCTTATGAGTTGATAATTTGATAACGTTTTCTCACAGTTTTAAAACACTCCCAACTAACATATACCAAACCACATCAGTAAGCATCATGAGATTGGAGGAGACTGCGAAACGCTCCACAAAACCACGCACGAATTATGCAACAAAGCAATTAAAACAATAAAGTTTTTATATAATTAGATACATAATATTGTTAGTGATTCATGTGACTAGTTCGAAACCTAGGAAGGCTACAACTTTATTATTAGCAATTGCAATAGCATTTATCATCGGAATAGTTCTTGGTTATGCGTTAAATTTTGCTATACCAGATTCTGCTGTACGAGCTAGTATTGTTGCATGGTTTAAAGCATTAGGTGATATATTTGTAAGACTAATTAGAATCATTATACCAGTTTTAATATTGTTTACAATAGCAAGCGCAACATCATCCATAGCTAGTGGAAGAAGATTAGGAGTATTATTATTATGGATACTAGTTTTATACATTGGCACATCAGCTTTAGCAGCATTCTGGGGTGTTCTCACGGGAAGTATTTTTAACCCTGGTGTTGGAGTTGGATTACAGCCACCTAAAGATTATAAACCGCCAACGCCTCCAAGTGGTATTGATGTTTTGATGAGCTTTTTCCAGTTAGATTTTAGCAGTTTGCTTACTGTTGGAGGTTCAATGACGATGATAATATTTGCTATACTGCTTGGAGTTTCTGTTGTATTATTGGGTGATGAAGGAAGAAAGGTGGCTAATTATTTATCTTTAGGATCAAAAATAACAATATCATTTGTAACATTGATCATGTATTATGCGCCGATTGCAATATTTGGGTATGCAGTCTGGTTGATGGCTACTTATGGTCCAGTAATGTTAGGAGCTTACGGTAAGTTCTTAGCAGGTCAGTATGCTTTTACTTTAATCCATTTCTTCGTAATATATTCAATACTAGTGTTATTAGGAGGTTTGAATCCAATTAAATACTTTAAGGCTCAGTTAACTCCATTTTTAATAGCATTTACAACGCGATCAAGTGCAGTAACGCTTCCTTATAATATGGATGCTGCAAAGAAAATGGGTGTGCCTGATGAGGTGTTTGGCGTTACTTTACCTATTGGTGCGACAGTAAATATGGATGGTACTGCATTATATCAAGCATTAAGTGCTATGTTTGTTGCACAGTTATTTGGAATACCACTTCAGTCTTATCAGTATGGATTGATAATTATTTCTGCAATAATTGGTTCGGTAGCTACTGCAGCTATTCCTGGAGGAGGAACTATAATGCTTGCTTATGTACTTTCTGTGGTAGGGCTTCCACTTGAGGGTATAGGTATAATGTTAGTTATTGATCCAATTGCTGATGCCATAAGAACTGCTATCAATGTTAGTGGAGATAACGCGTGCACAGTATTGATAACAAGGTTAATTGGTTTGAAGAGATGGTAAAGGTAATGATGTTTTAATTTAACTATTTTTATTTTAATCTTGTGATCTTTACGAATGCTTATATTTAACTTCGTATTATATATAGATGGTGAGTAAGATAGTGAGTAAAACGTTTAAGAAAGCTAGATTTACAATAGAAGGTGGTACTATAATAGTTTACAATGCATATTATATTAAGGATTATCTTAAGGCTAATGGATATAGGTTTAATCCTGATAACAAAACATGGTATAAAAAGATTGCGAAATCTGATGAAGCAAGGGAAATTGAATTTCTAAAATCTCTTGGTGCTGTGCAGTAATGAAGACTTAACTTCTTCTTTTAATGTAAAGAATTTGTGTAATAGAATTACTTTTTTGAGACTGTCCACTTATTATGTGATAGTGATGTTGTGGTTGATGACTTATCTGGACAATCTCACTTTTTTAGTGATTTTTTATAAGTTTTTATAACCCATGGAAATATTTCTTTCTCTTCTTTTTCAAAATGTATTATAAATATTTCGTTTAATTCAATTTCTTTTGAATTTAGCGATTCTAATGATGTATTCGCTAAAGTCTTCATATCATTTATTAATTGATGAATCTTTAAATGTTGTTGGAATACTTTTATTGCTTCTTTTGATCCCTCTCGACCATAATTATCGAGGAGAATTTTTAACAATCGAGATTCTTCATCAATTACATGCTGATTAAGGTATGAGTCGAACCTAGTAAATATTTCATTGATTTTTTCATGATTTCTTTCATTTATAGCATTTTTAAGTTCAGTAATGTCGTTCATTATCATTTTATGCTCTTTCAGGAGTATATTAATGAGATCTTCTAATTCATATGATCTTGGCCTAACCATAGTCAGTCACTTATGTTTATATCTATGGAAGATATAACTATTATTACTAATAGTTAAGGTTTCATGATTTTTCACAACGTTAATCTAATAATTCTTACTAGTAGTCCTTGGAAAAAGCTTATATCTATGCTTACATGATTTAATCTTGGTGATTTAATGAAAAATGATAAAGAAAATATTAGCAAAGAAAATGCTCTTCAAAAAGTAAGATCAATATTGGATGATTTAAAGAATATTGGTAATGATATTGAAGAACTTTTTAATCATGGTTATATCACGGCTGGACATTATGAGGATCTTCTAGATACTCTTGATGATATGATTTCTATATTTAAAGAAATACTTGAAGAGATTAAAAGCGCTGAATAAAATAACTTGGTTTATTATTTTCCTTTGAATATTATTTCTCTATATGCAGGAAGGTCTAAAAATCCATGTCCACTTATGTTCATTAAAATAACCTTTTTTTCACCTCTTTTTTCGTACTCTAATGCATTATCTATTGTAGCTCTTATTGCATAACTTGATTCTGGTGCTGGTAACCATCCTTCACTCTCAACGAAAAATCTTGCAGCTTCAAATACAGCTTTTTCATCTGTTGGATATGCTACAGCATCTATTATTCCATGTTTTCGAAGTAAACTTATAATCGGTGCTGCGGCATGGTATCGTAGGCCGTCCGCTTTTATAGGTATCATTTCTGCATTATGACCTAATGTATACATTTTCATGAGCGGTGTGTATTCTGCAACATCACCATAATCATATTTGTACTCACCTTTTATTAAATTAGGAGCAGCTTCTGATTGAACGGCTAAGAATTTTATATCTTTTTTATTCTTTAATACTTCACCTATGAAAGGCAACGCTATACCTCCAAAATTACTACCACCGCCAAGACATGCAACGATTAAATCAGGATGATCATCAACCAGTTCGAATTGCTTCATTGCTTCGAGTCCAATTATAGTTTGATGCAGAAGAACATGATTCAAAACAGAGCCTAAAGCATAAGCTGTTCTTTCATGGTTTGAGGCATATTCTAAACCTTCAGAGATTGCTAATCCTAAAGAGCCTGGATGGTTCGGATTTTGCATTAGTGCATTTCTTCCAGCATTAGTAATCTTACTCGGTGATGCATAGACTTTCGCACCATAAAGTTTCATGAAAGTTCTTCTATCCTTCTTCCACTCGTAAACGGAGCGAACCCAGAAAACCACAGAATCAAGATCATTAAGCCTAGAAGCATAAGAGAGAGCTGTTCCCCACTGTCCTGCTCCTGTCTCAGTAACAAGTGTCTTGAGACCTTGCTTTGATGCATAATAAGCTTGCGCCAAAGCTGTATTCACTTTGTGAGAACCTGTAGGAGACAAATCCTCTCTTTTATAATATATCCTAACGTTTTTGAGACCCAATTTTTTCTCAAGCCGTAAAGCTCTATATAAAGGCCTTGGTCGCCCAGCTTGAATATAAAGTTCTCTCAATTCATCTGGAATAGGTACCCAACGATCATCTAAAGAATCCTGTCTCAAACATTCTTTAATCATGACACTCTTCATGAATTCTAACCTTGACGGATCATTATCAGGATTTTTAGGAGGGGGGAGTCTCTCCGGAAGGTCCGGCAAAATATTATACCAATACTTTGGCATATCGTCCGGGTGCAGATCAAATCTGTTCAAATTTAACACCAACACTTAATAACATTAAAAAATAAATAAAGTTTGCATTTTTATTTATTCTTTCTTCAGTGAAAGTTCTATAGTGGATTTTGTATCACTATTCCGAGTTTTTTCATTAATTCTTTATACCTACTTCTTATTGTGACCTCAGTAACATGTGCTGCAATGGCAATTTCCCTCTGTACTACTTCTTGTCTGTGTTGTAAGCACGCTATGTAAACTGCAGCACCTGCGAACCCTGCTGGATCTTTACCCGCAATTAATCCTCTTTCTTTAGCCTTAATTATTATATCTAGTGCATCCTTTTCTACCTCAGGACCAAGGTTTAGCATTTTTATTATTTTTTCAACGTAAATTACTGGATTTGGAATATTCGGCTTTATCTTAATACTTCTTATGAGTGCTCGATAACAGCTTGCTATTTCTTTTCGACTGTTCTCACTTAATTTAGCTATTTCATCTAGAGTTATAGGCAATCCTCTCCTCCTGCATGCGGCATAAAGAGATGCGGCAGCAACAACAGGTATTGACCTGCCATGTGTGAGCTTGTGTTCAGCAGCTTCTTTATAAATTAAAAAAGCTTCATCTTTTATTGGTTGCATCAATTCTAATTTGTTCACTATTTTTTCAATTTCATTCTTTGCGCGTATTAAATTTCTTTCAAAGGCAGCTTTATTTGCAATCTTGACATTTTTCTTCTGACTACTTCTCGTTACTTCTTGTCGTGATGCCATATTAGATAATAATTCCGCATTTTCAAATTCTTTATTTTTCATTTCATTATCACCTTTATTAAACGATCAAAACATGGTAAGGAGTAAATAAGCAGTATAAAGTGTATAATTCTATTATTAATATTATAGCTCATTTTTTTATCAAATTTAATATATAAGTAGTAATATATAAATTCATCATGAATTATTCAAATAAATCATTTAATTTTTTATGAAATATTCATACAAAAATCTAGTAATTTTTGGTAAATAGTTGCTAAATAATGCAAAATTTAAAAGCGTATACTTATTAACGTTATCTATTAAGGTTGTTCTATTTCCTAAACAATTTGCCCACAAATCTAGTTTATTATCCTCGTACTAAGTACTATGATATTACGAATTAAACAACTTACCTCAAAATACTATTAGCAAAAACTTGGTTACAGCCAAAAGCTATTCCTATTATGACCTTTCTTTGCTCTGAAGAATGTTTTTCAGTTGTAGTAAAAGTGAGAGCTCATGTTATTGTATAAAAATCGATTCCCTTTTATATTAGCATTTTATTACTTATTAATGAGATGAGACCAGAAATATTGAGGAAACTTATTCATATGCTTTTCTCTATCATTATGTATCTCCCTATCTACATTGCACATATTATCAACGTTAATCCTGTACAGTTTTACGGATTTATTATAGCTTTTGCTACATGGGTTTATGCGTTAAAAGTTAAAGGTCCTCCACCGGGAATTAATATAGATGAAATAATGAGAAAAGTGAGAGATACCAGCGAACAATTTAAAATTATCGAGAAAGCCATAAGCTCTATTGAACAGGTGATCAGTGACGTAGAACGTGAATATGAAAAAAGAGCTGGTTGGATAGGACTTTTAGCAGGTGCAATAGGTATAAGCGTTTCCTATATCCTATTTAATGACATCTTTGTAATTGGTGTTTTAGCACTTGCAGTTCTTGATGGTATAGCGGCCATAGCAGGTATCACTCTCGGCAAAATAAGAATACCATACTCTCATGGAACAGTAGAAGGAACAATAGCGGGCGCATTATCATACTTTCTTGTTTTATTATTTTTCATGAAACCAGTAAGTGCACTAATGACCACGCTTACGGCTACGATTGCAGAACTTTATGGTGTAGAAGATAATATCACAGTACCAATATCAGCAACAGCAATGTATTTTGCATTATTAACCTTAAAAATCTCAATATGAACAGTTCATACTCGTCATGCAGTTTAAAGAGAATTCTAGAACATCTAACTTCCAAAATTCCAAGTGTTATGAATAACGCTTTATAGCTATTACCGTTCCCTTAATCACTCGCTAAGTGTTGAATCAAGTGCTATGCTCCTCCTTACTCCACTTTTAGTTTTATCCATGTCTTGCCTCGTCGAATATATGTCGCTCTAATAGCTTTGTATATTCCTTTGACTTCTTCGAGGAATTTTTCGTCGGCATATAGTACTTTTCCATCTTCGAGCACCTCTAATATAAACGTGTTTTCTTCACGAAGTTTCTTTAAGAAGGACACCGTATTTATTCCTATTGGGTTTACGCTTGGAAATTTCTCATCATAAAGAATGGAGTATGATTCGCGTGGGTCTCTTGGGAGATTGTCTGCTACCACAAGTACGTCATAATCACTTATATTTGTGTAGTCTCCTCTAGCCCTGGAGCCAAAGAGCACGACTAGTTTAGCTCCCACTCTCCTATACTTCTCGATGAGATCCCTCAACAAACTGTTTCACCCAGTCAAGGATTTTCTTGGCACATTCAATACAATGCTTTGAATCATTCTCAGTATAATAGTCAGCTGGAGCACCTTCATCAAATACATCTGGGTATCTAGATGGAATATAGTGTTTGTCTAAGTTAATTATGCACTCTTTAATATCTCTCGGAATGGAGAGCTCCGTTTCAAGCAATAAGTAAAGTAGTGAGTACCCCCGTCTTTCTTTATTTAAGAAGTTTAAGTAGTGCTTTAAGGGCTTTTTCAGCCACTTGATGAGCCTCATAACAAGCCTCTTCGTGGAGACCTTCTCGTTGATTAACCAAGGCAGAGACAAAATTTCTATCAGCTTGCTTAAGCCAATCACGATACCTCGAGACCACAGTATGCCACTACTGTATTGGATTTAAACTGGTTAATAACGTTTTTGTCTCTGGCATGGAGACTATCTATTTAGTATGTAATAGTGATGTTGTGGTTGATGGCTTACATGGGCGGTCTCCTAACATGCATAATAATATGCTATTGTGCTGTTACAACTGTTTTTCCAACATCACCTTTATCACCTAAAGAGATCGGCTCCCGAAGGCCGTGTCGGCTGGTCAGATAGGGGGTAATGAAGGAGCAGTGATGTCAACTGCTAGAACCGCTATGAAACCAGAACCCCTACATATGTGAACTTTAAATCTCTTTTAAATTTTACATTAGTATCATCTCTATGTATTCGATCGTGATACCATGAGATCTTCAGCTATCATATTTACCCATAATATGACTTTTCCTTATTTTTAATTACTTCAATTCAGCGTAACCTGTTCCATTACCAGGGCTAGGAGTTTTATGTCATCATTTGTTGGTCTGGCATTAGGGGTAAGTCTGCAGTTCTTAAATTAGGTTTTTATAGATGTTTGTAGTGGTTCAAGTTGATGAACTTGGAAGGGCACTACACGATGAAAGAAACCAGCAAAACACTCGGAATCAACATCAGACGTCTACAGATTTGGGATAAAGAGGTCGTTAAAGTTGCCAAGAAACACAACAAGTAGCATTCTTTCATACCCGATAGAAATACCACCATGGATGAAAAACCTAACAAAAAACCTAGAAACACTAAACATCAAACTCATAAACCAAGCACTACAAAAATTCTGAAACGAAGAAACAATCGACAAAATCCACGAACATGGACTAAAAGTCAATGGAGAGTACACGAAATCCGCATACAAGTTTTTCGAACAAGCCCTAGGCATAACGAACCCATGGAACATGAAACTACCCTCAAGGTATAGGAGAGCACTCCTCGAACAAACAGGAATGATCCTGAGAAGCCAGAAACCGAGAAAAGACCTATATACCACCTAATAAAACAAACATTCCAAGAATGCTACGAGAAGGAAGAAAGTAATGAGAGACGAAGAAAGAGACTCACCTACAAAAACATCACCAAAAAACTCTTAAAGATGAATTACAAGGTCGACTACACACTCTTAAAACAAGTGGTCTACCAAGCGTGTAACTATTACAAGGAACGCGGGGAACTACCAGAGAAGTATACTGACTTGGTCACGCCGAGGGTGGAGAGCGGTTCGCTAACACTCATTCCGGACGATGGCCAGATGTTCAGGTTAAGGATAAGAGTGGGGGGTAAGAAGCTGAGGCTGACTGTTGAGGTTAAGTTACCGTTATCGAAGGACGGCACAAAGTGGAAGTGGTTCACGTTCAGCATAGAACTATACGAACAACTCAAGAAAATATCACAAGCGCACAAGACACATAATCCAGTATTCGTTCCCAGGATGAGGAAGTCCGGCATAAAGGATTACGAACTAGTACTACCGCTAAGCTTCAAAAACAAGAAGAAAAGGATGAGCGGTAGGATTTTGAACGTTGATTTGGGTGAAAGGAAGCTGGCAACACTAGTCGTCATTGATAGGGGGTATAGGCAGCTTGCACCGCCAATCTTCATCAAACCGAGAACGTGGGGTAAAATGAAAACAATAAAGTTTGAAATGGATCGTTTGAGGAGCAAGATTGGTATAGGTCTCGACTACGATGGTAGGCTTAGAGCGCAGCTCATAAGGTTGCAGAAGAAGCTGAACAGGATGAGAGATGTGATCGTCGATGAGCTTTCGAGCATCATAGTTAAGGTTGCTCTCATATATGGTTGTGATACCATCGTGTTTGAGGATTTGAGGTCATACCAGCCTGACGGTAGGAGGGAGTTGTTGAACTGGCTCCTATCGAATTGGAGGAGGAGGGATATGCTGTTTCATGTTGAGTACATGGCCGCGTTGCATGGTGTTTGTGTTGAAAGTGTTTCGCCGAATGATACTTCTAAGCGATGCCCTAGGTGTGGTTCTTATGGTGTTCATATAAAGTCTCCTAGGCATCCCTTGGTGGATAAAAAATATGCTTTCTTTAGGTGTTCGGAGTGTGGTTTCATGGGGGATAGGGATTATGTTGGTGCTTTGAATGTTGGTAGGTGTTTTCTTGCTGGAGGGAGGTTGGGGAGCCTTGGTATGGCGAGCCCCCTTACCTATATGGTTGGGGGTAGTCCTCTGGGCGACCGTTTCCCTGGAGGTTCCAGCAGTGTAAAGAGTATGCTAGAAAAAAAAGAACCATCTTATGCAGGTGAGGATTTCGGTAAAGAAGAGTGTTGTGGTGTTGTTGATGAGTATGAGCTTGCGCGATGAGTACGAACGTCTATGAAAAAAGGAACAGTTGCTTAGTTCTGCTAAGAGAATAGAGAGGTTTCACACTCTTAGTTATGCAAATACGTTGTAGTTCACGTTATATTCTTTTTCGCAAACCTTGCATCTGAAGCTAGTATGCACTGCATGGAGAATCTTATAGCTTTTGCACTTACTATTGAGTATTAATGAGAGTTTTTATAAGTTAGTTAACTTATAGGTATAACTTCTTAAGACTTAGTCTCATGAATAATATGAAAGGTAATATTGGGATTGTTATGATTGCTATTGTAGTTTTAATCCCTATTATATCTACTAGTACTCCTGATACTATTCTTAATAGTATTGCGGAAATTGTTAAAGAGCTTTGGTAGAATGCAAAAAACTTCCCCATGATATCCTTATCTGTAATAGTGTATATAATGTTTGCTAGGTGATAAGTTGCTAGAGTCAAGTATATGTTAACCGTTGCTGCAGCTATAAAAACTAAGGGTGCATAATTTAATAGTGTTAGGCTTAATATTAAGCTTACTGTAAGAAGACTTGTTAGGTATAGTATTGTAATGATTCTTCTTAAACTTAGTTTCAATATAGAAAATGCTATGAATAATAGGGCTGATATTACTGCCAGCAAGCTATTAATAAATCCTAGTCCTATCTCTCCTAAAGCCTTAAATGCTATGATCAAGGAAATCATGTTCATGAATGCTGATAATATGCCACCAACAAAAACGTAAACTATGAGAAGATGTTTAAGGATATTGTTGTTGACAATCTTAAATGCTATATCCGTGTAGTTTGCTAAACTATCTATAATGTTAATCTTTACCTTAAAAGGTCTAGAATCCTTAAAGCTTATTGTAGTTGATAGGAGTGTTCCTGTTATAATTAGAAGACTAGATATAACAATTATATCGCTTGGAGATAGATTCTGAGATAATATGATCCATGTTATGGGTATCATTATAGCTAAAAGCATCCTGATAGCATTAAGCATAGAGTAAATTCTAACAGAAACGCTTCTCTCATGAATTACCCCAATAAATGTAGTTAATGATAAGTCGTAGATGCTGGCTAAAAATCCACCAATAGAACCTAATAGTATTAATAGTGATAATATTAGAATATGGAATCCTATAAGATACAGGTGAACTAGATAAGCTATTATGAGTAATTCTAAAATCATAAGGGATAATGATACTTTAAGTACTCTAAAGGATCCGAGAGCATCAATAAATACTCCGCCAATGAGTTTTCCTGTTAGAATTCCAAGACTACTAAAGCCACCCCAAGCACCAAGAATAAAAGCACTCTTAATAATCCCGAGTATAAAGTAAAGTAATGTTAAATCTACCATAATTTCACTAGTTTTAAGTAGAATAGCTATTAAGATAACTAATAAGCTATATTTCAGTAGTTTTTACCCCCTCCCTAATTAAAACATACCATTCAGTTACAACTTTAAATCCCAATTTAGTGTTAAGCATGATTATAGGTGCATTGATACTATCATTAAATGCTATTATAGATTTTAACTTCTCTATTTTAGCACGTTCTATAGTTTTTAATTTTAAAGCTTTAGCTATTCCAAACCCTCTATACTCTCTTAAAACACCGGTAAATACTGTTTTAAGCTTATCAGCTACTCTCACATTATAACTTACTCCCACTATTTTATCATCTTTAAATGCTATGAAGCTACATACTTTATCAATATTGTCTTTAAAAAGCTTCGAGTAAGACTCAAGGTCTAACGTTTCAGTTAGACTTCTAATGATATGAGGAGCATCTTTTATAGTTTCATCTTCTAGTTGATAGATTGATGATATAATCTCTAGGTATCGATGTTCTTCAACTTCTCCCAAACTTTTAATCTCTATACCTTTAGTCTCCAATCTCTTTAAGAGAGTTGAAACTTCCTCTCCTGAGATTTGAACAGATAAATCGTGTTCCATCTCAAGAAAACTCCAAGTGTAGGTAAATCCTAGATTCTTAAGCTCTTTAATAAGCTTCTCGTTTACACTAGAGTCTAAGATTGTATAGAGATGGATGTTCTTAGTGCTAGGTAATATACTCGTTATACAGTTTAAAGAAAACTTTAGAACATCTAGTCTCCAAAAATCTGAAGGTATTATGAATGATACTTTATAACTATTACTCTCACTTGAGCCAAAAGGCCATAATGATGTTTCAAGAAAACCCACTAGAGTATCATTATCACCTATAAGCTTAAATCTCCTTAGACCCATTCTCTTCATGGCAATAAGATCCTCTTGAATAAAGCTATCTAAGGACTCGATCGGAATCTTATGTCTAGGATTAATGATATTAAGCATTTCTATTAGTTTAAGGTACTCTTCACGCGAACCCTTAAAAGCAAGACAGAGCAATACTGACATCATTTTAAGGTTTAGAAAAATTTGATAAATATTTTAAGTTAGTTCAATGTATGACAATAAATTCAGTGCTGGTTGAAATGTGCTTGTGCTTTAAACCTAGCTATTTGTCTCTTCTTTAAGGGATCTAAATTGTTCTCTAAGTATCTAATCCTATAAATCCAGAGAGTATCAAATGGCAAATGCTTATCAGTATTGTACTTATATATTCGTTTCACTTTTGAAACTATCGTTGAATTATCTTTTAATATCATAAGTTGTGAGTATTTTCCTGAAATAATGTTTTTATTTTGCGTCAAATAAACTATATAACCTGGGGAGTACTTAACACCCGTAGGTCCATTATAGTAGCCTTTCAGCTCAACTTCACCAATACGTTCATCTATTGTAATTTTGCACCATGCTTTTTGAGTGATTAGACCTAGAAGACCTTTATCACTAAATATTTGGTGTTCCATTTCAACTTCAAAGTATCCTTGATCATCATTAAGGAAAATATTTGCTAAATTTTGTGCACCATTAATAGCAGGTGAATAAATAGAGTGACTCCAAGATATTACAGAGGTGCAACTTACTGCAAGAGCATCAAAAGTAGGTGGTAATTCTTCAATCTCTATGACACCATTAGATATGCCTGGAGCCTCATACGACGCTTGAGCTTTTCCCTTTATAGGTTTATCGTTTATAAAACCTATAATATTTAAATTAAGAGGTAGAGCTGAATTAGAAACCATAATTGTTTCACCATAAAATATTTCTTTTGGCTTATATTTAAACTTAATCTTTTTTCTAAAAATCATACAAAAATATAAAAATATTATTAAAAATTAAAAAATTAATATGCCAATTTTGATGAATTTACTTTAAGAAAAATTAGAAAATCTTTCTATATTTATGTGCTTCATGTACACAATTATTAAGCTTAGGAAGTACTCTAAAAGTTATATTTTTAGGTAGTCTCAGCTTGTCATGATAAAATCCCCTTTATACCAAATATTTATACAGAGTACTTAAACTTTAACATGACATGCAAAGACTACCTATTTTTATTGTAGAAAGCTTTCTTTAGTGCATAGATGAAATCGGCAAGAAAGTCCATGGTTAAAACCGGAGACTGTCCACTTAGTATGTAGGAATGATGTTGTGGTTGATGGCTTATCTGGGCAGCCTCAAAATCTGACCTCTTCCCGCCCTGAAGGGGCAAGTGTTTCCCGAGGTCTTGAGGGTTACACCCCTTTACGGGTGCTACTGTAGAGTATAGTGTGTCTGAGTATTTAAATTTACTCCACCCTGAAGGGTGAAGTTTGTCCTTCTTTTATCATCTATCCATGAAAAAGAGACCAAAAAATTATGCAACAAAGCATTCTTTAGGATATGTTTATTACTTTCTTTTTATAAATGTTTATTGTGAGTATTAGTGATTGATTTTAAGGCGAGTTTGAAGTCTGGTTTCTTATCAGGCATATTCTATGGTTTGTTAAATGCGGCAGTAACTTATGTGTTTTTTACGATGTATAGGGAGGCTATAATAAGTGAAATTAATGCAAGCCTTCCACAAAATTCTACGATGTCTGCAGTTCAATTGTATAATACTGTGTTGTTTCTTGGTCCTGTTATGAATATGACTTTAGGGTTGTTTGGGGGACTTGTAATGGGCATAGTTTTTGGTGTTTTCTATGATAAGATTCCGTTACAATCGTATATGATTAAAGGAGCATTAATCAGTTTGGTAGTATGGTTAATAACAAATGTATCAAAGATTATGTATCTTTTTTCAGGCGATTATTATGTTATATTGGGATTGATAATAGCATTAGTGTCGGGTGGTTTATTAGGAATTCTTTATAAAATGTTTAGCATTAAACCACAAGTAGAACAACCGTCAGCTGCTCCAGAAACTCAAGGTCCTCCTAGTGCTTGACACTAAATTGAATTATTGACTTGTAGATTTTTCTTTAAAAAATTCTTTTTCAAATTCTTGTCTCATTAATTTTATATCATTTTCGGTTAGTTTTCCAAAGCTTATTCTGAATTGATTATAAGTACCACCAAAAAGTTCTCCAGGTATAATACCTATGCATATTGATCTGTTTGGCGATAATAGAGTTTTGCTTAATTCAAAGCTGTTTTTAATTTTTGAGTGTCTAGGAAAAGCATAGAATGCTCCTTTAGGTATGGGATATTCAAAATCTAGTTCGTTAAGCATTTTTATTAATATATCGCGTTTAACTTTGTAGTATGATCTTACATAATCTAAGTATGTTTTAGTAACTGATTTTAGTACATTTAATGCAATTCTTTGCGAGAAATCGCTTGCGCCTGCGGTCGTTAAGTATACTAATCTTCCTGCACGTTCTATGTCTCCTGTATCCCAGTAAATGTAACCAATCCTTAGCCCAGGTAGTGAGAATGTCTTTGAGAATGAGTCTATGAGTATATCGCCTGGAAAGTATGGCCTTTCATCAAAATAAATTTCATGATACACAGCATCGTTTATTAATACTATGTTCCTAGATTTTAGCTCACTTTCTAACTCTTTTAATTGTTCTGATGGTGGATAATATCCGGTTGGATTATGTGGATAGTTTATGAGAACTGCTTTTGTATTACTATCTATTTTACTAATGATCTCTGATACTATATCATATGCTGTGGGATTATAAAAGACATATTTGATACCTGTTATTTCTGCCTGTTCAAAATAATGTGGAAAATATGGCTTGGGAAGAAGCATTTTGAATCCAGAAAACATTTTAAATACAACATATAAAGCATGCACAGCACTAGATGTGACTATCACTCTGGAATATTCTGCAACTTTACCACGCCACATTTCTATAAAATGCGCTATTTCACGCCTTAACTCCTCAATACCAACAAATGGAAGATATTCACGACCTCCACGGTCTAAATCATCTAAAGTTTCTTTTACTGAAATCGGAGGAACATGAGATGGAGCACCAATATGAGCATCAATAACACGAAGCCCGAGCTTTCGAAGTTTATCACATTCCTCAGAAATTGTTCTGATCGTAATCTTTTCAAACGACATAATCATCATGATTCTAAAAATATAAACGCTCTTCGCTCTTAAGTAAGATTTTTGTGGCTGTACCTCCTATTACCTATGTAAATCCTAAACCATTTTCTGAACCCAGAAGAGAGAGTATATATAGGAAATAAATTAATAAAATTAAGAGAGCAGGCCAGCATGATCACAGAAAAAGTTTTGGAAGAACTCGAAGCAGACGTAAGATTAAGAAAAAGATTAGCAGAACTCCTCATAACAGAACCAGACATAAGACTAGCCCTAATAAACGCAATCATAGCGGACGTCGCAACAAAAAAAGACATAAACGAACTAAGAACAGAACTAAAAAATGAGATAAGCGATGTAAGAAAAGAACTAAGCGAACTGAGAAAAGAACTAAAAAATGAGATAAGCGAACTGAGAGGTGAGGTAAATCAATTGAGGGGTGAAATGCACAGCAATTTTAGGTGGATAATAGGTGTAGTATTAACAGTTTGGGGAGCAACCGTAATCCCAATACTACTAAGACTCATAGGAGCAATCTAAACAATAATTGAATTGTGTTAGAATAAACACCACCACACGACAAAAAAGAGACTACCCACTTAGCATGTAGGAGTGATGTCGTGTTAATGGCTTATCTGACAATCTCAAAAACAGCAGCCACAACATTCTTAAGAGTGAAATGGATGGTGGAATTGCGTTAGAATTTATGTTCCTAAGCATTATATTAAACTAGAATTTTCTTATCACTAACAAATATTTCCCAACAAGACGACACTATCCTAGGGTTCGTATGGTCGTAGGTGGACTGTTGAGGATGTGTTTTCTTGGTTTAAGCGGGTTTTTGGTGAGTTTGTTTGTGCTAGGAAGTTTGTGAACATGGTTAGGGAGGTGATGTTGAAGGTTTATCTCTACAACTTGTTCATGAGGGATTTGAGGACCGCTTAGGGAGCGTGTAGTGGTAGGGGTAAGTCTCTTATGTACAGATCCTCACATGTGAGAATTATGCAACAAAGCATAAACTAAGAAAAATATAAGAAGAACTTAAGAAATACTTATGATGGTGAAATGTAATGGCTTTAAATCCTACGGAATGGCTTATAATCATTGTAATCATTGTCTTAGCGTATTATTTCCTTGTTAGAAGGTTTCGTAAGGAGCGTGAGAGAAGAGAATCATTGATCCTTGCGATTATTAGGTCTAGGAATGGTGCTACAATTGATGAATTAATAATGGGTACGCACTTATCTTCTGAAACAGTAAGTAAGGAGTTGGAAAGATTAATAGCCAAAGGTGTCATTAAAACTTCAGAAAAAGAAGGAAAAACATACTACATAACAACATAAAAATCCACTGCAAAAATTTTGTAACGATACCACAAAACATGACAAGCCTCAAGGCAAGAAGGTCAGCAGTATGTCTGTGTATAAGAAACCTCCAAATGAGAATTATCCAACAAAATCGATAAAATTTATGCTGTTTTGAGAAATGATGAATATGAACCAATTCATACTAACCTGATTCCACTACCAAAAAATAGAAGCATCATTGAAAAAATTTTAGGAAGAATGCGAAATAGACAGACTATTGTAGCAGAATTCCAGATCCTCATACCAAAGTTTTAGGAACTGCCTCTCCCAAGAGCCCGAGCTCTTATTCAGAAGCTCAAAAAAGCACTCTTCTGTTTGCTAATAGTCCTAGTCCTCTTAAAAGTATATTGCTATAGGGGTTCGGGTTTCATTGGGCTTGATATCAAGCTATATCAAGCCCTCTCCCTTGGTATCATCGCTCTCAGGACCACTCTTCATCGGGATCCATATCACTGGGCTCCGCCCGCTCGGGGTGACCCCAACCCACAACTCCACCCTCATCGATTCCTCCGGTTCATAGCTGTGGGGAAACCCCCGCATCCTGGCTTTCGAATGTGCGCCCCACTTGGGTCTTCACCACATACCCGCATTTGGGACGCTCTCTTGCATCACCGTGCCTCAATAAAGGAACTAAAATCAACCCTTATAAACCTTTCTGAAACCTAAAACAGCTCCAGAAAGGCTTCTACGGTCTCTTGCCTCTAATAACCTCTAAGCCTGCTGGTGATCTCAATACTGATCCTTTGTAGTGTTTTAGATTAATATTGTCTACAATTATGTCTACGGTAATGTTTATTAATCTTCTCAAGGATAATATCTACGGTGAACGCCTTGAGTGTCGTGGTTAGTGTTAGAGTTAAAGAAGAAGTTAAGAGGGTTTTAGAAGAAAGCGGTATCGATGTCGCTGAAGAGGTTAGAAAGTACTTAGAAAACCTCGCATTAAAGGTTAAGATGAGGAAGTTCGTCTCCAAATGGGATGAGATGCTGAAAGACATTAAGCCTAGCGAGAAAGGGTTTTCGGTTAGATCTGTGAGGGAGGACCGTGAAAGTCATTGACTCCTCAGCTCTCGTGAAATACTTCACTCGTGAAGAAGGCTGGGAAAGAGTGAGAGAAGCGATGCTAGAAGGCATCGTAACGTTAGACCTAGCTGTTAAAGAGCTCGCAAACACTCTCTGGAAAAAAGTGATGAGAAACGAGATGAGTTTAGAGACCGCTAGAGCCGTGCTAAGAGACATAATCGAGGAGAAGGCCATACCCGTGGAAGGACAGAATAAGTATATCGCAAAAGCGTTTAACATAGCTGTTGAACACGGCATAACAGTGTACGACGCACTATTCATAGTCTTGGCCAAGGAGTCATCCTTAGAGTTCATAACAAGCGATAAAGTCCAAGCCGATGTGGCCTCAAAACTCGGTGTAAAGATCATGATCATCTAGGTTCTTCTCATCTTTACAGGGGTAAGCCCAGCGGTCCTAATATGGAATCTAGCCAGAAACATTCCAGGAGAAATAACGACTAAAGACTGGGTCATATTCGACGAGATAAGCAAGATAGAGTTCTCAAGTGCGGATGGGATGATAGGTAAGCTTAAGCTCTGCATGGAAAGCGGCTTCGTTGAGAGGGGCACCCGAAGGGGCATGAGCCAGTGCTCACTTATGTTCATGGGAAACGTTGACGTTAAGGGGAAATGCCAATAGAAGACTTTACCTACGTGCTTCTGGATGTCATGAGGGACTCCGCATTTAATGTATCACCGTCTCTAACAGTGATTTGATTTGTGCTTATTGCCTGGAATGTTGGGCCTAGCCATCCTCTAAATGTACTAACATAATTTATTTGCAAATTCGCACCAGTTACTTTAACTGTAATATGGCTTATTGATCCACATGGGATTATAGGCATATTGAAATATGAAAGTATAACGCCGAAAAATACTCCTAAAAGTATTACTATACCTATTACAAGAATAATTATGGTTACCAATTTTTTCATTTTATTTATGTAAAACTAATTAACTATATAAAATTTATTTTTGATTATGAAAAATAATAGGATGTTTTAATTTATTATGACATAGTCCTTAGCTGCTTTTCATATTTCTTTTTCAATTCTTTATATTTTTCTTTAGAAATACGTCCAAATTCGTATTCTTTCTCTAATTGTCTGAGGTCATCTTTTATTGATTTAATTTCCTTTAATCTTCTGAGAACATCTTCAACAATCGTTCTAACATGTGTAGGATCAGAAACATTTTTCATAAAGACTGAGCCAAAATATTGCCTAGGTGTGCTGAAGATTAAATCCCCACAATTAAGCATCCTTTGTATGATTCCTTGTCTTATTGATGTTGAAGTAATCCACTCATTATGTATTTCAAATATTCGACGACTTATTAGTCCATATTTTACGTAAGTTCGATAAGTTGTAACAAAGTATTCTGAATTATAGACTCTAATTACCGAGATTAAGAATAATATTATCTAAGCATTGGTATTACGAAACGTAATAGTATGAAAGTGAGTGCAAATGTAGTTAAAGCCCAATTTGCTTTCCAGCTATATCTGCCATACCAGTATGGTCTTTCATTCTTCATTAGGGCGAATCTACTTGGGATTTTTATTTCCTTGTTTTCCATATTTGAAGAAAAAACTAATTATAAAATTTTTCGCTCTTAAATATTATAGTTTCCATGTCCTTTCATCATCCTTGATCCGCATGGTAGTCTCAGCTTGTCATGATAAAATTCCATTTACACAATTATTTATAGAACAGAACGCTTAAACTTTAACATGACATGCAAAGACTACCATTGCTTGCTGGGCTGTTGCTGAGCCTATTCTTCTTGTATATATGTTTGGGGTGCCGCTCAAACTTTTTATAGCGAATGTAGGCTTGTTTGCGCTCAGAGTTTACTTCACTGTACAGCCTAGCGGGGTTATCCGTAAGCTTTCATAGGGTAGTAGAATCCTCAATTATGAAGGTGTTTGTTCGCTCCATTTCACAAGTCCATTTTGTCGTTGTATTTAAGTTTATTGACAATTCATTCCAGAGTTAAAACTGTGGGCTTTCTTGTTGATTTTCCATGTAAAGGAGGAGTAGTAAAAATTTCATGAAGTGATGGTTATTTGGTTTAATTTTTCCATTAGTCTTCTATGTAGGTTTTGTAATATTTTTCTTCTGTCTTCCATGAGTACTACATCGCTGTATCCTTGTGTAACTATTGAATGAGAAAATGGTGATGGTACTTCATTGCTAATGAAGAATTTTATTTCCATATTACCGTTTTTTATTTGTTTGAGTATTTGTTTTGCGGCTTCTATGTCCATTTTATCTTCTAATATTTCTCTATACGCTTCTTTAAGTATTGGGAAGTTGTTTATTTCTGTGATGAGGTTTAGAAGGCTTTGTGCACTTAATTGTAGCTTGTTTACACTTTTTTCTGTTCCCATATACCGTTTTAGTATCATGAAGGATCTAACTGCACAATGACGGAAAATTCTTGTAAGCATTTCTGTTCTCGATAATGCTTTGTTAAGTAAGGTTTCAATGTTTTCTGGTGTAACACTTTTGGTTAACCACTCTAAATCTGGGTTTATGTATAGTGGTATTGTTAGCATGAATCCGTTGTCTGTTACTGTTATCCTTACGTTGGTGTTGTATTCTCGTGAAAGTTGGTATGCATAAGCTTTGCTGAGGGCTTGGTTGCATCTTCTTCCGAATAGTGTGTGAAATAT
The DNA here is from genome assembly GCA_049976445.1 of Thermoprotei archaeon. Taxonomy (GTDB): domain Archaea; phylum Thermoproteota; class Thermoprotei; order Gearchaeales; family WAQG01; genus JAVZOV01. The sequence goes on along the minus strand of JBMFIF010000007.1, from coordinate 13,971 downwards.
TATGTTTCTTACTGGTTTTTCTTCGAATGTTTCTATCAAAATGAGTTTGTCGGAAGGTATTAACCCATTTGTGAACATTAATTGTTCCCATATGTATTCGTATATGGTTTTTGCAGCATATTGTGATAAATTGTATTCTTTTTCAAGCCATGCTATTACGCTATTTTTGTCATGTGATTTGATCAGTTCTGCAACTTTTCTCCTGAAAGCTCCTATTAATAATGCTGAGTCAAAGCTTAATGGTAACATTTCACTAAACCAGCTGGGCACTGTTGGTCGTTGTCCTTCGGCTGGTTTTACTATAGCTTTTGAACCCTTACTTTTTAAGAATTCATAAGTTTTTCCTCCTAGTACGAATATGTCTCCTGGTTCAAGTATTTCTAAGAACTCTTCTTCGAGAACTCCTATAAATTTACCATCTATAGTATGTACTTCTATTTGGGCTTCATCAGGTATTGTGCCACTGTTTAGGTAATATATCATACGTGTTTTTCCGCCGCCTTTTCTTCCAAACATTCCTTCCTCTTCGTCGATCCAGATTTTTGCGTATACTTTCATTTCCTTAAGTTGTTCATAATGTCCGGCCAGATATCTTAACGTAGAAATGAAATCTTCATATGGTAATTCATGATAGTTATAACTTCGTTTGATTAATTTGTATGCGTCCTCTATTCTCCATTTATTTTCAATTGCCATTCCTACTAAATGTTGGGCTAATACGTCTAAGCAGTTTTTTGGTATTTTTACACTGTCAATTAATCTTTCTTCTGCAGCTTTTGCTAGGACTGTTGATTCAACTAAATCATCTCTATCTACTGCAATTATTCTACCCTTGCTTATTCGTTGGGTATCATGGCCAGAGCGTCCTACTCTTTGCAACAATCTACTCACACTTTTCGGACTACTGAGAAGTGCTACCATATCAATTGATCCTATGTCTATACCAAGTTCTAAAGAAGTCGAGCTGTTTTGACAAATAAATCCATTAACCACATAATTATGATTGGGAGTATTTATAAGGGACCATATTTTTTTAATAGGAATTTTCTTCTTTTCAATTATTTCATCCAAAAAAATGTCTGAATATGCTAATCTTTCTAAAAATTCATTTGAGACTCCAAACTTTTTATGTAATTCTAGTAATTTTTGCAAATCTCCCTTGTTTATTTTTCTAGACTCATGTTCAGCTTTTGTCGAATTATTAGACGTTTCTTTTCTGTAATTAGGAATTTCTCTTGTTACTGCTATTCTATCACCTATTTGCAGATCTTTTGCCATTACCCATTCTAACTTTGAATCTCTAATGATGAGAAATTTGTGTTCTTTTGTACATTTTATTTCAAAGCCTAATCTTGTTTTTATTTTTAAACCTTCATCATTATATTCTTTTGAAAATATTCCTTCAAAATTTCCTTTATTTAATTTAAAGTTTTCATCTAAGAATAAAATTTCTTCATTTTGTTTAATTCTTCTTATTTCTTTCCATCCATTGGCTGTTAGAACTAAAGAATCCCCTGTAACACATACTACTGCTTTTAATTGTCCTTTTTTCAGTTTCTCTTCAACATCTAATCTTATTCCTCTACTTAGGCTTGAATGGTGCGCCTCTATTGAATCTGCATCTATTACACCGTTTCCATCTAATTTCATTTTCTTTAGTTTGTATACTACTCTTTCTGTTGCACTTCTTGTGTTAGTAAAGACCAATGTTGTTCTATTTTCAGAAATTAGTTTACTTAATTCTTTGTAAATTGAGTTATTTAATTTCTCTGTTGATTCGTAAATTATATCTTTCACAGGCATTAGTACTCTAATCTCGAATGGTTTTGAAAAACGTGCATCAACTATTCTACATTCTCTAGGAGTACCATCATCATTATAACCAGCTAAGTATAGTGCGACTTCTTCAAGCGGTGAAATCGTAGCGCTCATTCCAATTCTGATGATTTTATTATTTACAAGATTTTCTAAACGTTCTAGTGAAAGACTTAAGTGTACTCCTCTTTTATTATTACAGAGTTCATGTATTTCATCGATTATAATCCAACGAACAAATTTTAATCGTTCTCTAAATTTAGGGGCAACTAAGATTATCGCTAAGCTTTCAGGCGTAGTTATTAATATGTGAGGAGGTCTTTTTAACATTTTTTGCCTTTCATTTTGTGTTGTATCACCAGTTCTAATGGCAACTCTAATCTCAGGAACTTTTATATTCATCTCTGATGCTACCTGCACTATTTCAGTTATTGGAACTAACAGATTTCTTTTCATATCATTATCTAATGCTCTTAGCGGACTTATGTAGAGTATATAAATTTGATCTGAAAGTTCACCTTTTTCAGCTAATCTATAAAGTTCATCTAATAGTCCAAGAAAGACTGCAAGAGTTTTACCAGTACCAGTAGGAGATGATATGAGAACATTATGACCTTTTTTAATCTCCGGAATAGCCATTCTTTGTGGTACAGTAAAACTACCAAATCTCCTTTTGAACCATTCTGAAACATATGGTCTTAGCATAGAATAAATCTCATCATCTCTAGTGTAATTTTTAACCCATGTTATTCTTTCTAATTCCGTTATCTTCACTTCATAATTTTATGTAAAATAGGGAAATATATAGTTCTCTACAAAGCACAAAACAATAAAATAAATTTCATTCAAAACATCAATCCATTATGCTTAAATATTAATCCTACAAGAAACTATTGAACTGTGTGGACATGTCTAGCCAATTACCTATTGGAAAACTTGATCCTAGACTTTTAGAAGATATCGTATTTAAACACCTTGGCTCAAAAAGAAAAGAAGTATTAATAGGACCAGGAATAGGGGTTGATGCAGCATTATTACAGATTGATAATACTAAAATAGTTTTTAAATCAGATCCAATTGTAGGCGCTTCACACAGAATAGGACAATTAGCAATAAATGTTGTTTCTAATGACGTAGCATGTATGGGTGCAAAACCCATTGCTGCCACACTCGTAATATTACTTCCTGAAGATTCTGATATTAAAACAGTTGAGGAGATCATGAAAGAGGCGGATAATGCATCTAAAACAATAGACGTAGCAATAGTTGGTGGACATACAGAAATAGCTTCTGGCCTAAGAAACAGGCCACCAATAATAATCGCTTCAGCAATAGGAGTACCTATTTCAAAATCTATAATCTCGGCATCAAACGCATCACCTGGCGATTACATAATTATGACAAAAACTGCCGGGTTAGAAGGAACAGCTATAATAGCAGAAACATTACAAGAAAGGCTTTCAAAAATTCTCGACAACAACATAATCAAGCGTGCTCAAGACATGATTAACCATACTTCTATTCTTAAAGAAGCTTTAACTCTAGCCGAAAGAGAATTAGTGAGCGCAATGCATGATCCAACTGATGGTGGTATACTAGAAGGACTTTATGAAATGTCTAAAGCATCAAATACAGGTTTAATCGTTTATGAGGAGAAAATACCTGTTGCAAAAGAAACAAAAATTATTTGTGATTTTTTAAAGATAGACCCATTAAAGTTGATCAGTTCAGGTGTTTTATTGGCAGCCGTAAAACCTGAAAAAGTAAACGATGCCATAAATATTCTGAATAAAATAGGAATACAAGCATCAGTAATCGGGTATTTTACAACACAGCATGAAGGTATAAGAATAATAAGAAAAAATAATGAAGAAATTTATATTGATACACCAGTCATTGACGAACTTTGGAAACTATTTCCTCATTAATTACTTCATTCATCAATTTTCCATCCTGGATGATGCTCTTTTGCCCATGTGATGGATACTTTACCATTAGTTAACATTGCTTTTAATGTTTCCCAGTTCACCGGATTTAAAGCCAGCATCACATGACCTATAACTATTATCGTAACAAGCATAAACCCAATATCATGCGTAATTAATAATAAAGTTTTATATTGTTCCACATTGAAAAATGCCATTGGTATGCCTGATATACCAAGTAATACTAGCCCAATATGAAGACCAATTACAGCAAATTTTTCTAACGGATGATGATATTCTATGATTGGTCTTTCTTTATATACTCCAAACCATCTAAGAAATATTAATACTGATTTTTTAATATCAGCAGTGCAAGGTAACCATTCTTCTCCACGTTTTATTAATAAGTCACATTGTCTTGTTAAGCATAAGAGTCTATATAACACTAGTGGAATTGCTATACTGAGAGTAATAGTAGTAATGTAATAATGTAATATAATACGATTACTAGATCCACCTATTAGGTTATATAATATTCCAAATATCTTTCCATCAAAAACTGGTAATCCAGAAATTAATCCAGCGGTTACACCTATTATGAAAAGCCAATGTATTGTTCGTGCTATTTTATCCCATCTCAATACCTTTCTTTCATCTTTCATTCTATTTCACCTCATCTTTTTTATTTGCTTCACGAAAATGTTCTCTAATAATATGAACAGCTCCTAGTATGACAGCTAATGATGCTCCAGCAATAACTACTGGTTCTATAATCTTCTTTTTAATGTAATCCCAGAAATTAAAGTCAATAGCTTGCTTTGTTGCAACTTCAGGTGTTGGATATCTCTCAATTCCAACAGGTTTATCTGTTACATAGAATACTTTAGGTTTGGTTCCTAAATCACTTTTCGGTGCAACTGCAAGACCTGAATTAACTATTTTATAAATTGGATCTTGAGGATTATCTAAATCACCAAATATTCTTGCATTGAATGAGCACGCTTCTACACATGCCGGGGTCCATAATGATTTATCGTCCGTTTTTCTATGATAACAAAATGTACATTTATCAGGTATACCTATTTTTAATGCATAATCATTAAGAGGCGCACCACCAAAATATGATGTCAGTCTATTTCTTGCACCATATGGGCATGCACTTATACATAAACCACATTGAATACATCTACTGCTATCAACCAATACTACACCTTCTTTAGTCATGTATGATGCACCAGTTGGACAAACATTTACGCATGGTGCATCTTCACAATGTTCACATTGCGTTAGAATAGTTTCTGCAAGATTTTCATTTACATAAACATTAAAAGGTCTTGTCCTAGAGTAGGAAATTATGTTTTCTACTGGAGGATAATAAACTCGACCAGTATTATCATATCTTAACACATTCTCCCGTATGCATGCATAAACACATGCATAGCATCTAACGCATTTATTCAGATCAATAACCATAGCTAAGCGAGTCATGATATCACCTCTTTTCTAACCTTTACTTTAAAATCGCATTGAGCAGCGCGAGCTTCGTACTCAACAATTTTAAATGGTGCTAAGAAGTTTGTATTTATTCCAGTCTTTGTCATATATGTAAATTTAATGTTGCCTCTCTCATATGAACCTGAATTTAATCCGTGTATACCAACAATGACATACGGATGTATTTCATGAGATAGAAAGACTTTAGCTCTAATTTTTACACCTGTTTCTAAGTTTTCAATGATTATATTATCTCCATCTTTTAATCCTAGTCTAACACCTCTGTCAAAATTAATGTAGACACCATTCATTTTCTCCCATTTTATAGTATCATTTATTAACTTAGAATTACGAATATATGAATACGCAGTTAATGAATACGTAGTATCTATTGCAACAAATTCGTCGTCATTTATTTTACCATCTTCCATATAATACGGAGGTACCCAACATGGCAATGGATTTACTAAACTTGGTTTATTAAGCTGATCCTTAAACTTAGCTAACATACTAACGTTTATTAATTCAATTTCACCTGTAACCGTAGCAAAAGGTATTGGTACTTTATAAAGTGGTTCGTTATAAATTGCGGTTACACCTTTTGTCTTAAGTTCATCAAAGTTAATATTTAACTTTTCAGCTTGTTTTCTTTGAATACTTTCTGGATTTTCAGCAAATATCTTAAAACTATTTGCGATTTCTGGTTTTAATCTTTTTATAAGCTCATATGTAATCCAACCTGGTGTTTTTACATCAATATCTGATGGTGGATCAATGACTTTCATTGGAAGTATTATCTGCGCAATGTTAGCTTTGCTAGCTTGAACTAACGTGATAGGATTATATTCAAAGAAAAATGGTATGGGCAGTATTACATCTGCAAATGGTGCTGTCTCATTCCACATTACATCAAATATTACAGTAAATTCAAGTTTCTTTAATGCTTCTTCAACTTTACTAGAACCCTGTATATGACTTATGAGATTCTGATTATAGATTATAGCAACTTTTACTGGATAAGGTTTCTCTTCTAAAATAGATTTTATGAAAAGCATGCTTGTCATGTCATCTACTACAAGTGGGTATTCCTCTGACCAATATTCTGCAATTGATTTTGTACTCGGTGTTATAGTTTTTATATTCATGATGCTTAATGGTGATGGAATACTTATATTTTTAGGCCATGCAATGCCACCTTTAGCTCCGTATGATCCTATTAATGCATTGACTATTCCTGCAACTCTATAAAACATACTTTCATTTCTATAACGAGAACCCTTGTATCCATGATCTATAAAAGCACGTGGAGCATAAGCAGCAAGAAGTCTAGCTATCCTTCTTATTTCTTCTTCAGGCACACTACTAATTTCTTCTGCCCATTTAGGAGTATACTTATTAATACTTTCTTTTAATAACGTAAAAACAGTTTTTACAGGCCTTCCGTTATACTCACCTGAATATTCTAACTGAGGATTATAAGCATCAGTCTTAAGTTTGTACTTTCCATCATAACTATCATAAACAAGGTATGTTTTTTTACCCGAATACTTTGGATGATCAGTTAATTTAACAGGCTCCATAGTATCAGTATAAATTAACATAGGTGCATTTGTATAAGAGATGAGAAAGCTTGAGTTATATAAACTTTCGTTAATTATGACATTCATGAAAGCTAATACTATAGCTAAATCAGTACCAGGCGCCACTAATATAAATTCATCAGCTAAATCTGCGATTCTTGGACGTTTCACATCAAAAACTATAATTTTTGCACCATGCGATTTACCAACTGAAAGTGCTTTTGTCCATGGTGTCGCAACTAATCCATTAATGGGATCTCTACCCATTAATATAATCAATTGTGCATGAGCATAATCTGAATAAAGTCCACCAGGTCCTATAGGTTTGCCAAAAAGTGATCTCTTACCTTGAGCATTACCTAAATAGCATGTATCGTCATGTGCTGTAGTATTAGGTGTACCTATAATTCCTTTAAAGAATGCTTTTATAAATCCTGCTTCATAACCCTGATGAGCAAATACAACTATTTGCTCAGGTTTGTCAATATATTTTTTTAGATTCTCAGCAACGTAATTAAGAGCTTCATCCCATGTTGCGCTCCTAAATTTTCCATCACCTTTGTTTCCTTCTCTAATCAATGGTCCTTTAATTCTATCAGGATGATTCCACATCTCAAATAGTAATCTTGGCTTTCCACATGCAGCAAACCACTGATCCAGTTCAGAAACAGTGTTATGCCTTACAATCATCGGTGCAAGTTTATTGTTAGGAACAATATCAATTCTTAGTGGGCATGCCTGACCACATATTAAACATGCACTGAATCGTGTTTCAGTGTTTTGAACTGTGTTAGTTTTTACATTTTCATTATTAATCGTTGTAACAATTACATCATTAAAGGTAAGAGTGCTACTTAGAAGAGAAGTAGAAGCCGTGATTTTCAGAAAGTCTCTTCTAGAAAGTTTGTGTTTCATTTTTTACTCACAATATTATGTATTAAATCTTGTATATAAATTTTTGTATGAAAATATGTATATTAAATTATTACATTTGTGATTGGATTAATATATTATTTAATATATATTTTTATAATATGATATATTTGTAAAGCTTAGTAGACCATTATGGGGAATTATTAATTAGTTTATTTTATAAATATTCGGATAGGTTGGTTTGTTTGTATTGGAATGCTGGTTCACATTTGACGCCTAATTTTTTACATAGTTCTTCGATAGTTTTATAGCGTTTTGTCCAGTATTCATTAGTTGGTGATCTTGATAAATTTATTATGTATTTTGATACTCCTGGCCAATGTTTTTCGAGCGTTGGTTTTAGGATTTCTGTAACATATTTTCTTATGTTGAGTTTATCATAGAGTATGTAACTGTTTGTTTCTTTTGCTATGTTTATTATTTGTTCTATATTGTATGTATCATCATTTATTGTTGGTATGAGAGGCCCTAAGAATATCCATGTTTCAACTCCTGAATTAGCAAACTCTTTAAGAACTTTAATACGTGCTATTGGGGGTGGTGTTGATGGTTCAAGGATTTTAGCTATATTAGGATCAATTGTCGTGATCGTGACTCCTACATCAAAAAGCTTTGGTTCGATTATGTCCTTATCTCTGAGTATTAGGCTTGATTTTGTCTGTATGGATATTCTGAACCTGTTTTGTTTCAGTATTATGAGGCTTTTACGTGTGAGTTTATATAGTGCTTCAGGAGGTTGATATGGATCAGTAACAGTTGAAACTCCTACAATACCACGTTTTTTTACTTTAACCTCTTGTTCGAGAACTTCTGTTATATTCGTTTTGACAAATACTACATCGCCCCAGCGTGATGCTAAATTTCTGTCATTTAATGTAGATGCAGCATAACAATAAACGCATCCATGAGAACATCCTGTATATGGATTAAGAGAATAATCAAGTCCAGGAAGTTTAGATGTAGAGAGAGCAGTTTTAGTTGTAGTTTCTATTATTGTGAAGGGCCCTAGTTTCTTTGTTATAATGTTTCGTCACCTATGAACTTAGTTAATTTAGTTTGGAAAAGAATTCTATTTAATATCCAGCTAACTCTAAGCCAACGTTCGAGTTTTATTGAGGATTTTGATGCGACAAATTGTAATGCTTCATTAAGAGTGTTAAATTTCATTGGCTTTTGTTTAAACATTTCTCTTAAGTTTTCTCTGACGAACCATACTCCAAGAGGTAATGTGAATCCTGGATAGATTTCACGTAAGAGAAGTACTGTTGCTTGACGTTTCATGGATTTTAATGCTTCAGCGGCAGCTAATCTTGCAGCATAATAACAGCCTCCGATTTCTTTCGCGTAGATTGTCCTTCCTTTATATCCCTCATGATCGCCTATTAATTCTGTTGTGTTATATGTTAAGTTCCATGTTGTTTGTGGGAACCACGCCTCTATCCATTCATAGCTCCAGTAATCTGGTATAAAAAGACCGATGAACAGGTTATCAAGGTGTTTTCGTACATAAACTAAATATTCATTAATTATTGGATAATTTTTTATTTCATTGATAATATTTCTTGAAATGATATCATCAACAGCAGTTATGCTCCATCTGGTAGGTACAAATTTCCTTTCACTTTTTTCTCCAAGAACTCCAGCACTAAATACTCTTTGTATACGAGATACAGGAACTTTCTTAGAATACAATTGAATAACAGCTTCCTCGGCTTTTAAATATTTATCGTAATACGCCTTTTCGATCCTGGCATCAACATAGATATTACCACCTAATCTAATAGCCTTTAAGGGTGCTGAAGGGCCATATGGTGGAGTTTCTTCATTAAACGTGAGCGATCCAGCAGGTTTTTTCTCTAGAATCATTTCTGCATCGACTGGTTTTTCTCCCATCGCGAATTCTTGGATAATTTCTAAATATTTAGATGGATTTGAAGCATTTTTTACATTAACAGCAATTTTTCCACGAATAAGGGAAAATCTATAATCAACTATCTCCTCGATCTTTTTATGAACCCAATCTTCTGGCAGGTCAAGTATTGTTGTATCACCTGTATATGGTGGAGTCATAGGACCTACATAAACTCTAGGATATCCAATCCTACCTACAAAAATGCTCGGAGGACTTGATCCGTAAATTTGATTGCTGATATTAAGCTTCTTTTTCACTATATTTTTTACAATGATAGGGCAAAATACCCGTCCGCATAACATTCTACTTCCTCGACATGCTAAGCAAAGATCGGGTGTAGGATCAATAGGACCATGGCTTTGTACATTACGTAATGACACAGGCTATTCCTTTTATTAAAATGTCTCTAATATTATAAAGTTAATGCATTTGACCAGGATTTCATAATAGTTCTTTAGTAATTTTTAACTCTTCTTTTTTGAAGCGCTAGTTTTGTTCTCTTTTATGTAAGATTATCTAGAAAGTTCCATTTATTATGATTTTTATAATGTTATGAAGTTATCGGTGTTATTTGATGATTTGTCCTGATGCGCGTAGGAGTTCTTTGTAGATTACCATTTTTTGTATTTCATCAGTACCTTCTCCGATTTGCATTAGTTTTGCATCTCTGAATAATCGTTCAACTATGAAATCTGAAGAATATCCATATCCACCATGTATTTGTACTGCCATGTTTGTTAAACGCATGGCCATTTGCGCAGCATAGAGTTTTATCATTGAGATTTCTTTTACACATCTTATACCCTTATCGCGTAATTTTGCAACTCTATAAAGCATGCTTCTAGTTAATTCTATTTCAGTAGCCATATCTGCAAGCATAAAGCTTATAGCCTCATGTTCAGCGATTGGTTTACCGAACGCCTCTCGTTGAAGTGCATATCTAAAGCTTTCATCAAATGCTCTTCTTGCTAATCCAAGTGAAATTGCAGCAACCGTTATTCTACCATCATTGAGAGCATCCATGGCAATTTTAAAACCCTGATTTTCTCCTAAAAGTAAATTTTCTGAGGGTACTTCAGCATCTTCAAATATCAATTCTGAATTGCCAGTCCCTCGTATTCCCATAGTTTTTATTTTATTACCAACTTTAAAGCCTTTTGTGTTCCGCTCAACTATGAAAGCTGATATTCCTTTATGCTTATCCTCTTGCCTACCAGTCCTAGCAAATACTATGAATAAATCTGCATAGGCAGCATTAGTTATAAAAATCTTTGTTCCGTTTAATACATATTCGTTACCAACTCTTGTAGCTTTGAGTTTAAGATTAGCAGCATCAGAACCGCCACCGGGTTCAGTTAATGCAAACGCTCCAATCATCTCACCTGATGCAAGTTTAGGTAAATAACGTTCTTTTTGTTCATTAGTACCATATTTAGAAATTACTGCTTCAACCAGACTATTATGAACTTCAGTAATAATGCCTATGGCAGCACTAGAATATGAGAATTCCTCAATAACAATAGAATAACTTAGCATATCCATGGGAGAGCCTCCATATTCTTGAGGTGCCATCATACCCAAGTATCCCTCTTTACCCATTTTCCTTATTAAATCTAGAGGATAGATGTCATCTTTATCTATTTTTGAAGCAATAGACTCAATTTCAGAATCAGCAAACCGACGAGCCGTAGTTCTCACGACTTTTTCGGTTGTTTCTTCATCAACTGGTAATGTAATAGATGTTATTAAAGACAAAATTAACACCATGTTGTATAATCTGTTTAGTGAATATAAACCTTTATGATAAATTTTCTTGTTTAAAAATACTTCATGTATAAGCTTTAATAACGTATATGTATGTTAGTTTACTGGTGTGAACGAGATGCAGTATGATGCTGTTGTAATTGGTTCTGGACCAGGTGGTTATGTATCTGCTATACGATTAGGACAGTTAGGAATGAAAACTGCCTTAATAGAACGCAATGTTATTGGTGGTGAATGCACAAACTATGGATGCATACCGAGTAAGGCATTAATCGAAATGTCAAACCTTTATTGGAATGCAAAAAGTTCACAAATGGGAATAGTAAGTGAAAAAATAAGCGTGAATTTCAAAACATTTAAAGCGTGGAAAGATCAAATAATAACAAAATTAAGAGATGGAATAAGATATTTATGTGAAGAGAATGGTTCAGAAATCATAACTGGTACAGCTTACATAAAATCACCAACACAAGTGATAGTAAAATCAAACAGTAGCGAACTAACCATAAACACAAAAAATATTATAGTGGCTACAGGTTCAACACCAATACAATTACCAAACTTAACATTTGACAATAAACATGTATTAGCATCAAAGGATATCTTCGAAATGGATGATATACCAAATAGTTTGTTAATAGTTGGTGGTGGTGCAATAGGGATAGAACTGGGAACAGCACTAGCAAAATTAGGAACACAAGTAACTATTGTAGAACTCATGAATCAAATACTGCCAGGAATCGACACAGAAATTGCACGCTTTGAAATGAGAATCTTAACAAGGCTAGGGATCAAAATATACACAGAATCAACAGTATCAAACATAAACATATCTAATGGAACAATAGAGACCCTCATCAGAAAAAAGACTGGTGAAGAATACAAATTAAATGTTGAAAAGATATTAGTTTCAGTAGGAAGAAAGCCTAATTCAAATTCATTAGGCCTTGAGAACACTGGTGTGAAACTCGATGAAAAAGGTTTCATAATAGTTGATAAGAAAATGCGAACGAATGTATCAAATATCTATGCAGTAGGCGATGTTGTAGGCCCACCATATTTAGCTCATAAAGCCTTCAAACAAGGTTTAATAGCTGCAGAGGTAATAGGGGGATTACCAAGTGAGTATGATCATAAAGCAATACCACAAGTAATATACTCAGATCCTGAAATAGCATTAGTAGGTCTATCCGATCAAGAAGCAAGGAACTATGGTTATGACCCTATAGTAGGTAGATTTTCTTTTACTGCATCTGGAAGAGCTTTAACTGAAAATAGTACTGAAGGATTTGTAAAGATAATTGCTGATAAAAAAACAGGTATAGTACTCGGTGCTCAAATAATAGGTCCTAAAGCATCAGAATTAATCAGCGAGGTATCTTTAGCAATAGAGATGGGCGCAACAATAGAGGATTTAGGTTTTACAATGCATCCACACCCCACATTATCAGAAAGTATAATGGAAGCAGCAGAGGATGCTCTAGGTAAGCCTATACACATGTTAAAGAGAAAAACAAGATAATCATCTTTTTTCAAAATAAGCTAGCAATCTTGACATATACTGTATTAAGTCATGAGCTCTTTTTGCTTCAGAAATCATAACTTCCAAATCTTCTATAAGACGCCTATTCACATCAACCTTATGCCGAAGCCCAGGAGCTATTGCGTCAGGCAAATCCCATTTACTTAACTCATTATTTATATTTTTCATCAACTCAAGAATTCTTGATGCTTCTTCAAGCTTCCATTGATCAACATTCTTTATTACCTCACGTCTAAGCTCTCCTAAGGCATCAGAAACACCAAGTAAATAAGAAGCCGGATCTATATTTAATTCAGTAAAACTTATTAACCTATTTTCATGAAGAATAGTATTAAAAATAAAAGCTTCAGAATATTCCTGCAATGAACCTCTAACAGAATCAATAAGATCCGGATAATCTTTTAAGAGAGACAATATCTCATTAACCATCATTCTAGCTTGATTGCTCAATTCTTTAATATCACCTCCATTATGAACACTAACAATTATACTACGCGAAATTCTAGTAAGCTCTCTTGACATTTTAATAAGATTTTCTCTAGCTAAATCTTTTTTCCTCAGCAAATCTATCGCACTATCTATAACATCTCTCATATATACATTTACAAGACACATCTATTTATTCTTATTAATCCACATCCATGCTACTCCACTTCTTTCAAATCTTTATAAATAAAATAAATCCCCATAGTCTTAATTGCATCACCCAACATTGGTATTAACACAAAATATATGCTATAAATTACAAGAGGCGTAGAGAGCACAAAAATTATTACCCCACCAATAAAAATTATTGACCATTTCTCATTAGACACCATAACTAAATCATCTTTAAGCTTTATACCAGTTATGATCTCAAAGACATACGCTACAAATATCAAAAAAAGCCTCTCTGGAGCTGTTTTAGGTTTCAGAAAGGTTTATAAGGGTTGATTTAGTTCCTTTATTGAGGCACGGTGATGCAAGAGAGCGCCCCAAATGCGGGTATGTGGTGAAGACCTAAGC
>JBMFIF010000006.1:0-46378 GCA_049976445.1 Thermoprotei archaeon | reverse complement strand
TCATTAAACTCTCAACGCACAAGAATCCTTCACATAAAAAGCACATCAAAAGTACATCAGAATTATGCAACAAAGCATGAAAAGCGAAAAGCTTAAATATTTTGAAACCATCTCAGTGGATATGATGGGAGATGTGAGGGAAAATTTTTGGTTATTCATGTTTTTTAGGGTTTACTTATTTGAAATTTTATTATCTATTGAGAGGGGAATGTTGTTATTAGCTATTCCGTTATATGCTCTGAAGTTGGGGGCGTCTTATTCTTATGTTGGTTTGGCTGTAGGTTCAGTTAGCGTGGGTACGATGTTATTTGATATACCATCAGGTTTTATCTTAAGTAAGATGAGTGAGAGAAAATTTTTGTTTTTGACTTTTTTGACATTGATCTTGAGTTTACTGGGTATTGCTTTTTCAGAATCATACTTGGCGTTAATATTTTTTGTAATAATCTTTGGAGTAGGCGTTAGTTTTTGGTCGCTGGTAAGGCATTATATGATTGCTATGCATGCTATGTATGATCATAGGGGAAGGGCATCATCACTTGTTGGCGCATCATATAGAATAGGAACTTTTATAGGTCCAATATTGGGCGGTTTTTTGATAGCAAATTATGGTTATCAATTAACATTTCTTGTGGGAAGCTTGATAATAATTATGATAATTCCAATTTATTTAATATATAATAGGGCATCATTTAATCACATTATCCTTGATCATAATGAAAACGATATATCGGTCTCGAGAACTCGTATTATTTGGCGATGGGTTATTCTATTTGGATTGGGTTACATAACAGCGCAGATAATTAGATATGGCAGGTATTTTCTAATTCCGGTTTATGGAGAAAATATTATCATACTTTCGGAATTTCAATTGGGTTTAGTTTTAGGTTTATCTGGATTTTTAAGTGTGCTAACATCGTATCCTTCAGGATTTATAATTGACAGATTAGGCAGGAGGTTTTCAGTCCTAATTAGTTTTTTGATTATGGGTTTGGGATTTTTATTTTTGGCAATTTTTTCTGATGTTATGGTGTTTGTGATAGCGTCTATGATTATCGGTGTGGGGGATGGTTTTGGTTCTGGTATTATGATAACGCTTGGTGCTGATATAGCATCAAAATATGATAAGGGTACTGCATCAAAATTTTTGGGATACTGGAGATTTATGGGTGATATTGGTAATTCTTTAGGCCCAATGTTGCTTGGAATATTATCATCAATGATTGCATTGATACCGTCCTCGATAATATTAGGTATAATATCAATGTTGTTTGCAGTATTTATGTCAGAATTGATTGGAAAAAGTAGAGAGTGCTTTGTTGCATAGTTCGTGCGTGATTTTGTGGGGCGTTTCACACGTTCCCCCAATCTCATAACACTTACTGATGTGGTTTGATGTATGCTAGTTAGGAGTACTCATTAAAATTGTGAGAAAACATCATCAAACTATCAACACACAAGAATCCTATACATAAAAAAGCATATCAAAAACACATCAGAATTATATAACAAAGCAATTGCTTTCTAAACATTAAAGAAAGACATCTTCTTACAGATTCAAGTCTACTTACCTCATCCTTAAGTTCGAAAAGATGATGATAAGCTGTTTTAGATTTCAGTTCTAAGTACCACATTCGATTAGTAAAATCTATTTTTGGTACTAGATGATGATATGTTCTAGTTCTTCCAGATTTTTTGATAATTTCTATTATAAATTTTATAGCGTCTCTGAAAATAGCTTCGTCCTCATTGTTTCTAATAACCATGACTCCTCAGCTTTTCCAAGCTTAGTTTCTATCCATTATCTTATTTAATCTCAAGTCTTTTCTTCATAAAGTTTTCTGATACTTGAAATTCTTCTGCTAGTTCTGGAATTGGGTCTGAAGATTGCTTAACCCATTCCTATTTTAGAAGTTCGTTGAGTTTATTCTCAGGGATTAATAAATGCACTGCAAAGATCTCGGCCTCTTTCTCTTTTCCCTAACTGGCATTCCAACGGTTATCCTTTTTATATAGAAAATAATTTCCCTCGTGTTCCTATGGAACAAGTGATGTGCTAGTCCATGAGAGATTAAATGTCTCTTCTTATATGGATGAAGGTTTGGATCGACAACTATGAACGCCTAGATCCTTAAAATAAACCTCTTTGATTATCTTCTCTAGAGACAACTCGATAACTTCAGCACCCAATTTAGATGCTAAAAGTTCAAGGTCATCAACACCATACCTTTCCCTTATCTCATTCGCTTTTTCTTCAGTTATATGCTTCATGTTTTAGCCTAAGTCTTTTAAAACGTCTTGTATTAACTGTTTGAGTGGAGGAATATCTTTCTTTATTGTCTTCCACAAGATTTTAATGTCAA
The DNA here is from genome assembly GCA_049976445.1 of Thermoprotei archaeon. Taxonomy (GTDB): domain Archaea; phylum Thermoproteota; class Thermoprotei; order Gearchaeales; family WAQG01; genus JAVZOV01. The sequence goes on along the minus strand of JBMFIF010000006.1, from coordinate 44,015 downwards.
CACCGAAATACTCATGGATCATTTTGTTTCTCATCCCAGCCATCTTCTTCCAAGGAACTGAAGGATATCTTTCTCTAATTGATTTTGGTATGTTCTTTGTTGCTTCTCCAATGACTTCTAAGCTCCTTATTACTGCGTTTATCGTCTTTTTATCCCTAGCAAAGTCTTCAAAACTCATCCCTTGAGTGAAATCCTCAATGTCATTGATTGAATCGATTATGTCTTGGAGATAATCCCTATAGTCTCTTTTCCTCATAGGTAGACAACTTCCTTCAAAATACGCTCCCCAATCCTTGGCTTTAATGCATCTTTTGACACAAGGTCAACCTTCAAACCGAGCAATTTACTTAAGTATTCCTCCAGTTCCATGAACTCGAAAAGACTTGGGGCCTCTTCAAACTCAATCAAAATATCAATATCGCTTCTCTTTTTCTGCTCGCCCCTGACAAAAGAACCAAAAATCCCTATCTCTTTCACCTTAAACTTCCTCCTTAACTCCTCCTTATGTCCTGCTAAAATATTTTTTATTTCTTCAAGACTCTTCATGTTTCCCTTTGAAATTAAGCTCACCTAAACTTAAACCTTTCCTCTCTTTGAGAGAGACTGTCCACATAAGACATCACCTCCAGTCGCATACTAATAAGCAAAGAGGTTCGTGAAAAGCTCAACACTATTTAAACCAAGAACAACCAGAATTCAGGTAGTCTCAGCTTGTCATGATAAAATCCCCTTTATACCAAATATTTATGGAGCAGAGGATTTAAACTTTAACATGACATGCAAAGACTACCAGAATTCACATAAAGAAAGCACGAAACCTATACAAAAAGAAACGCTCAACAGAACTCCTCAAACCAAAACCCTCACATGAACAAAACCAGCCCTCACAACAGCATCAGCATAACAAGGACCACCATAAAAAGAACAACATGCTCATTCACACAAAGCCTCTTCCTACAAGGAACCTGAAAGCCTTATAAAAATTCCTCGTAAAGCTCACATGGAAGAGTAGAGCTCTTGAGTCTCCGCATCAGTTAAGACTACACGTGTGCGTTCTCACTGTTGAGCTTTATCATAGTCTCGTCTGTATGATCTTGTGTACTTTTGGTTCTGGTTTGAGTGAGTACTTGTGATGCTTTTCTTACTTGTGTGTGCTTGTTTTTGAGGTTTTTTGTTTTGTGAGTGGGGGTAGTTTTGTTGTTTTTCTTGTGCTGTGTCCGAATGTATGAGTATGCTCAGTACTTTTGGTTTGAATGGTGCTTTGTTTCTTTTGTGTTGGGTTGTTTGGGGTGTTCAAAGATGTTCATAGTACCACACTGCAAGTATTACTACAAGCTCACATAAGGCTTATGTGGACAGTCTCATTCGTGCGTGAACTCACGGAGCACACAGAAAACTTTATCACAAACAAACACACTTAACACCACATGGCAAGCATAAACTGGAGCCAGTACAACAAAAAACTCATAAAAAGAGGAGAAATCCTCCTCGACCTCACAACATGAAAAGCGAAAAGCTTAAATATTTTGAAACCATCTCAACAGAATAGGTGTTCTTAATGAAATATGTTTTTGGTCCTGTCCCATCAAGGAGATTAGGAAGATCTTTGGGAATAAACAACATCCCTCAAAAAAACTGTTCCTATTCATGCATTTACTGCCAGATCGGTAGAACAACTAATTTAATCATAGAGAGAAAGACATTTTATCCATGGCCAGAAATAGTCAATGAAGTAATAAATGCTATAAAGACAATAGGTGAAGAGAACATAGATTACATAACGTTCGTTCCTGATGGTGAACCAACCCTAGATATTTTTCTTGGCAAAGAAATCAGAGAAATAAGAAAGAGAACAAATAAACAAATAGCAGTACTCACTAATGCATCCTTATTATTTAAAGATGATGTAAAAGATGATTTATACGACGCAGATTTGACTTCAATAAAAATAGACACAATAAATGAAAACACTTTCAAAAAGATAAATAGACCTCATCCTAAGCTTACATTAATTAAAATTTTAGAAGGCATAAAAGAATTCACAAAACATTATAAAGGAAAAGTAATTACAGAAACTATGCTCATAAAAAGCTTCAACGATAATATGAATGAACTACAAGCAATTTCTAACTTTATATCAGAAATTAATCCTTATAAAGCATACATAGCCATACCAACAAGACCCCCCGCAGAAAATTTCGCAAGAAAACCAAACGAAGAAACAATCTTAAGGGCATATGAAATATTTTCCAAACATATAAACAAGAATAAAATAGAATTACTTATAGAATATGAAGGAGAAAACTTTAAAACCATAAACAATCCCATAGAAAGTTTATTAAATATAACTTCAGTACATCCTATGAGAATTGATTACGCATACAAACTACTCCATAGAGCAGGATTAAATCCGGAAGAAATTTTAGAAACACTCATAAATGAAAATAAAATATCATTACTCAACTACGAAAAACACAAATTTATCCTCAGAAAAATAAACTCACAACATTCTCAAAACCTATCTTAAAACATTAAATAATCTTCAACCCAATAATAAACCTTCTACGAAACCACACCCTTCCACTAACCCAGCAGATTAAAAGTGCTTTGTTGCATAATTCTGATGTGTTTTTGGTGTGCTTTTTATGTTGAGAATTCTTGTGTGTTGAGAGTTTGATGATGTTTTCTTACAGTTTTAATGAACATTTTTAACTGTTCACATCAAGTTTCATCATAAAGTGTCGTCAAATTGGAGGAAACACATTAAACGTATCATAAAACTACGCACGAATTATGCAACAAAGCAGATTAAAAGGGAAACTTTATAAGGTATGAAGCTTTTACAACAGGTAGGTGTTTATCTATTTGGAGCTAGTACTACCAAAAAGAATTGAGAAAAAGTTGAGAGAAGAATGTGAAAAAACTGGAGTAAGTATTGAAGAACTGGTTTTAGAAGCGTTGTACAAAGGACTAAATGAGAAAATGGACCCAGCTGATAAGGTAGAAGTGTACATGAAGCTTTCGGAAAAGTATTTAAGAGACGCTGATAATCTCTTAGCCAAAGGAGATTACATCCAGGCATCTGAGAAGCTATGGGGTTCAGCAGCATTAATGGTTAAGGCAGTGGCAGCTAATAAAGGAACTACAATTTCATCACATGGAGAACTTTTTAGCTTTGTTAGAAAGTTGGGTGAGGAGGAAAAAGAACCAGAACTTAGAAGGCTTTTCTCGGTAGCTAGCACATTACACCAAAACTTTTACGAAGGTTGGTTGCATGAAGACGTAGTTAAGGAATACTCAGAAGACATAAAACAATTTATAGTTGAATTAAAGAAATTGATTAAATAATGCCTTCGTGATGTTCAGGTCTTGCCCACGAGACTAAGCTCAACTGTTGCCAAGAGCTGAGAATTCTTCCTTAAAACTGTTGCAGAGTCTTTATTTAAAGGATGAAGACAACGCTCTTAAGTAAGATTTTTGGATAATGTCGTCTTCTTGTTAGGAAATATTTGTTGGTGATAAGAAAATTCTAGTTTAAATAATGCTTGAGAACATAAATCCTAACACAACTCCACTACCGATTTTTGTGTCTGTTCCGATGACAATAGAAGGACAAGCATCACCCTTCAGAGCATGAAGAAGGCCATGTTTAGTTTTATGCAACATTTGGAGTAGAGGACCAAGAGAGTATTTTTGGGTTCATTCTTAAGTAAAATTTTTGTGCTGTACCTCCTATACTTTCCTATGAAAATACTAACTCTCCTCTCAAGTGAGAAAGCATGCTTCAAACTGTTCATCGAGGGGTATGTAAGGATAATCTAAGCTTGTACTTGTCTGCTTTTAAGAGTTGTGTGTTGTGTAGGGGTATGTAAGGTTATGGAGGCTGTTAAAGAGGTTTTGAAAATTGTTTTTTCATGTATTTTTGGTTATTTTAAGGATCAGTTCGGTCATGGGAATGTGTTCAAGAGAGCAGTCACAATATTCTCATTTAAGAGCAAACATAAAACTGTATAATCAAAAACTTTCTCTTTTTCTCATGTGCTGAAAACAATTTTTGGGAAACTGTTTTTAGAAGTTGTGTGTTTATTGGACACCTATAGCCTCACATTTCCACTTACATTTTCGATAGCTTCTCTACTCGGCCTTTTTCCTGCTCTGAAGGGCGAGGCTTGTCCTTCTATTGTCATCGGAACAGATACAAAAATCTTATTCAAGAGCGAGAAATAATTATCAGCCTTTTAAGCTTTATAAAATGCTTATCGCATAATTTTTAATCTTTTGGAGTAAAGTGAGTTTTGATCATTAAGGTTTATGTTTGATGTTCGCATTCAAGAGAATGCCTTAAATATTGCATCCTATATAATTATACAGCAAAGTAAAAATATTAAAACTATGATTTTTTATTTTCTTTTTCATGCTTTTTGAACATTTTCCATGAAAGAGCCATGGTTTTTGGATGTGATGCTTTTGCTTCATCAAGTCTTCCTATTGAAGTATTATGGGGTGCAGTAAGGACAATTTGCGGATTTTTATATGCTTCTTCAATGATTTTTAACAATGTTGATGCATACTTTTTTATATTTTCATCACTTTCTGTTTCAGTAAACTCTATTAACATGCATTCGTCTACTATTAATGGAAAATATATTGTTGGTGGATGCAAACCATAATCAAGCAATCGCTTAGCTACATCTAACGTCTTAACACCGGTGTCTCGTTCTAATGGTTTAAGACTTATTGCGCATTCATGCTTTCTTGGTCGTTCAGGATCATATGGTATCTCTACCCCTTTTGCATTTTTGATCATATCTAAAAATCTATTGGTATTTTGGGTTGATCTTAATGCTACTTCTTTTAATCCGTCTTCGCCCATTATTTCAATATAAGCTAATGCTTTTATAAAGACTAAGAAATTGCCATAAAATCCATGAACTGCTCCTATTGTTTTCGGAATATCATAATTGAGTTTATACTTTGTTCCATCATATTCTACAGTAGGAACAGGTAAATAATCAATGAGAAACTTTTTAACACCAATTGCACCAGCACCAGGTCCTCCGCTACCATGAGGCGTAGCAAATGTCTTATGTAGATTTAAATGTACAATATCAAAACCCATATCGCCAGGTCTTACAATACCTAATATTCCATTTAGATTAGCCCCATCATAATACATCAAACCACCAACATCATGAACCATTTTCGATATTTCTATAATGTTCTTCTCAAAAAGTCCAAGTGTATTTGGATTTGTTATCATAAATCCGGCAGTCTTATTTGAAAGTACAGCTTTTAGTGCATTTAAATCGACATTTCCATCTGACCCAGTAGGTATAGTAATAACTTTAAAACCTGCCATTGTAGCACTAACAGGGTTAGAACCATGTGCAGAGTCCGGCACTATTATTTCATTCCTAACATTATCCTCTCCACGATCTTCATGATAAGCTCTAATAATTAAAACACCTGTTAACTCTCCATGTGCACCAGCTGCAGGCTGTAATGTTACTTTATCAGTTCCAGTAATTATTTCAAGATATTTTGACAACTTATAGATTATCTCAAGAGCACCTTGTATTGTTGACTCGTCCTGAAGTGGATGTAACCATCTAGCCTCATCAAGCGAAGCTAATATTTCACCGATTTTTGGGTTATACTTCATAGTACATGAGCCTAATGGGTAAGTGCCCAGATCAACACTAAAATTCATTCTTGAAAGTCTAGTATAATGCCTAGAAACTTCTACCTCCGGTAAATCTGGCAGTTCAACACTTTTTGTTCTAATTAAGTTCTTTGGAATATAAGAACTAACATCAATCTGGGTCTCGTCAAACCATCTTTTTATAGGTGCGCTATGACGAATCTCATAGATTAATGGTTCATCCCATGAAGCCTGAATAAAGGTCATTTATCTAAACCTCCTTTATTATTCTATTTATAAGATTAACTAATGTTTCATACTGTGTTTCATTATGAAGCTCAGTAGTAGCAAGCAACATAACATTTCCTAGTTCCGGAAATAATTTTTTTACATCTAGGCCACCTATCACACCATCTTGTAATAGTTTAGAATTTACAATACTTGGATCAGTAGGAAGCTTAATCGGGAATTCTCTAAAATAGTGTGCGTTAAATAATGGTGAGATAATGCCATCTACTTTAGAAAGCATATTTGCTAATTTCCTAGTTCTTTCAAGAATTAATTCACCAAGTTTTCTTAATCCAGTTGAACCGAGTAATGCCAAATATATTGCAGCTCTTACAGCTAACAAAGCTTCATTAGTAGTTATATTTGATGTAGCTTTTTCTCTCCTTATATGTTGTTCTCTGGTTTGAAGTGCCATTACAAAGCCTCTTTTATTTCCATCTTGAGATGTAGTGAGCCCAATAATTTTTCCTGGTAATTGTCTTATTAATCGCATGTCATCTTTTACTGCGATTATGCCTAAAGCTGGACCACCTAGACTGGGAGGAGAACCTAAATGCTGTCCTTCTCCAACTACGATATCAGCACCATAATCTCCAGGAGGCTTTATCACACCTAACGTTAGAGGATCAACACCAACAACATAAAGAGCATTAAAATCATGTGCAATTTTTCCAGCAACCTCTACATTAGGATCTAAAATTCCGAAAAATGATGGATTTTCAACATAAAGTGCCGCAGCACCAGACATCGATTTACTTATCTCATCAATATTCATTAAACCATTACTTTCATCTATGCCATACTCAATAATTTCAACTTTATGTGGACGCAAATACGTTCTAATAACTCTCTTTCTCCAAGGAGCCATATATCTTGGAATTATAACCTTATGCCTACCAGTAATTCTAAGAGACATTAAAAAAGCTTCTGCAGTAGCTGTAGCCCAATTATACATCGATGCATTAGCTACATCCATACCAGTAAGATCACAAATCATACTCTGATATTCATATAAAATCTGCAGAACTCCTTGAGAAATCTCTGGTTGATACGGTGTATATGAAGTAAGAAGCTCAGGTGAAGATGCTATATAGTCTACCAACGGTGGAACATAATGACACCAGACGCCACCACCTAAAAAAGAAGGCGTCGATAAAACATTCTTGTTCTTCTTAAGAATCCCTTTTATCTCATTATACACATCAATTTCGGACTTCGCTTTAATGTTAAGTGATTGCACTAAAAGAAGATCTTTCGGCACATCAGAATAATATTTTAATAGTTCATCATCCTTTACCATTATCAGATCACCATAATATTAGAGAAATAAAACCAAATAAACATACCTTTTTTCAAAAATCTTAACACACCATACCAGATAAAATAATAAAAATAATACCCCTCATCACGCTTTTAGGCTGTTGGTGAAGATTTTTTGTCAAGTGAAGCCTAATTTTTAAAAGAAAGTATTTATTTTTGTGTTCCTTGATTTGTGTGAGAGGTAGAGGGATGTGAAAAAAACGGTAACTGTACTAATCTTAATCCTCATAATGCTTCCATTGATAATGCTAATGTTCAGCACAATTGTTCATGCTCAAACTCCATCCAATATAGGCGTCACTATAAAGCGTGATGTATGGGCTAAATCAGGATACATGATAGTAGTTGATGAATTGGAATTTAATAATACAGTAAATGATGTAAGTTTTTATTTACCGTATGAATTTTACAAATCAATCTACAATTTTAAAATACTATTATCTAATACTACGATTACTCCTAGAATTACAGTGGAACCATTTATTAATTCATCCTTAAAAATAACTATACATACTACAATTCAGGCACATACACCTCTAAAATTACAATACTCATTTGTAGAAGGTTCTTATGCATACAAATTATCCTCTAAGCCTGATTTAACAATTATTATACCTAGAACCCTTGGTTTAGACTATACGATAACCAGTTTTAATGCTACAATACATTATGAGAGTAGCTGGATTTCGACTGTAGGATACCCCGCTGCGTATCCAGGAATTCCATCTTTTACGTTTAGTGTTTCAGTTAATAATATCTATGCAAAGTATAGTTTTTCGCAGGTAAAACCAATAGATTTAACAGTTGAACAAATAGTTGCAAATGTAACAAACCCTACGTGGTTTCAAGCATTATCTCTCACTAGAACTATCACAATATCACCATCAGGATCCATCACCATAGAAGATGATTATTATGTTAAATACTTAGGATATACTAAAATCAGCGACTGGGCTCCGGCTCTTCAAGGGCTCGTAATCACAAGCTTTGGAGATGAATTCGGTGATTTTACATTTAATACTGCTAATAGTAAATGGACGTTAAGGTATTCATTAAATAATAGTGATAAAGCATATTTTATCATAAGATCTAAACCATCAAATCTTACGTTGTGGAGCACAACTGAAAATGGTATTACAAAATTAAAAATTGATCTATACCAAGGATTAATAGCCCCTGTAGACAATTTTACTGCAATAATAGTATTTCCATCAGGTTCTACAGATATAACACTAACACCATTACCCACAGATTATCAATCTTCTAACACTCTGACCTATATTTATAGGGAATCTAATGTAACACCATTTGATACTATGATTATTTCAGGAACTGCTCGCTTAGCATCATATGTAAGCTACATAAACATGCTTAACATAATACTAATGATAGGAATTTCTGGTGGAGTGTTCATAGCATTATATTTATGGGCATCATTAAGAGCACGTCCACCTGAAGAAATAACAAAAATCCCAATTAGCGGTATTAGCAACTTAGCTGAGCTTTACATTAAACGATTATCATTAGTGCAAGAATTGGACAAACTTGATGAAGATTATAAATTAAAGAAAATTAAAAAAGCAATATACACACAAAGGTCGTATGTTGTAAAATCTGAACTTACATCAATCGAGGGACAAATAAAAACATTAAGTTCAAAAATTAGAGATACGAAAAGTAAAGTTAATGATATACTTAAAGAACTTGAATCTCATTTTACAACACTCGCAACAATAAAAGCAAGCATCAATGAACTCGAACGACAACTAAGTATTGGAAAAATTTCCAGAGAAACGTACACAAGATTATATAATAATTACATAAGAGATAGACAACGCATACTTAACAGAATAGACAACTTATTAAGACAATTGGAAGAAATTAGCAAAGCACAATAACTTAATTATATTACCCATAAAAGAAACCTATTACCAGACCTATTACTAATCCTAAACTTACTGGTATTATCCCAATGATAAGTGCTAAATATGAAATAATATCAGGACCGTATTTTTGTGCCATGTTCTTTACTTCAGAAACATTTATAAACCCTAGATAACTAGCAAGAATCACTATAAAACCAACTAATAAAGCTAGTTTAATCAACCTTCTCAATAGATAACCGATAACCAGACCTAATATGAAGGAGAACAAAGAAAAACCAGCAACAGGAATGCCCGAAATAGTTCCATTTAAAACAAAATTAGATATTGTTCCCCAATCAACCATTTTATCACCATGATAAGATTTTATTTCTAAATATTAAACTTAACTAATTATCAACTACATATCATGGAAAAATTAAAAGAAGAAAAAAGATTTATTCTAAGAGCCTCTTACTAATGGTGGTGTTAAATCTTGTATGGTTGGAGTGGAAAAATACTTAGGATTAATTTATCTAATAACAAAATGCACACACAAACTTTTGATCTGGATTTTGCATTAAAATATGTTGGAGGCAGAGGATTTGCTGTCAAAATTCTTTGGGACGAAGTACCACCAGGCACAAATCCTCTCTCACTTGATAACAAACTTATAATAGCTTCAGGACCGTTAACTACGATACCAATGCCAAGTAGCGGTAAAATAGTAGTAGCTGCAAAATCACCACTTACTGGCGGTTATGGTGATGGAAACATTGGTACGATGGCTGCATATCATATGAGACGAGCTGGTTATGACGCATTGATCATCGAAGGGAAAGCTCAAAAACCAACATACATTTACGTAGAAAAGGATAAAGTCCAGTTACTACCAGCGGACGATCTATGGGGTCTAACAGCAATAGAGGCTGAAGAAAAATTGAAAAAAATTCACGGTACTGTTGGTGTGATTTCTATAGGACCAGCCGGTGAAAATCTAGTAAAATTCGCGACAATCATATCAGAAGGTGGAAGATCTGGCGGAAGACCAGGTATAGGAGCAGTCATGGGTTCTAAAAACTTAAAATCCATAGTCTTCAAAGGTACTGAGGATCTCCCATATTATGATAAAAACCTAGTTAATAAATTAGGAACTGAAGGTTATAAGGCTGTAAAACAAAAACCTAGCTATCAATTTTGGATGCGACAAGGAACGGTAGCCACTGTAGAATGGGCACAAGTTAATAGTGTATTACCAACATACAACTTCAAAGAGGGAATTTTCGATTATGCAGATAATGTTAACGGTTATGCAATGGAAAAAATTAAAATCAGACAGAAAGGCTGTCCATCATGTAACATGGTCTGTGGAATGATTATAAAAGGTGATGTGATTGCAGAAATAGATTATGAAAACGTAGGTATGTTGGGACCTAATATAGGAATAGGAGATTATAGTAAGATAGCAGTCTTAAATAAAATCGCAGATGACCTTGGAATGGATACTATAAGTTTAGGTTCCGTAATAGGATTCGCTATGGAAGCCTCAGAAAAACATCTTATAAATGAGAAAATAGAATGGGGTGATGCTATTGCAGCCATAGAATTAGCTAAAGATATAGCTTACAGGAAAGGTATAGGTAATTTATTAGCAGAGGGAACAAGAAACGCTAGTAAAAAATTAGGTCATGGTGCTGAAGATTTTGCAATGCACGTTAAAGGTCTTGAAATCTCTGCCTATGATTGTCATGCAGCACCAGGAATGGCATTAGCTTATGGCACATCACCCATAGGAGCTCATCATAAAGACGCATGGTTTATATCTACAGAAATACAAATGGGTCGTTTTGTAATTAGTAAAGAAAAAGTAGAAAAACTCATATGGATGCAACGAATACGGGGAGGAATTTTTGAAACTCTAGTAGCCTGCAGATTCCCATGGATAGAACTTGGGTATGAAATCGAAAATTATCCAGCATACTTCAAAGCAGCCACTGGTATAGATATGACATTAGATGATATGTTTAAAGTAGCAGATAGGGTTTACAATTTAATAAGAGCATACTGGGTAAGAGAGACAATAGCCTCTGGAGGTTCATGGAGCAGAGAAATGGATTATCCACCAGCACGATGGTTTAAAGAACCTTTAACAAAAGGACCATTAAAAGGTGCTAAGTTATCTTATGATGATTACAATAGAATGCTTTCATGGTACTATGAAATAAGAAACTGGGATGAACGTGGGATACCAACAAAACAAGCTCTAGTCAACTCAGGATTAGAAAACGTCGCGCAAGAACTTTCAAAATATATAAACTTGAGGTGATAATTTGGCAAGAATCAAACTAGTAGGATTTTTCAGACATGCATTAGGCAAAGAATTTATAGAAATTCAATTAGAAAAACCAAAAAAACTCATAGATTTAATAGGAGAACTACCAGATAAAGAACGAGCAATAATATTAGTAAACGGAAAAAACGCCGACTTTACAACAGAAATAAGTAACGATGATGAAGTGATCATAATCCCAATCATCGGCGGAGGATAATAACTCAGCTAAAAATTTGGTAATAGAATCAGATTGGTATGAATCATTCATATGCATCCTTTCTCAAAACAGTATAAAACTTATCCTGAAATAATTCAACTACCAAAAAATTCATATTTTAAAGAAGAAGTACTGACCGGATCTAAGCCCAATCCAAACACAACAATCATCACCACTCAGCAGGTCTCATCAACTTCCAGCCTTTCCATCCTGCTTTCGCAGGATTTCCAGGCTTTCCGTTGATGATTACCAGCCGAGCGATGATTTATGTTGTGTTCAGATTAAGCTTACTTTCCGGCCAGCATCTATTTTTTAGCTCTTAGAAAATATATAGCTTTCGATCATAAGATAAAATCTAATTATTAAGAAAATTTCTCATGAAGTTTTATTTAATTATTTAAAAAATAGAAATAATTTAATTTAATCTAAAAATAATAACAGTTAGAATATTATTAGATATTCACATGTTCTTTGAATACTTAGATGTAGTGTAATCCTCTACTCTCACATTAGTTTTTTCTAAAAGCACTAATCCTACTCCATCTATGATCTCAATTTCCCATAAGTGCAAATCATGCGGTGTTTGGCGCATTTTCTCAACCATAATATACCTCTTTAACACACCATTCTTAATTGTTTTTCTGAATCTTATTATACCATCAGCTACATGCTCAATTCCCCATCCAAACGCTTCCCCAGTAGTTATTGCATATTGCGATGTGGCCAACACTGTAAGACCCCACTTATACAATGTACGCTTCACATTATAACTATCTCTTCTAGCCATTGCAGGTTTATCTAAGAAGAACGCAGAAAGTGAATCTATAACTAAGCGTGCCCTGCTATATCCCAACTTTTGTTTCGCAGCTATAACTTTCTGAATTAGTTCATCAATATTTAAATTAATAATAGTCCATTCATCTTGTTTCTCTTTCATTAAAGCATCAATAATAATTAGTTTACCATCTTTTATGTATTTTATAAAATCAAACCCAAATTGTTGAGCCTGTCTAATAACCGATTCTTTGCTTTCCTCAGTAGTAACATAAATACACTTATCACCATCGTTCAAACCTTGAGCAATATAATGTATTGAAAATATCGTTTTACCAGTCCCAGGCTCTCCAACTAAAGCAACAAAAAAACCCTTCAGGAATGCCCCCACCTATAAGTTCATCAAAACCTTTAACTCCAGTAGATAACCTTCTGACTTTCATCTCCGCTTTTGTTCCTACGCTCATTTTGTTTTTCAATATATAAATATTATAACAAAACTTTTAAATTTATCCTCAATTCTTAATAATATCGATTATAATTTCTAATCAACATAAACTAGTGATGATTTAAGCTGATATTTTTCAACAAGCAAGAAGCTTTATTATTTTGTATTACGCTGTTATTTCTAGCTCTTGGTTCACATAATAATCTGAAAATATTTATTATCGTTCTAGAGTATTTTCGTTAGCAAAATATTTATATACGTGTATAGACAGAAAATATTTGGTGACAAAAATTGGCATCACAAGAAAAACCTGTGATTTATAAAGGTCTTGAGAACATTTACATGGATGAATCAAGCATCTGTTTCATAGATGGATTTAACAGTAGATTATTTTACAGGGGTTATAGTATTGAAGATTTGGCCACGTATAGTACTTATGAAGAGGTTACATACTTACTCTTTTATGGAAGATTACCAAAAAGAAAAGAACTCGAAGATTTTAAAGGTTGGTTAAAAGAAAATAGAGAAATACCTAAAGAGGTTATAGAACTAGCACGAAAAATACCTAAAGATACACATCCAATGGAAGCTTTAAGAACCCTAGTCTCATACTTAGGTAATCTAGATCCTGGACGTAGCGATTTATCATTAGATGGAATATATAGGAAATCCATCAGACTAACAGCAAAAATACCAACAATAATCGCTGCTTATCATAGAATACGAACAGGAAAAGAAGTCATAGATCCTGATCCAAAACTAGACCATTCAGCAAACTTCCTCTATATGTTACATGGTGAAAAACCACCAGAATTGTGGGCTAAAGCCATGGATGTATCGAACATACTCTATGCAGAACACGAAATGAATGCATCAGCGTTTGCAAGTGTTGTCGTTGCCTCAACACTCTCAGATTATTACTCCTCAATCGTTGCAGGAATTGGCGCATTAAGAGGACCATTACATGGTGGTGCAAACGAGGAAGCGATGAAACAATTCATAGAAATAGGATCACCAGATAAAGTTGATGAATGGTTCAAAAATGCAGTAGCCCAAAAAAGAAGAATAATGGGATGTGGGCATAGGGTGTACAAATCTTATGATCCAAGAGCAAAAATTTTCAGAGAATATTCGAAAAAATTTGCAGATATGTACGGTGGAGAATTAAAAGCTCTATATGAAGTGGCAGAAAAGCTTGAAAAATTAGTAATTGAAAAATTAGCAGACAGAGGAATATTCCCAAATGTAGACTACTGGAGCGGTATACCATACTATGGAATGAAAATACCAATAGACCTATACACACCACTATTCGTACTAGCACGAGTTGCAGGATGGTCAGCACACGTAATGGAATATGTTGCAAACAACAGATTACTCAGACCAAGACTTTACTATATAGGAGAACTCAACAAACCATACACACCAATCGATCAACGCTAAAAACATTCACTTTTATTTTTTTTATATAAAATAGGTAAATCAGATTTTTATGTAAACCTTAGGAACAAAAAATCATTTACTGAAAAATCAAAAGCAAGAATAAACACGACTCAACAATAAGATTTCAATAGTCGTAAGTTTATTATCTGGTTTCTTTATTATAATCTTTGGATACTATGTCTGATGAAGAAAAACTTTATGAGGAGTTTAATGAATGGGTTATTAAAACCTTAAAGCCATTAATTGATAAGGCTCCAGAACGTAAAAGTTTATTTACGACACTTTCAGGAATCCCTATAAAATCTCTTTACACGCCAATAGATTTAGTTGAACATAATTGGAGTTATCTTAGTAAGCTTGGTTTTCCTGGAGAATATCCGTTCACTAGAGGAATATATCCCAATATGTATAGAGGAAGATTTTGGACATTTCGACAATATTCTGGTTTTGGTTCTGCTGAAGAAACAAATGAACGATACCTAAAACTCCTTAAATCAGGACAGACAGGATTAAGCGTTGCATTTGATTTACCAACACAGTTGGGCCTAGATCCTGATAACCCAATAGCTGAACCAGAGGTTGGAAAAGTAGGTGTTTCAGTACCATCAATAGTTGAAATGGATATATTATTTAAGGATATACCATTAGATCGCATAACAACTTCAATGACAATAAATGCAACAGCAGCTGAAATACTTGCAATGTACATCATTGTTGCAGAATCTAGAGGAGTAAGCAGAGCAGAACTTGGTGGAACAGTACAAAATGATATAATTAAAGAATACATTGCTAGAAAAAATTATATATACGAACCAGAACCATCAATGCGTTATGCAACTGACATTATAATGTTTACTACAAAGGAAATGCCGAAGTGGAATCCAATAAGCATAAGTGGGTATCATTATAGGGAAGCAGGTGCTAATGCAATACAAGAAATTGGGTTCACATTAGCAAGCGCTATAGAATATACTAAAAAAGTTATAGAGAGAGGTATGGATGTTGATTTGTTTGCCCCTAGGTTAAGTTTCTTCTTTGCTGCAGGGACTGACCTGTTCGAGGAAGTTGCCAAGTTTAGGGCTGCAAGAAGAATGTGGGCAAAAATAATGAAAGAACAGTTTAATGCTAAGAAAAAAGAATCAATGAGATTACGATTCCACACACAAACATCAGGGGCATCACTTACTGCTCAGCAACCTGAAGTTAACATAATAAGAACCACAATACAAGCTTTAGCAGCAATATTAGGTGGAACACAAAGCTTACATGTGAACTCTTATGATGAAGCATGGGCACTACCGACCGAGAAAGCCGTAAAAATCTCATTAAGAGTTCAGCATGTAATTGCGCACGAATCAGGAGTAGCAAACGTTGTAGATCCTTTAGCAGGCAGTTACTATGTTGAATGGTTAACCGATGAGATAGAAGAACGCGCATGGAAAATCATTGAAATGATTAATAATGCTGGTGGAATGGTAGAAGCTATTAAAAAAGGTATACCACAACGTGAAATTGCAAACATGTCATATGAATATCAAAAAAAGATTGAAAATAGGGAATTAGAAATCGTAGGTGTAAACATATATCGTGAAGAAGGCTGGGAACTAGCGATGGAACTTTTAAAAGTTGATCCTAACGTGAGCTCACGTGTCATCTCACGACTAAAAGAACTAAAAAAGAATAGAGACCATGTAAAACATGAAAGAGCACTTAACAAATTGAGAAAAATTGCAGAAAATCCAGAAGAGAACATTGTACCCACAATAATCGAAGCTATAAAAGCCAAAGCCACAATAGGAGAAATCAGTAATGTGTTAAGAGAAATTTGGGGAGAATATAAGGAACCAACAATATATTAGAATGGTGAGCATCAATGCAAAATTTCACAAGAATACAATACATTGTTGAAGATAAGATAGGATGGATTATCCTCAACCGACCAGAAAAACTTAACGCGTTAGATGAAGAAACATGGAAAGAGCTCCATTATGCTTCAGAGCTCGCAAACAATGATAGCACACGGGTAATAGTAATAACAGGAACAGGCAGAGCATTCTCAGCAGGTGATGACATACTCGCAATGTACTCTTTAAACAATATTGATGAGGCTCACAAATTCTTTCATACATTATTAAATACTGTATTATCATTTATCAACATGCAAAAACCATTCATAGCAGCAGTAAACGGACTTGCCTACGGAGGAGGCTGCGAACTATTACTATTAGCAGACGTAGTAATCTCAGCAGAAGATGCAAAATTCGCAATACCAGAAGGAAGAATTGGATTAATACCGCCAATAGCAATATCAGTAGGTCATACCATGATAGGACTCAGACACATAGCACGTTTAATCCTAACAGGAGAACCCATCGATGCATACGAAGCACAAAAAATAGGATTAGTTGACTATATAGTACCAAACATCCAACTAAAAGATAAAACTATAGAAATTGCGCAAAAAATAATGCTTAACGGAACACAAGCAATAAAAACTATGCGATCATGGTTAAGTAAACATCGCACAGAATTTATAAAAGATGCTATAGAAGAATTAGCAAAAATATCAATAACAGAAGAAGCGAAAGAAGGCATGAAAGCATTTTTAGAAAAACGCCGTTCATAAACTGTTTTAGGTTTTAGATAGGTTTATAAGGGGTGATTCCAACTCTCTTATTGGTGAGCAGAAACGCTGAGACCCAAAGAAATCTGCCAGAGGCTAGGAATAAGCTACACTACTCTCAGAGAATATGTTAAAAGAGGATACATAAAACCAGTGCTGACCCCGGGAGGCAAGTGGAGGTTTAGAGAAGAGGATTTTGATAGATTAACGGGCTTTATCAGTGCTAGGAAAGTTGTACTATACGCTAGAATCTCCAGCAACACCCAGAAGGATGACCTTGAGAGACAGGTTAGAGCTTTGAAGGAGTGGGCTAAACAAAACAACATCCCAGAGTACGAGGTTATAACGGATATCGGTAGCGGTCTTAACGAGGATAGGAGAGGTCTCAAGAAGATATTGAAGCTAGCTGTGGAGAGGAAAATATCGAAGATAGTCGTAGCATACCCAGATAGGTTAACCAGGTTCGGGTTAAAAACACTTGAAGAGCTTCTAAGGGCTTTCGGGGTTGGGGTAGTTGTTCTAAATAAAGAGGATAAAGAACCCAGAGAGGAGCTGGTGAAAGACCTCACAACAATAATCTCCCACTTTGCAGGAAAACTCTACGGTATGAAGAGCCATAAGTATAAGGAGGTGGTTGAGGGTACAAGGAGATTCATTGAAGACCCTTGAGCTTGTAAGGGCATACCCTGTGCCTATCAGGGATGGTAGGGTCTCAGAGCTTATAACATGGTATGTTAGGGCTCTCCAGAAGGCTATAGATTTGATCTGGGATAACATCGAGTGGGAATATCACTACCCAAAGCTCGTCAGAAGGAGTAGAAAGCTGATCGTAATCACAGGTTTGAAGACGCACATCCCTATGACACCAAAGGATAAGGAGTTTAGGAAACGCCTTAGAGATACGCTTATGAGGGATAACCCATATGCGAACCACTGGGTTGATGCTGTGATCAGAACAGCATATTCAATCATGGAATCCTGGAGGAAAAGATATCTGAGGGGGAGGGGTAGGAAGATTAAGCCAAAGGTTAGGAGGAGATTCGCTAGATGCAAGATCACGCTTATGAAGATAGATCATCAATCAAGAACCATTAGGATAACACTAAGACCAGGAGAATATTTGGTTGCATCGTGGAAATCAATGTGGTTTGAGCACAGGGTTAGGGGCTGGTATGTTGGTGAGGTTATACTCAAGGATGATAGAATCGTTATTCCTTTCAAGAGCTCTAAGGAGATCTATGTTAACAAGGTTATTGGTTGGGATAGCAACGAGCCATCCCTAGACGGCTACGAGCCTAGTATAGGTTTTATACATGTTGACCTCAGACCTCTTCAGAGCATGAAGATCGTATACGAGAGGAAAAAAGCCATCGCACAGAGGAAGGGTAAGAGAAATCTATATGAGAAGTATGTGGCTAGGGAGGGGAATAGGGTTAGGGATTTTAAGAACAAGCTCTCAGCAGGCTTGAGGAGGCTATTCCCAAACACTATCCATGTGTTCGAGGATCTGGAGAAAGAGGATCTTGTTAGTAGAAAGAGGGTTAAGAAGGTTAGGAGGAAGAGGAACTCTAGAATGCCTTGGAGGAGTATCCATAGAAGAGTATCAGAGGTAGCTCTAACAGATTTTGTACCTCCTGAGAACACCTCAAGAGAGTGCCCCAAATGCGGGTATGTGGTGAAGACCCAAGTGGGGCTCATATTCGAATGCTTAAGATGCGGTCTAAAAATGAATAGACAGAAGGTAGCTTCGATAAACATTAGGAGGAGATACGTAGAAGGAGGGAGAAAAAGGGGTGGAAGGAAAGCCAGGATGCGGGGGTTTCCCCACAGCTATGAACCGGAGGAATCGATGAGGGTGGAGTTGTGGGTTGGGGTTACCCTGAGCGGGCGGAGCCCAGTGATATGGATCCCGATGAAAAGGGATCCTGAGGATGATGATGCCAAGGGAGAGGGTTTGATATCAAACTATATTAAGCCCTATGAAGCCCGAACCCCTTATTACAGTAATTATTACACTATACCCCAAGGTGAGAGTAGAGTGATCCCAGTTAGTGGTGTGATAATTGGGTTTTTAGTGTTGGTGTTTCTTTTAGTGTAGGAGTAAGTGTTAGTTTGGGTGTAACTAAAGTTCCTGCTCCGCAGGCGACGTTAGAGGTTTATGCGAGTGTTATTGGTGGTGATTTGTATGTGATGACGACTAGTCCTGATAATGGTTTTCTTATAAGCTATTCTAATTGAATAGAACCTTCTCGTCCAAGATAAATCAGAATTGTTTAAGTTAAGTTCTCTTGGGTGTGTCATTTATTTGAGTAAAATAAGATAGGATTGATGATTGTTCAAAAGAAACTGAAAATGGGAGAGAACAATCTCACATTCAACCGATCAATTTTTCGCGTAAATGACAAAAACAAAGGGGCTTAACTTAAAGGTGAGGTTTTAATTGCTAGTCATCTTAGTTTGGAGAGTTTTTTAAAAGTATTTAAAAAGCCCCGGGCGGGGTTTGAACCCGCGACCTGCCGCTTACGAGGCGGCCGCCCTACCCGCTAGGCCACCGGGGCACTAATTTTTTAATGTATTATCATTATTTTAACTTTCCGTTTTTAGGAATGTTAGGTTTTTTCTTTTTCCTTTGATGGGATTTTTCGTTAATTGGGTTTTTTTGTTTTTTAGTTCTATTAGGTTCGTTTGATAGTGTTTAAGTTGATTGTTCTTAGTTTTTTTATTCACGGCTTTAGATATAAAAATATTTATCATGATGTATTAGTGTAAAAAGATTCAGGAAAGTTTATTTGTGTGTTATAAGGTATTTTAGCTATGTCTGAGGTTTTAGAGAGGATTTTTAAGGAGATAGATGCACGTTATGAGGTTCATTTAAAGCGTCTTCAAAGGTTGGTAAGGCAGCCATCTGTTAGTCCTTTAAATATTGGTGTTAGGGATTGTGCTGAGCTTGTAAAAGAGTATTTTATTGAGATTGGATGTTCTGATGCACATATTGTAGAGACAAGTGGTAATCCAGTTGTTTATGGTGAGTATAATGTTGGTGCTGAAAGAACTGTATTAGTCTATATGATGTATGATACTATGCCTGCTGATGAAGAGGATTGGATTGTTCCGCCTTTTGAGGGTAGGATTGTGAGCATGTCACCGTTTGGTGATACGTTGGTTGCTCGTGGTGCTGAGAATACTAAGGGACCATTGGTTGGTTTTTTGAATGCTGTTGAAACTATTAAGGATGTTGCTAAAAAGTTACCTGTGAATTTAATATTTGTAGCTGAAGGTGAAGAGGAGTTAGGTAGTAGGCATCTTCCTGAGTTTATAGGAAAGTATATTGATAGATTGAAGAAAGCTGATGTTCTTTTCTTTCCTGCAGCATCTGAGAATAGAAAGGGAAAGCCTATAATACATCTTGGTGTGAAAGGTATCGTTTATTTTGAGGTTGAGTTAAGTGGTGAGAAGTGGGGTAAAGGTCCCATCAAATTTGGTATTCATGGTAGTAATAAAGCATGGGTTGATAGTCCTGTGTGGAGGTTTATTCATGGATTGTCAACAATGACCACTATTGATGGAAATAAAGTGTTGATAGATGGTTTTTATGATAAAATCTCCGTACCTACGAAAGATGATGAATTTCTTCTTAAGCAGTTGGCTGAGAGTTTTGATGAGGATGCTGTTAAGGAGGAGTTGGGTATTAAACAGTTTATCGATAATAAGCATGGTGTTGATGCTTTACGTTTGTATTTATTTTCTCCTACGTTAAATATTGATGGTATTTGGGGAGGCTATACTCAGGTTGGCACTAAGACCTTGTTACCTCATAAAGTGACCGCTAAGATGGACGTTCGTTTAGTACCAAATATGACTATTGACGATGTGATTCCTATGATTAGAAAACATTTTGAGAAACATGGTTTTCCTGAAATTGAGGTTAGGGTTTTAGAACGAGGATATAATCCCGCTAAGATGAGCTATAGGAATAAGTATGTTCAAGCTTTATTAAGAACCATTGAGCAATTTAATAAGAAGCCTGAGATTTGGCCAACGATTGCTGGTAGTGCGCCGTTTTCATTATTCCATGATCCTCCACTTAACTTACCTTTCATAATGGGTGGTTTGGGTCATGGTGGTTTAGCGCATAGTCCGAATGAGTATCTTGTAGTTGGTGAGGGAGGGCCTACAGGTGGATTAAGAAGTATGGAAAAGTCATTTGTCCTTTTACTTTACAATATTTCAAGAGTCGAAGAGGAATCTTAAGTTTTCATTGAGTTGTAGATAACGTTTAAATAGTCTTTTCTCTTTTAGTGTATGAAAGATAGGTTCGGAGAAATGATGTTGGGAGAGAAGAATTATCTGCTGGATCTATCCTCATCAACAGGTGAGGGAATAAATGAGCTATGTATAGGTGGGAGGCTTTCTGGTAAGGTGTACGTGCATCTTGGTTTCTTTAGGATTATAGATGCACCTGAAGAAGCTATTTCGTATTCTATTATATTAGAGAAGTTATATAGTTTTTCAAAGGATACAGAGCTCTTTACTATTGAGCTTACTGATTATATGCCTAAGGGGCTTTCTTATAAGGATTTTAAGGAGAATAAAAATCATTTTCTTGTAAATGTTGCTAAGGATTTAGGATTAGGTATAATTACTAATGATAGTACTTTGACATCCATGGCTCAGTCTGTCGGAATAGATGTGATTAAGGTTCCGTATAAAAGTGTTTTACCTTCGTTTACAAGATTTTTTGAGGAGGATGTAATGTCTGTTCATCTTAAAGAAGGTGTTCCACCCATGATTAAGCGTGGTAAGCCTGGTGAGTGGAGGCTCGAGTATATAGGTACTGAACCAACTACTCGTGGTGAATTGGAGGCTTTATTGAGAGAGATTCATGAATATTCAGTGTCTGCATCTGAATCGGTTAAAGAGATTGCGAGATCTGGGTCTTTAATAGCTCAGGTTGGTCATTATAGGGTAGTGGCTACAAAACCACCTCTGAGCGATGGAATGGAGATCACTATTGTTAAGCCTTTAAGAAAGTTGAGATTGAATGATTATAGGATTTCTAGGAAGTTACTTGAGAGGTTTGAGAAGAGGGCAGAGGGTATTCTTATTGCTGGTGCTCCTGGTATGGGTAAGACCACTTTTGCTCAGGCTCTTGCTGAATTCTATTATGAAAAGGGTAAGATTGTAAAGACTGTGGAATCTCCTAGAGATATGCAACTTCCTCCTGAAATAACACAGCTTTCAAAAACTTATGCTACTTCTGAAGAGCTTCATGATGTCCTCTTACTTTCGAGACCAGATTATACTATTTATGATGAGATGAGAGATACTAAAGATTTTGAGCTTTTCACAGATCTAAGATTAGCTGGTGTAGGTATGGTTGGTGTTGTCCATGCTACATCGCCTATAGATGCTGTTCAAAGATTTATTAGTAGGGTTGATTTAGGTATGATTCCCTCCATTATTGATACTGTAGTTTTTATAAAGAATGGTGATGTTGAAAAGGTCTATACTCTCGAAACTGCAGTGAAAGTTCCTCACGGACTTACTGAAAGTGACCTTGCAAGGCCAGTAGTTGTTGTCAGGAATGCCGAAACTGATGAACCTGAGTACGAAATTTATGTATTTGGTGAGAGAACATTCGTGGTGCCAATAAAGAAGACTATATCAAGGCAATATCATATTGCTGAAAAGCAAGTAAGGAGAGTGTTAAGTCGTTATATGCCTGATGATGAAATAACTCTGGAAAGTAATAGCGAGAATAAAATGCTTATCAAAATACCTCCTGAATACATGCCTATGGTTGTTGGTAAGACAAGGAAAAAACTTGATAGAATTAGTAGACAGACTGGAATTCAAATAGAACTGTTGCCAATTGAGTAAGAATATCCTTTTTTATCAGAATCTCTATTATATAATAGGAGATTTATGGTAACATTAAATAGAAAAGATCTCAAATCCTTACAAGAACATCGTCTCAGAGAGATTATAAGATTGGCATATACGAAAAGTTCACTTTACCATGAACTGTTCAAAAAATCTGGCATAACTCCAGATGATATTAAATCTCTCAATGATTTACGTAAACTACCCTTTACTTCCAAGGAAGACTTTGTAAGAGATTATTGGGGTCCGATTGTTAATAAGAAAATCGCTGAATGGCATATAACATCTGGAACTTCAGGAATGCCAACAATAGTCGGTTTTACTCGCAATGATGTGAGAATGCAAGTTGAGCAAGAAAAACGTAATTTGCTTACTGCTGGTATTCATAAAGGTGATATAATACTTAACACAACACCTTATGGATTATTCTTTGCAGGCACGATGATACATGAAGCTGCAGTTCAAATAGGCGCTACTGTAATACCTGCTGGAAGATTACCTTCTGCAGAACAGCATGTAAGGCTGATCGAGCTTTTCAAGCCTACAGTAATCATAGGAATACCACAGTATATATTAAAGTTGGCTAAATCTTATGAGATGATTACTGGTAAAGATCCTAGAAGAAGTTCTCTTAGACGAGCTTATGCACTTGGGGAACCGCTTCCTGAAAATGTAAGACAGAGATTAGAAAGAGAGTGGAATATTGAGGTTAGAATAGGTTATGGTCTTACTGAAGCTGGTAGTGGTGCTGAATGCGAAGCTAGTAAAGGAGTACATTGGCCTGAGGATCATACTATTGTTGAGGTTATCGATCCTAATACTGGTGAAAATCTTGATTTCGGTGAGCGCGGAGAACTTGTCTTTACGACTCTTACCCGTAGAGGTACTGTAGCAATTAGATTTCGTAGTAGAGATTGTTCAATAGTGCTTAGCGGTGACTGTGGTTGTGGATCTATTTTTGTATGTGTTATGCCACCTAAATATAGATTAGATGAATTAGTTAAAATTAAAGGTACTTTAGTTAGTCCTTTTGCTGTTGAAGAAGCTCTTATGGAAATGTCTGAGATATATCATTACATGTATGTCATCTTAAAAGATGAAATAGGTATAGATAGAGTGCTAGTATTTTTAGAGCTTAATTTCGGTGATCCTGATCAAATTAAATCTCGCGTCGTATCGAAATTACGAGCATATACATGGATTTCTGTAGATCGAGTTTTTATTGTGCCAAAAGAAACCATACCTAGACTTGGAAGAAAGGAAAAAAGATTTATAGACTTAAGAAGTGAAACCACATTTAAAGACCAAGTTCTTAATTTTATAGAACCTTATATGAAATAATACTCTAGAAACTTTTACTGCTTTGTTGCATAATTCGTGCGTGGTTTTGTGGAACGTTTCGCAGTTCCCCCCAATCTCATAACACTTACTGATGTGTTTTGATGTATGCTAGTTGGGAGTGTTTTAAAAATGTGAGAAAACACCATCAAACTCTCAGCACACAAGAATTCTCAGCATAAAAAGCACATCAAAAACACATCAGAATTATGCAACAAAGCAACTTTTACATAACAGTTTTAATACAATAGGACAAACCTTCTTCATTGTTCTAAATTATGAGATCTCTTAAGAATTAAGCCCTTTAATAAATTTTATTATCTGATTAAAATCTTTCAGTAAAAAGTTTGTTATTTGTATTATCTATGAATTGCCCCAGTTCATGTATTTAAAAATTGCATTATGTGTATTAATTGTTTTGAATTTATAGCCAAGAAGTTTATATTTCTGTGTTTAGTAGAAAATGATGTGCAAGAAAAGTGTCTTGTTTGTGGTAGAAGTAAGAAAGAGGTCTTAATATATAAAGGGATATGCCTAGATTGTTTTCTTCATGACAGAAAGGTCTTTGAATTTAAAGATAAGAAAGTTCATTTTATTGTGTGTCCAATATGTGGTGATCATCTTTATAAGGGGTCTTGGAGACGTTCTAATGATACATTATTATTAAGAAATGATTTCAAGTCTATAATATTATCTAACATTAAGATAAACATGGAAGATTCAATAATAGATATTAAATTTGATAGTGATGTAGAAGATTTTATAAAACATCCTGGCAATAATAGGATTAATGCTAGTGTTAAAATAAAATTGCATGGTTACGGTGTAGTTATAAATCGCGATATTTATATGTATATTAATGTGAAACATAAAATATGTGATAGATGTTTGAATGAAGTCTCTGGCAACTATGAAGCTATTCTACAAATACGTGGAAGCATTGATAAAGAGGAGATGAACCAATTATACTTAACAGTCTCCAAGTCTCTCGAAAAAGCATACAAATCAGGTCGCGATTATAGGCTTATAGATCAGAAAGAAGTTGATAATGGTGTAGATTTTTATTTTTCATCATATAATGAAGCTGTGAGGGTAACAAGGGAGCTTAAGAAACAATTTGGTGGAAATATAACAGAGACAAGAAAATTAGTCAAAATAAAGGGAGGAAAGAAGGTAGCACGGCATACACTCTTACTAAGAATTAATGAAGATTAGATAATGTTTGTCAATCTTTTAAATAATATGAATATTAACATTAAATCCTATTAACAATTTAATGCGGATAATAATGAGAAAAATTTGTGTTATTTAAATATTTTAACAAAGCAGATTAAATCTTATTTTAATAAGGAAAAATCAGAATTCATCAAGAAATTCTATGTTTTTTTATCGTGAGATAATTATTTTTTTATAAAACATTTTTGGTACTATTCTTAGTTGTTGCAATGGAGAAGACGAATAGGTTAGTTAATGTGTCAAGTGCATATTTAAGAGAAGCTGCAATGCAACCGGTTAACTGGTATGTTTGGTCAGAAGAAGCTTTTGAAAGAGCAAGGCTAGAGGATAAACCTGTACTTGTCGATGTTGGTGCATCTTGGTGTCATTGGTTTCATGTAATGGATAAGGAAAGTTATTCTGATCCTAAAATAGCTGAGATAATTAATAAGCACTTTATTCCAATAAAAGTTGATAAGGATGAAATGCCAGAAGTTGATAGAGAATTGCAAAATGCTGCATCACTCATATCAGGAGAAGGGGGATGGCCTTTAACAGTTTTTCTAACACCTGATAAAAAAGTGTTTTTTGGTGGAACTTATTTTCCTCCTGAGGATAAATACGGAAGGATAGGGTTTAAAAAACTTTTGACTTTAATAGTTCAAATGTGGAGAACGAAAAGACAGGAATTGATTGAATCTGCAGAGAATCTTTATAGAATGCTTCGTTCTGAAAAGAAATTAGAGGAACGTGTGTTAGATTCTAATATTATAGAAATGGCGTTTGTAAGTATATTGTCAAATATTGATTGGGAATTTGGTGGTCTTTCTGGTGTTCAAAAGTTTCCTCATCCTTTGTTAGATCAATTTATGACTGCCTATACTTTCAGGACTGGTGATGAAATAGGATTCAAAGCGTGTATTAATACGCTAAAGAAGATGTGTTATGGTGGTATTTTTGATCAAGTTGGTGGTGGATTTCATAGATATACTGTAGATAGAAAATGGTGGATTCCTCATTTTGAAAAATTAATGATTGATAATGCCGAGATTATGATTGATTTAGCTAACAGTTATTTATTTTCTCAAGATCCTGAATTATTAGATTGTTTAGAAATGACTGTCGATTATGTATTAAGAGATATGAAAGTTAATGATCTGTTTGCAAATAGTGAAGATGCTGATAGTGAAGGTGTTGAAGGTAAATATTATACTTGGACTGAGAGAGAATTTGAAGAAGCTTTAGGAACTAATGATCAATTAATAAAAAGATTCTTTTCTTTAGATACAGCGGGGGGTCTTGTTGAAGGTAGAAAGGTGCTCAGAAGGTCAATTGGAATAAAAGAGTTATCAGAACAATTGAAGATGAGCTTAGATGATACTTTTAATTATATCAAAGATATAAGAAAACGATTATTAGAATATAGAGAAAGAACAAGAAAAAGACCTTTTAAGGATGAAAATGCGTATACATATGCTAATATGAGGATTGCCGAAGCGCTCTTAGTTTCATATCCAATAATTAATAATGATAAAGCAAGAGATTCTGCGTTAAAAGTTATTAATTCACTAACTAAGGTTACGAGAAGAATTCATGGAGGAAAAGATGGGATTCTTGAAGATTACGCGTCGTCTCTTTTAGCTTTAATCTCTGCCTATGAGATCACCGGGAATTTTAAATATATTGAGAAAGCATCTAACATCGGGAGAGAATTGCTTGATAACTTTAGATCAGTGAATGATTTCTCTCAAGTAAAGAAAGAACATTATGAACCTGTATTTGATAGTCCTAACGAATCTGGTAATTCATTAAGTTTAAAGGGATTAATTAAAATGTCATATATTAAACCTGATGAGTTTTCACTTAAAGATGTTGAAGCAATAGTCAAAAAATTATCAACATACATAGATGAGAATAATACTCCTTTCTTAGGGGGTATTTTAATGAATATTGATGCCATAATTAATGGTGTTTGTCATATTATTATAATTGATGAAAACGATGGTAGGGCTGATGCATTGCATAAAGAGGCATTTAACATATATCATCCATTTAAAATTATTGAAATAGTAATGGATGAAAATAAAAAAGATATAACAAACCGTTCGATTAAAGTGATGCTAAACCATGGAAATAGTTCAAGAGCATATGTATGTATAGGTAGTTCATGTAGTATGCCAATTAATGACAAAAATGAGTTAAGAAAATTAATAAAAAATAAAGCTATTTTTTCATAAGATTTTCTGTTTTATACAACTACTAATATCTTCCTTCTCTTTAAGAATGAAGCTCTTCCTGAGAGGTTCCCCTAGAGTTTTACTTTTTATACACTTTAGGGGTTAAAGTAGGAGATTCCCCCTACACAAGGTACCTTTATTCCGGTTTTGGCTCAAAATTTGTAACTTCCTGATTGTTCATATGAGGTTGTAAGAGATGATTTTTCTGCCTTCTCAAAATTAACTTAATCCAACAAAATAAACCTTAAAAAATTTGAGCTAAAACCGATTTTTACTAAATTTTTAGGTAAATAATATATGTGTGTTTTTATAATTAGTGATTAATATGAGTGCGAGAGATGGATCGTCTAGTGAAGAGTTAAGGGTGCCAGTAGAGGGTGAGGTTATAGGTATTGTTGTTCAATTGCTTGGTTATGATAGAGCTAAAGTAAAATGTGATGATTTAGAGATACGAATATGTCGTATACCTGGTAGGTTTAAGAAGAAAGTTTGGATTAGAGAGGGTGATTATGTGTTAGTCGCACCTTGGGATTTCCAGCCTAAGACGCGTGGTGATATAGTTCATTATTATACTAAGGATGAGGTCAGAAAGTTGGTTGAACGAGGTTATATTAAGAATATTAAACCTAGTTAATAACCTGTTATTTTGTTGAATATATCCCAAGGATCCTCAACTTTTGCTCCTAGAAATTTGAAATATCTGGTAATGTTAGTTATGTCTCGTAGAAGGTATTCTTCAGCCATTGGGTGCGTATTTCGTACACTTTGTCCTAGATCTATTATTATTAAGTCATCATTAAAGTTCATTATATTAAATTCGGAAAGGTCTGAATGAACTATTTTTGCTATTGTATATAATTTTTCGATATAATTTATGATTGTTTTGTATGATTTATCTGGATTGCTAGGAGGCACATCTTTAATTAGTGGTGCTGGTCTTCCTTGTGATCCTATGAATTCCATTACGAGTAGGTTTTTGTAGTATGCTACTGGTTGTGGTACTCTAACACCTGCATTGTATGCTTTTTTTAGGTTTGAGTATTCGCGTTTGCACCATTCATATATTACCCAACGGTAACCTTTTCTATAGCTTTTCATCATTTCTTCATCAAGATATCTTCTAATGCCTTTTCTAAATTCTGCAGATGTGGTAAGATATATTTTTACGGCTAAATCCTTATTTTCTGGTGAGATTGCCCAATATATTCTGGATTCCTTACCTGATGCTACCGCTCCATTGAAATGATCTATGATTTTTCTTCTGATCAGGTCGTATGCTGCCATTACTGTTGATCCGTCGAATACTTCTTCTAATGTCTTAAAAAATTCTGAGTCTACTTCACGTCTTTCCTCTCTTTTTTTGATTTTTGTTGGTATCATTATTAATACTTATTATTGTGTACTATATATAGTATCAGTTATGCTTGACGTCGTTGTTCGTTAAATTTATGTTCCTTTTCCTTAGTTATAATGTAGTAAATGCTTCTTCTAAGGTCTCTTACATCAGGTTTTTTTGAAATCATACCACGTCTAAGAAGTATTGATAATGCATGTCTTACTGTGCGTGGTGATAATCCTGTCTTTTTTACAATATCTATTTGTGATAGGGGACCTTCATATTCTATGCTTTTGAGTATCAATCGCGCACTTGGGGGTATTTTCATTAATTTTTCGATCTTATGTATTTCTCTAATAGTTTTTAATCTTTCAGGTACTAATTTCAGTCTAACGATATTTATTGGTGAGCCTGCCTCTATTTCAACTTTATCAATAACTTTTTCTCTAAAAATACCATCAATTATAACTTCCCTTTCATACCTACTACTCATGTCATAGATTTCTATAAAAGAATTAGCGGGTATTATTAGTGGGCGTCTTGTAGCATCCATGGAATTTACAGAGACAACGACTAGGACATCTGAACCTGATAATACCAAAGGGCCTCCTGCTGACATAGCATAAGCGGATGAACCCATAGGTGTTGCTATTATTATACCATCTGAATAATCTCTAAACAATATATTACCATTAACTGAGAATGTATATTCCATTAATGTAGCACTACGAACAGGGAATATGCATACATCATTGAGAGCCGGGGGTGCAGGTTTTCCATCTATTCTTACTAGCAATCTTACTGCTTTCTCTAATGCATAATCTTTGTTAATGATCCTAGGTAATATTTTGTTAAATGTCTCAACACTACTTTCACAATAAAAACTTGGAGTATTAATATCACATAAACCTATGATAGGTGCATCAACAAATTTTATTGATTGTACGCATTTAAGAAATTCCCTGTCACCACCTATTATTGCTATCAGATCTGGTTTTCTATCAGGTATTTCACTACTTTGTAAAATAAAATCCATCTCTATACCTGGTCTATCAATCTTGCGTTTTATTAATTCTTTCACTCCCTCAAATTTAGGTTGTAAATCCGTAGGAATTATGAATAGGATCTTGAACATTCTAAACAATACTGTTACAACATTCATATAAGTTTATTCTATTTCTCCATAAAGTTTAAGTTATAATAATGATGGCGGGCCTGGCGGGATTTGAACCCGCGACCTACGGCTTAGAAGGCCGCCGCGCTGTCCATGCTGCGCCACAGGCCCCTATATATTATGAAACAAGTTTATTTTTAAGCTTTTTGAACTGAAAACATTATGTTTTTTATTTACTCAATATAAATTGCTAGTTTGGCATCAATTTGAACAATTTTCGGTCTTATTGCAATAAAGTCTTCTTTATAACCCATCCTCACCCTTTAAGACGAATCTTCCGTTTTTTGTAACCACTAAGTATAACATTGTGTTTCAAATAAAATAAATACTGGTTTCATAACTAAACCAATATGGTGAAATACCGTTGTCAATGAAATTAAGATCTCAAAGACTTGCATTAGCAACCATTTTTGGCGTAATAATGGCTGCCTCAGGAATGCTCCCCACACCTATTGATAAAGCTGTGTTTATGCTTCAAGCCTTTTTACTTGCATTAGGTTATTTATTAATTAAAAGATTTGGTGCGATGTACGTTGCATTAATTGGAGGATTTTTACTTACCTTTTTTAGGCCGTCATTTATTCCTTTTTCATTTTTGTTTGCATTTTTGTACGGTTTACTTGTTGATGGTCTGTCTAGTTTATTAAGAGTTAAAACTTCAGACACTAACATAAAAACTAACATGCTAATTTTATCAATGACGTTAAGCACAACATTTATCGGATTAATTTCATATTATACTACAGTTTTTGTTTTTGGTTTGTTACCAAGTAATCCTACTTTGGATATTATCATAATAATTGCAGGAATAATTAATGGTGCATTAGGAGGCTATCTAGCATCGTTGGTATGGAGAAGAAAATTACATATCCTTATTACATAAAACGAGAGCATTGCCCTTTATAGAGTGAGGGGGTATCAATATAATTAAATCTTGTGGTTTTAATGCTTTGTTGCATAATTCTGACTTGTTTTTGATGAGCTTTTTATGTTGAGAATTCTTGTGTGTTGAGAGTTTGATGATGTTTACTCACAATTTTAATGAACACTTCTAACTAGCATACATCAAACCACATCAGTAAGTATTATGAGATTGGGGGGAACGTGTGAAATGCTTCGCAAAACTACGCACGAATTATGCAACAAAGCAGGTTTTAAATAAGTGATGAAGAAATTAATAGATGAGCGCTAAAGTAAAGAGTTAATTTTCTAATAATAATTTAATAATTTTTGTAAAGAATAATATGGTTCTCTTCTATCCTAGTTGAGACTGTCCACTTAGTTTAATAGTGGTATTGTGGTTGGTAGCTTATCTGGACATCCTCCCCTAGTTATGTAGAAAACTTTATATTGTAAAGTAATTATTTAGGAATAATGGTTTAGAAGTGCGCACTTTCGAACAGTTATTAAAAGATGTGGAGTCTGGAAATTTTGATGAAGAAATAATATTAACTCTTTTTAAAGAGTCTAAAAACCCGAAAAATGCGCAAGCTCTTTTCTCACACGCCATTAAGCTTAGAGATGAATATCTTGGTAGATACTTAACTCTTACTGCGCATGTTCACATGACCACTCCTTGTAGCGTTTATCCTCGATGTCTTTATTGTGCTCTTTCTAGTTCTGATCCATACGTGAGAAGCGAACGTGATACTTTATCTTCTCAAGAATTAATTGATGCAATAAAATATGTTACATCGTATCCGGAAATATCATCAGTAATTCTAGTAGGAGGAACAAACTTAAAAGGATTTGATAAGCTTATACACAGGATCATAAAGAAAATTAGAGAGATCACAAATATTGACCTGGCAATTGATGTTGGTCCTTCATTTTCCTCAGAAAATACTTTTGATTACTTAAAGAGCAACGGAGTTACCACAATCTATTCATCAATTGAGACTATTAATCCTAAAGTGTTTAAAGAGGCAAAACCGGGTGACAGTTTGCATGCAAGAATTTCTTTGATGGAATTAGCTGAGAAGAACGGTTTTAATATAGGGACAATTATAATGAATGGTCTTGGTAATGATTTAGATTTGATTAAATCTTTATTATATCTGAAAAGATTTAAGAATCTTAAGTATTTATATATATATCAACATTTCATCCTGTTTTAGGAACTCCATGGGAGAATCGAAATAAAGCTTCTATTTATGATTCTATAAGATTGGTTTCTATCGCAAGACTAATATATCCAAACGTTAACATAGGATTAGCTGATGTAGAAGTAGAAACGGGAAGTCTTTCAAAATTTTTATCATTAGAACTTAGTAGTGGAGCTGGAAATACATTGGCAGGAATACTAGTTTATAAAAAGAGAATATCAAATTACATAGAAAATATAAAAACTCTTTCATCACCACATTTAACTTTACAATCATGAATAGAAAACAAAGTTAATATTTCTTTATGATTATGTTTTTCAATAAGATACAAAAACTAGCAATTTATGTATTTTGAGATCATTAGTATGAGATCACTAATATTAATGGAATCTTCCCATCATTATAATTATACGAAGTGGCATACATATAAATACCTTCCTCTATATTATCAGAACTATATGGTCCATCAGAAACACTATTTCCCCAATTCTTAATTCCGCCACCAATTTCTATACTTGTAGTAGAGTATTGATACATGCTAGCTGTTAACCCAGCAATTAAAACAAGATATGCTTCAGGTACTCCCAATGTTCCAAGAATAAGAGCTATCATAGCACCAACTGGGAGAGCAATTCCAAGGCTAATACTCATTTGCCCTGACGACCCAATCAACGACCTCCATGTCCTATAATCATATACTCCTAAATAATATGGACCATATTTTATAAACCCTTTTAAATTATAGTAATATGTACTAATTATATCATTTAGTGAACCTGTAAAAATCTCATCTCCGCCAATAATTTTCTTTCCTGTACTAGTGTCAGTAGAATTTATGTAGGATATGTAATCTAATATTTTCTCATTTCCCGTATATGATTTCGCACCGGTCAACGTGCAATACTTAACTTCCCTTTCATGCAAATGGACGACTTCACCATACATCCATGTCCAAAAGGTACGATAAGGGCCAACGTAATGTCCATCATAGTAATAAAAGTAACCCTCAATGGAACTTCCTTCTATGGTAACGCTTATTGATGGTGTTTGTCCAGAATAAACTTTGCTAACTATGTCAACACCATAACCAATGCTTACACCAAATATAGATTTGTAACTAACATCAACACTTATAGATGTTCCTAATGTTCCACTGTCAAGCAGATCATTATAAACTGTTAATAGTGGTATTTTTCCATATTTTAAGCGACTAAATGGTTGGTATATTTCCCAGTAGAATGTTGGTCCACATGATGCTTCTGCTGGTTGTTGTTTTCTTGTAACTGTTTTTTCTATGTTTATTGTTATTGTATGGATTATTTTTCCACCTTTTAGTATTTCAAATGGGTTATATGTTATCGTATCATCTTTGTATGCTATAACATTGTCATTATTATCTATTACCCATGTTGATACAAACAATCCAACATCATAACCTTTTTCATCACCTTGTGATCTAAAGAAGTCGGCCCATGCATGGACAACTTTGCTAAAATTAGCGTTGCTAAGGTCTAAAATGATTGTTCCGCTCGTAAAACCTAAATAAACTCTGATGAGATATTCATTTAGTGTTGGTGGTGGTATAGCGTTAATCTCAACATATACTCGTGCATCATTTATGGATTTTCCATAAGCATCAGTAAATGATAGTATTATACCATGTGGTTCAAAAGATTTTATTAAACCTTGTATAAACTTTCCAACGTACGGAAAGAAGATTATTAAGAATATGAGTATACCAGCTATAACAAACTTTATTATTTTTAATTTATTCTTCATTTTTTCTCATAGAATATATCTTTTATCTTATATTTAAGCTTAATCTTTTTTACTAAAATCATACAAAAAACTATGAAAACAACTAAAAATACTAAAGATTATTGAAGACTTTGATTTTGGAATAAAATGTGTTTATATGATAACTTATAATGTTTAATGTTTTTTATTTATTCGATGTAGATTGCTGGTTTGAATGGTATTGATCTTTGAGCTTTTTTTGTTGGGTCGTATAGATTTTGGTTTTCTTCGTAGTCTATTATTAGTTCAGCGTTTAGTTCTTCTTTTATAAGTTTTTTCATTGATTCTAATGCTTTTTTATCGATTATTTCTGCTTTTGATATCATTTTCTTATGAAGTTCACTAAATGACCAGTAAATGTTTATAAATTTATCTATAAATGTTGCTATTGTGGAGCTTTTTTGTCTATATTCTGGGTTTTTCATGAGTTCTTTCATCAGTGTTCTTGGGTCTGTTTCTGTGGCTAATTTTTCACCTATTAGTGTAGCTATTTGATATTTCCATTTTGCTGGTAAATAAACATAGATTTTTGAGATGTTTGTTGTGTATTGTGTGAGTATTGTTTTAATGTCTTGGGTTATTATTTTTATTTGTTCTTCTATTGTTTCGCTCATTTCATCTATTAGTAAGTTGTTTGGTTCTGGCCATGAAGTTAAACTTACGTATTTGTTGTTTCCGAGTTTTTCCCATAATTCCTCTGCTATGAATGGTGTGAATGGTGTCATTAGACGTATCCATGTTTCAATGAAAGTTTTAAGGATGTTTTTCTTTGGCTGATCTGTTCTTTTTAAATACCATTTCAGATCATTCCACATTTCATATATTGCAGTGATTGCTGCACTTCTTAGCTTAAAGTTTTCCATGTATTCTGTTGTTTGTATTATTCTTTTCTGGAGTGTGCTAAGTAGCCATTTATCTATTGTATCTATTTGTTCATTACTAGGAGCTGTATTATTTTTGATATTGTTTATTATGTTAAGTATTGTGGTGTAAAGTTTTTCTATGTTTTCTAATGTTTCTTTAGCGCCTTTATCTGACCAGTCTGGATCGTCAAGGTCTTCTGCTGCGCTTAACATGAAGAGTCTTGTTGCATCACTTCCGTAATTATTTAGTGCGTCTGAAATTGTGATTATAATTCCTTTGGATTTTGATAATCTTTGTCCATTAATTGTTACAAATCCATTTGCTGCAATTCCACGAGGCCACATGCTTTTATCAAATATTGCTACATGGTGAAATACAAAGAATGCTAAATGATTTGAGAGCAGATCTTTACCTGATACTCTCATGTCTACTGGATACCAATATAGTACATCTTTTCTTATTTGTTTAATAAGACTAGCATCTATTTTTGTTATTTCTGCTACATGTTCAGGGTTACCTTTTCCTAGGATTACGTAATCAAAGAATTCATCATTGAGCTTATTAGGATCTAACATTCCTACGTTAATGTATTTGCTTATCATGTAAAATACCATGTAAATTGTTGAATCACTTAATGGTTCTATGATCCAATCTTTAGCCCATGGTAATGGAGTGCCGAGTCCTGAACGCCTTGCGCATGCTTTATCCTCAAGCCAATCTACTGTATTAAGTAACCAATTTCTTGCTTCTTCTGGATAAAAATTCATCGACTTGACACATTCTCTGGCTTTTGTTTTCCATTCATCATCTGAATATTTTAAAAACCATTGGTCTTTGAGTATCTTTACTATGCATCGAGTTCCACATCTACATATTACAGGTTCTGGAAGATCATAAAGATAGTCGATAATTTTTTGTGCACTTAGATCGTTCACTACCTTTTCTTTTGCATCTTTTACTGTTAAGCCTGCATATTTGCCACAATTTTCTTTCATCCTTCCCTTATGAAACTCTTCTTTGTAGATTATTTTTGTGGCTTCTTCAGCGTTTTGATCTCGTTGATCTTTTATATTCATTTTATCAACGATTTCAATTGCTGGGTATTCTCCAAATTTCTCAACACGAATTATTGATATTGGATGTATGCTATCTAGTATATTTGGATCAGCATTATAGTTTTTCATTATTTCTTTTTTTATTTTAAGATCTCTGAGTGCAAGCCAATCGTATGGAGCATGAGCTGGCACACTATAAACTATTCCTGTACCAAGCCATGGGTCCACGAATAATGCGGGGAGTATATAGATTTTTCTATGATTAATTGGCTCCTCTACAGTTTTTCCAATGAACTCTCTTCCCATAAATTCTTTTATAATAGTAACAACCCTATTTTGTTCTATAAGTTTTTGTACAGTTTCTTTACTTACGACCCATTGTTCATTGTCAACTTTGCAGAGTACATATGATACATCAGGATTAATCCATATGTTAGTGACACCAAATATTGTTTCAGGTCTAAATGTTGCTGCTACTAAGTATGTTTCATCATTTAGTTTAAATTTCATGAGATAATATTTTTCAGGCCCTATACCTTCTCCTGCTAATCTGTCGTGATCACCTGTTGGACTTTGGTCGCGTGGGCACCAAACGACCGGATGACTTGCTATTGTTATATAATTCATTGATTTTAATTTTCTGAATTGCCATTCCACGAATTTGTTGAATCCTATGTTATAGGATGTTGTTGTAAATTCTCTTCTCCAATCTATGCTTAGTCCGAGCCTTTGAAGGTCTTTTTTACCTCTCTCTGTATAATAACGTGCAACGTAGATAGGGTCTGTGAATTTCTGTATTTCATCAGGGGGTACTTTATCAATATCAAGTATTACGTGAATCATTGCTGGATCTTTTGCTATAATTCTTTTCACCATACCAGTTATAGGTTCTCCTGTCCAATGCCATGCCCATGGATATAATACATTATATCCTCTCATTCGTTTGTATCTAGCATACGTATCAGCTCTTATTGATGTGTATAGATGCCCGGCATGTAATGGGCCGCTCATGTAGGGAAATGGGAATGTTATTAAGAATTTTTTTCTGCTGTCAGGTTCTGCTTCGAATATTTTATCTTTTTCCCAATTTTTTAACCATTTTTCTTCTATTGTTTGAAAGTCGTATTTTTCAGGCATATTTTCTTAACACCTCTCTAACGTTCTCTAAAGCTTGATTAACGTTTTTAAATTCTGTTCCACCTGCTTGGCCTAGTTCTGCTTTTCCTCCTCCGCCTCCTTTAATATGTTTTCCAATGAGTTTTGCTAGTTCTCCAGCATTAATGCCTAAGTTTATTGCATTTTTTCCTGCCACAACTACTGCGCTTATTTTTTGAACCCCAGTTATTAATACTGCAACAGTATTAATGTCTTTTTTTATGATCTCATTACCTATTGATATTATATCGTCAGTTGATAATTTTTGGTTTATGAAACTGACAAATTTTATTCTACCTATGGTCTCTGCATTATTTAATAAGTTATTGGTAATAGTTTCTGCATATATTGACCGCAATCGATCTATTTCTGACCTATTATTCTTTAATTCGTTTATTATTTTTGTTATACCTTCTAATACTTTGTCTTCACTAGTCTCTAGTTGTGATGATATATTTCTGATTATGTTTTCGAGTTCTTGGAATTTGTTTAATGCTTCTTTACCGGCTACGAAAATTAATCGTTCGACACCATCTTGAATTTTATCTACTTTAATGATCTTTATTAATCCTAGTTCGCCGGTTCTTTTGACGTGTGTTCCTCCATCTGCTTCATGATCAAAGTTTCCTATACTTACTACTCTTATTGTGCTACCTGGTAAAACTCCACCCTGGTATAGTGTGAAACCGTATTTCTTTTCGGCTTTTTGCCGGTCAATGAATTTTGATGTTACTTTTATGTTAGAAAGTACTATATTGTTTGCTAGCTGTTCTATTTTTTCTACTTCTTCTTTTGTTATTCTTTTATAGTGTGTTATATCTAGTCTAGCATATTCTGGTGAAACATAAGAGCCTGCCTGCCAAACATGGTCTCCTAATATTTTTCTTGCTGAAGCTATTATAATGTGAACTGATGTATGATGGCGCATTAATGCTAGCCTACGATCCCAATCAATTACTCCTTCAATCGTTTGATTAATTAGATTTTTATCGATTTCTTTTCTGTCAGTATAATGTACTATTACTCCATGACCATATTTTTGAACATTTACTATTTTTATTTGTTCATTACCTATTTTAATAATACCTGTGTCGGAGATTTGGCCTCCACCTTCAGGATAGAATGCTGTTTGATCAAAAATAAGTCCATTATTAACAATGCCTATTATTTTTGCTTTAAAGCTGCGTAGGTATTGATCTTCGTAGTATAATGTTCTTGTTACAGGGAATTTATTTACATCTGGTTCTCGCACAATTTTTGGCGCAGGTTTGAGATGTTTTGAGGAAATTATTGAATAAAAGTTGTTTGGTGTTTCAACTGCTATACCTTCTTTTTTTGCTATTTCTGAGACTAAGTCTGGATGTATTCCATGAGAATCGTATAATTCTATTAATTTATCTAGTTCTAATGAACTGTTAGCCTTTTTTATTTCTTTTATTGTTTTTATTACTTCGGTAATACCTTTTGAGATTGATTCTTCGTATTTGTTTTCTTCAATTTCAGACATTTCAAGTACTTTGTCTCTGTTTTTAGTAACATTTGGAAATTGTGATTTCCAATAATCCATTTGCCATAAAAGTAATTCTTTTAAAGTTATGTCAAGGTTTAGATACCTGATGTGTCTTAATATTTTTCTTGCGAGTAATCTTCCTAGATATCCTTCTCCGCTATTAGATGGTACGAGTCCGTCTGAGAGCATGAATAATAATGCTTTTGAGTGATCAAGAATTGCGTATATCGATTCGATTTTTGTTAATATACTAATAGTTTCTTCTACGTTTAAACCTAATCCTTTTGCTATAATAATTTTTACATCTTTCGGACTATACTTATTTCCCAGTAATAATGCTGAGTTTCTCGCATGTTCTTGTAATAGGTTCATGTCTACACTGATGTTAGCCTTTGAGAGTAATTTGGAAAGAAGATCCTCATATATGCTATGAAAAGCGCTTGGTGTTCCTTGAGACATCCATGTGAAACGTTCTATACCATAACCAGTATCAACGACTTTTAGTGGAATTTCAATATATTGACCATCCTCTGTTACTTTATATTGCATAAAAACAAGCGTTGCTATTTCAAGTCCTCTGTAAATAACTTCAAAATCTGGGCCTGCATTTCCACCCCCCTCCCAAACACCTTCTTTGTATGTGATTTCTATCGGATCTATCCCGAGTATTTCAGTAGCAAATTGGTGAAAGAATCTTACAGTTTCATCTTTCCAATATATTTTCTTATTAGGATAATTGAATGCATGATGTCCTCCCATTTCAAATATTGAGAGATGCCTACCAGCAGTTGGTCCTACATGATCCAGATCGAGTAATCTAATGCATGGTTGTGATATTACGAGTGGATTAGCTGGTGGAGGAACACTACCGTTAGTTACAAACGGTTGAAAAACTGCTATACTAGCTATTGTTAAATAAAGATCATCACGCCACCTTGCAACTACAGGGTATGGTTTAATGATTTTATGATCATACGATTCAAAAAATTTTAAGAATGCATTGCGCATCTCTTTGAGATTATAGGTTTTTGAAAAGTTTTTCTTACCTATAAAAGTATACGGATCACATGGAGCTTCACCACATGTTTTACGATTTTTATTTAATGTCCAAAAATATGCTCCGCACGATGGACACTTTTTCCTAACAAAACCCATTTCTTTAAAAAACGGTATCTCGTATTCTTCTACGCTAAATTCCATACATTGCACCTTCTATATTAACAACTAACTTACTTAATCGATATAAGTAAATAAAGATTAATAAATAACTATCGTGTATTTCTTTAGATGTTACTATTCTATTCTTTATCCAAAGAGTGCTTCCAATCCCTGGGCCATAGCCTCCTCAGAAACCTCCTCTTTCTTCTCTTCCTTCTTCTCAGCTTTCTTCTCTTCTTTTGCTCCAGTTTCGGCTGCTGCAGGTGCCGCTGATGCTGCTGCTGGTGCAGCATATACTGGTGCCGCAGCCTTTATAGCTTCATCAATGTTTACTTCTTTTAAGGCGCTTACTACAGCCTTTATTCTCACCTCATCAATATTTGCACCGGCGGCTTGTAACACATTCTTTAAGTTTTCTTCGTTAATCTCTTTTTTAGCTGAATGTAGCAAGAGGCTTGCATATATGTATTCGATAGCATTCACCCCCTAACTACATATTTTCAAAATGTACTTAAATTTAAATTCTTCGCATTAATTTAAGACAAAAAATGTTAACAGAGAAATGTTATTTCTATGAGCTTGGTATTAGTTTTGAGAGAGTGTTAGCTTTTGCATTAGCAATTGCTATCAGTAGTGGTATTGTTTCTTTGGTAAGTATTGTTGCGTTTATCGCCAGATTGAGCGCATTTGTATGAGCTATGTTGATGAGTACTGTTATCGTTTCATGCGTTGGGTATGCACTATTTATAGCTAAGTTGAGTGCTGCAATGTATCCTTCTTGTATTTGTTTCTTAGTGTTTTCTATATCGAGTTTTAGTTGTTCTTTTGTTATAACGTATCCGTCAAAGTATACTGCTTTTAATGTTAAGCCTTTTAGCATTGGTTTTATTCCTAGTTTGTTTAGTATCTCTATCACATCGCTACTAATTTGTTCACCACGTTTTACTACTACGGTATCTTTGGTCACTATTATGGCTCCTTCTTCGATTTTTGTTGGTATTTTTAGTTTTCCGAATTTGCTCAGTATTGGTCCTGGTGTGAATCCAGTATTCCCTGCTGGTATTATTATATCATTTGGTGCGATATCACCTGGTTTAGCTTCACTTGGAACCATGTTTCTTT
This sequence comes from Thermoprotei archaeon, assembly GCA_049976445.1. Classification (GTDB taxonomy): domain Archaea; phylum Thermoproteota; class Thermoprotei; order Gearchaeales; family WAQG01; genus JAVZOV01. The sequence continues at coordinate 3,118 of JBMFIF010000006.1, read as the reverse complement.
CTAGGAATATGCTTAGCTCAAATGGGTTCATGTCTGTAAATATAAAGATGTTCTGACCTTGGAGGAACGATTTTATTTTTTCGTACTCTTCTTGCGATTTTATTTGTTTAAATGCGATACTGAATAGCGTGTTTTTTGTTACTTTCATTAGCGCTTTTTTTCTTAGTTTTGAACGTAAAAGTTGGATTTCATAAGAGCCTATGTTTGTTAGATCGCCTATTCCTATTACATTGTATTTTTTAATATATTCTTTTATTTCATCGATTATTTTAGCTTTTTTCTCTCGGGCTTTGACTGTTGTTAATACTACTGCTGATGACATATTTCATCACCTTCTTTCGAATTCTTTAATATCAATTTTTATCGGTTCACTCATAGTTCCTTTTATATAGATTGATCTGAAGTTTTGTGGGAATTTAAACTTTTTTTCTAGTGTTGCTAATACTGCTTTGATGTTTTCTGCGATTTGTTCATGTGACATTCCCTCTTTACCAACGACTGTTCCTATGACTGGTTGGTCTTTTAGTCTTATGCGTATGCTTTTTCTTAGTCGTGATATTATTTCGGTTATATTAGCATTCGGTAGAAGGACTTCCGGAGCTTTTCCTCTTGGTCCAAGGTATGGTCCTAATATTCTACCAATGGTTGGCATTAAGTCGGGTTGTGCTAGGAAGAAATCATATTCACGTGCTATCTTTTTAAGTTCTTTTTTGTTCCCCGATAATTGCTCTAACTCGGCTTTTCCTAGTACTAAATCTGCTCCTGCTTCACGTGCTTTTATAGCCATGTCACGTTCAGCTACAACAAATACTTTTACTTTTCTATCAGGTATTTCATGTGGTAAAAGGATTGTTTCCCTAATTCTGTTTTCTGGCTTTTTTAGGTCAACGTCTCTTAGATTAACGATTAATTCTATAGATTGCTTAAAATTTCTTTTTATGAGCTTGTTGTTCATATCTTTGATATTTTTTATTAATGTTTCATTCTTTACAAAAGACATTAACTCTCACCAGCCTCATATTTTTTTATTAAATCGTCAAATTTACCAGCATCAACCAGTTTAATAACTTCTCTAGGATCTTGATTTTCTACCTTAATGCCAAGACTTAAACATGTCCCTAATACTTCTTTAGTTGCAGATTTTAAGTGTTTTGAGAGCATGTCAGGCATTTTTATTTTTGCAATCTTGATTACTTGTTCTATCGATAAGTTTCCAATGCTTTTTGCTGGCGATTCTGCTCCTTTCTCTGCTTTAAGCTCTTTTAGCAACAATGCTGCAGTCGTGGGTATTCCCACTGATACTTTAAACTCCTTTGTATCTAAATTTACGGTTACTTCAACTGGAACTTTCATTCCTGCAAATTCCTTTGTTAAACTATTTATTGTATTCACCACATCCATCACATTAACTCCTAAAGGTCCTAAGGCCGGTCCTATTGGTGGACCACCTGTGGCTTTTCCACCATCTATTATGAATTTCAAAGTCTTTTCATTTGGCATACTCTCTAACCTCTTTATGATTATTTACCCTTACTTATTATTTTAACGGATTCAGCAGACATAGTAAGAGGAAATGCAAACGAAACATCCTTCTCTATAAGCGTCACAGTTACCTCATTTTTTGCTTTGTCAACACCAACAACTTTAGCTTTCATTCCTTTAAACGGTCCTGCAATGATCTCCACTATATAATTTGGTTCTATAGAACTTGCAGCAATCTTTGTTTGCAAGAGCGTCTCTATCTCTTGATAAGGTATAAGTGTTGGTGCGCCTGCTTTCACATGCCGCAATCCATAAAACATCCTGCCAGCATCAAACGAATTACTAGCTTCAACAAATATATACGAACGAATTTCTTTTAGTACTAATACTGATACAATACTACTTGATTGCAAATCTTGAGATTTTGAATATCTAAGGTCTGCTGTGAAAGCCGTCCCCAATTCTTGACCTGTCGATACCTTTATTGCAAACAATCTAGTAGGACTCGTAGGTTTAGTCTCCTGAGTTGTTTGACTCTTATTGTCCTCTTGTTTATGTTCATTTGGCACTTACTACCACCATCCAGATTTTCTACCTTTGTAATACACAATGAAATATATCACGATAACAAATCCCATTAAACCCCATATAACATATGGTGAAGAATAAAGTCTGAAATTTACAAACGCTAATGCAGTTAACTGTATCGCAAAAGAATACATACCAACAACTACTAGCCCAACTAAAACGATCTTAAATAAAAGACTAAACTCATCCCAAGTAGGCTTTACAGTAACTGATAAAATATTCCTCGCAGAGTTTATTATATCCTTTAATCTCATACCTATTTCAAGAAATACTTAAAAACCAATTATATAAATTTATGGTTCATACTGCTTTGTTGCATAATTATGTATGTTCTGTTATAGTTTGAAAAATGTTAATAAATAAGCTCAACGATGAAAAATTCATCACCACTTTATGAAGAAAAAGAGACAAAAATTATGTAAAAAAGCAGTTCATAATAACTGATGACTTTGCTAGATGGAGTACACACATAAAATTCTTTAGCGATATTTTCATATTAACATACTTACTGTCTCTAAAATTATTAATTTCCTAATTAAAAGTGAGCTAGTCTAATAATAAAAATGAAATGCGAAATCAAAGAGCAGTCTTCTACATAAAAACTCGGCGAGAAAATTCATGGTTTAAACCATGAGATGAATCGCCATTAAACTTATATCTCTTCATTTCCTATTCCTCCTTGCGAGCCTGCCCACATGTGGTCTGGACGTCTAAAGCTGGAATAAAGCTCTAATTGAAGCGGGTGAGGGAGGTTCCAGCACTATAATCCCAAGCCCCACATGTAACGAGGTGGTGGCACATTCCTTGCTTCTAAAGTGGAATAGGATGGGGTGGGAGCCTAGAAGGGCTATGAACAACCAACCAATGAACACCCTAGAAGTAAGAATCCCCCGTTTTCAGCCTGGAGAGTGTCAAATGGAATCATGTCGCTAACTGACCTCCTCCCCGCCCTGAACAGTAGTTCAAAACTTTTTAGTGCAGGACAGTATTACAAAGTTTATGCAAACCATGCGCACGATCCTACGATCTAATAATGGCAACAAATACC
>JBMFIF010000005.1:0-49677 GCA_049976445.1 Thermoprotei archaeon | reverse complement strand
AACTATATATCATTAAACTCAACAATAACATTAACAACAAATAACACCAAACCACTAAACATTACACTAATAATCCAATACAAAAACCAAGAAAACACAACACAAATAATACTAAATAACACAAAAACATTAACACTCAAAGGATCACCAAAAATATTAATAATAAACAACACATACACAATAAAATATAATTACATAACACTAGCGTACCAAAAACCATGGCTAATATTCAGCTTACCAGGCTCAATACTACTCCTAGCAGGAATCATAATAACGATAAAAAGTTATATAAATATAATAATAGAATCAACAAAATATAATAATTAAATCCAATATTAATAAAAATTGATCAATATTCATTTTAGTTTTACTGCTTTGTTGCATAATTTGTGCGTGGTTTTATGATACGTTTAATGTGTTTCCTCATACCTAATGATACTTTTGTGATGCGACTTGATGTGAACAGTTAAGAATGTTCATCAAAACTGTGAGAAAACATCATCAAACTATTAATCCACAAGAATTCTCAACACAAAAAGCACATCAAAATTATGCAACAACGCAAGTTTTACGAAAAATATTTAAGTTACTAACACTATATTAATAGTTGAGGTTTTCACAATGAAAATAACTGAATCTTTAATTAAAAAAACGCTAATGACAGTATTAATGACAATATTAATAGCTGCGGTAATTGCATCAGCAATACCGAGAACATTAGCACAAACACAAACAGGACCCGTTTCACGTGAGTATATACTTACAGGAATACGCGATGATTCACTGGCATTAACAAAAGTAGCAAGCGGAGACATATACTTTCACGGTTTCAGACTACTACCAAACCTCGTTCTACAATATCAAAATAATCCAAACGTACAACTTCTACCCAACCCAAACGGTGGATATTACAGCTTCCTTTATAACCCAGTACCGATGAGCGTCACAGGAGTATTTAACCCATTCGAATATAAAGAATTCAGATATGCAACGAACTTCTTAATAGATAGAAACTACTTCGTTCAAGGTATATTATCAGGTGGAGGCTTACCAATGGTTACATCAGTGGAAGCATCAAGTCCAGACTACATTTACATAGCACCTTACATAGACTCATTAAACATCCATTTCGATGAAGCATATGCTTTCAAAATAATGAGTTCTGTCTTAATAGCACATGGAGCAGTCCAACAAGGAGGCAAATGGTATTATAATGGACAACCTATAACAGTAAAGTTCTTCATTAGAACTGATGACCCAGTCAGATATAATTTTGGTATCTGGTTCCAAAATGAGTTAACAAAATTTGGTCTAAACGTAGAACCAATTTATGGTGATCTGTTCAAAGCATTTGCCTTAGTTTATGGCAGTGATCCTAAAGAGTTAGGATGGCACATCTATACTGAAGGTTGGGGCGCATCAGCATTCACTAAATACAGTGACGTAAACCCAGTACAAATGTATGCACCTTTCTACGGTTACATGCCTGGATATCAAGTATCAGGCTGGTGGAATTATGCGAATGCTACGCTTGATAAAATAGGAAACGAACTTCTATCTGGTAACTTCACATCATTAGAACAGAGAAATAAATTATTCATTAAAGAGAATTTGCTCGGCTTAGAAGAATCTGTTAGAGTTTTCATAGGTTCTGGAATAGAATATTATGCAATACACAAAGGTTTAGAAGGTGCAGTAATGGATTTCGGTTCTGGTTTACCTAATAGATGGACGTTTATGAATGCGCATTATGGTAATTCTACAGTATTAAGAGCTGGAACAAAGTATCTCTTCCAAGGAGCGATGAACCAAATAGGTGGATTCCAGGATGTTTACTCAGTAATAGTTAGATGGACACTTTATGACCCTGGAGATTGGCCGGACCCACACACAGGCATATTTGAACCTTGGAGGGTAAAATCGTACACAATCCAATCTAATCCTTCTGAGCCTACAATTCCAGTTCCTTCAGATGCAATCAAATGGAACACGACAACTAAGTCATGGCAAACAGTTGGCAGTAATGTAAAAGCAAAAGTTCAGATTGTCTATAATTTTGATTTTAGAGGCGGATGGCATGATGGATCACCAATAACAATGAATGATGTCATATATCAACTCTACATGTTCTTCCAATGGGCTAGTGGGACGACACCATCTGATTCATACTATACATCAGTAGTAGGTTATATGATTCCATTAATTAAGGGTATAAAAATTATAAATAGTACTTCTATAGCAGTTTATGGTAATTATTGGTATCCAGATCCATCGATGATTCTTGATTTCTATGATTTCTTCCCAGCTGCGCCATGGTACTTATATGCAGCAATGGAGAAAGTTGTAGTTGATTATAATAAGGCTAGGTTCTCACAAACTGATGCTGATGCTGCTGGAGTGGAATGGTTAAATCTTATAACTTCAAGTGATGCTGCACTGATAAAGCAGGCATTAACAGACATGATGAAAAGTAATTTTGTGCCAAAGGCTTTATCTGGATACATATCCTCATCAGATGTTGGTGCTTATTATCAAAGAGCAATTAATTTTATAAATACGTATAATCATGCACTCATAGGTGATGGTCCATTTAAGCTTGTAGAGTATAATACTGCCTCAAACTACATACATGCTGTTGCATTTGAAAACTATCCATATGGTCCGGATAGATGGAGTCAATGGGCTACGATACTTAAACCAGAAGTAAGCGTTAAAGTTCCACCTATAGCATTTAGCGGTATTCCACTTACAATAAATATACCAGTTACTGTTGAAGGAAAGGTTTATACTGATGCTACTGTGTATTACTATGTATATTCCAGTACAAATGTTCCGGTATTAAATGGAACTGCAACACCATCTGCAACTGGATTTACAGTAACTTTGAGTCCATCTGACCTTGCAAAATTATCACCTGGCACATATTTGGTGAAAGTTTATGTACTTAGTGCCCAATATGGTGTTCCTGTAACAGCATCTGCTTCATTCTCATTAGTTTCTGGCTCACCAACCACGACAACAACTACACCAACACCACCAATAACTACGACAACCACGACAACTATGACAACCACGACAACTACGACAACAACTACTACGCCCAGTCCTATACCTACACCTGCAGCCGGACCAAATCTAGCAGTAATAGGTGGGGCTATTGTTGTACTAATTGTAGCTCTAGCAGCTATAATCGTGTTAAGAAGACGATAAAAATAAACATAAATTTTATTTTTTATGATTTGATTTGGTTTTAACTGTTATTGTCATTAGTCTTATGATTACTATTTTTGTGTTATGAAAACGTTTTTATAGATGTTAAATATAAGATAACAAGAGAAGCATGGGTTATAAAAGGTATATCGTTTTAAGATCAATAAATTCAGTAATTGTTATTCTTGCTGTAGTTGCTATAACGTTTTTACTTTTTGATGTTGTTTTTGTGAATCAGGTGATAACTCAGGTTAGACAACAAACTGCAGCGGCAATAACTTCTGGATGTAAACATGGTGGGTGTGATCCTAATCTCATATCTAAATGGATAGAAGGTAATGCTACTCTTAGGATTCAGGCGTTAGGTCTTGATAAACCGATTTGGGAGAGATTAATAGATTTTAGTTGGCGTGTTCTTACGTTTAATTTTGGTATATCGTGGTATCAAGAGGGTGATACGAATGATATAACTACACTAATATTGCAGCGATTACCTAATACGCTTATACTTTTTGGTACCGCAACTATAATGACTGTTATCATAGGTGTGTTGTTAGGCACTAGAGTAGCAATGAAGCCAGGGAGTCTTTCAGATAAAAGTGTTATTATATCTGGTCTTATAGGTTGGAGTTTTGCATCTTGGTGGGTTGGCATGTTGCTTATATATGTTTTCGGTTATCTTCTCAAATACTATACTGGATTTGGATTTCCAACCGGTGGTACGACTTCTCAACCAGCCCCGACTAATCCATTTTTATATACGTTAGATTTATTATGGCATTTGATACTCCCTGTATCTGCTCTTGTATTAGTCAGTTATGGTGGTTGGGCGTTACAAACCCGTAATCTTCTCATTAACATTTTCACAGAGGATTACATAATCACTGCGAAAGCTAAAGGATTACCTGATCGAAGAATTCTATATGGGCATGCGCTTAAGAATGCCGCGCCTCCCATTATAACTTTAATTGCTTTAGCATTAGCTGGTACTTTTGGTGGTGCTATAATTACAGAGGCAGTGTTTAATTGGAATGGTATGGGAACTTTGTATTGGAATGCCATATTGAATGGTGATATACCAGTTGTAATGGCTTTATTTTATATTAGTACCATACTTTTAGTGCTTGCTAATTTTATAGCAGATTTATTATATGGTATCTTTGATCCTAGAGTTAAAGTGGGTTAGATAGAAATGAGCGGTTCATCAAAAACAGTATTAGTACCGAAAAAACGTACATTGTTAATGGAAAGATTAAGAGATTTTTGGTATGAATATAAGAAGCATAAAATAGGTATGTTGGGACTTTTATTGCTTTCTATTTTCATTTTAATAGCTGTTTTTTCACCTGTGATAGCACCTGTGAATCCATATTATTGGAGACTTACTGAATATTGGCAAAATAATCCTCAAGGAGTTCCTCCAGTTTGGGCAAGTTCACTGATTGGTAAAAACTTACCTTACCCTGAAAATATAACAAGCTTTAGTATCCTAAATGCTACATGGCGTTATGCTTCTGGTGGAGGAGAAATTTCTCTTCCTGCAGTTAATGCATCATTAGAGTTTGATTATCCATTTGATGATTATCCAGATCCTGCATCGACAGTTTTCAGTGTTACTTTTAGTTATTCTATGAATATGGGTGTACAGTTGTATTCAATTTATATCGTGCGACCGGATGGTCTTATCATACCTATCGCTGAGCAAAAAAGTTTTCCGCAAATAAATGCCACCAAAACTATACAAACAGCTACGCTCAAACTCTACATACTTAATGATCTAAATATAAATCAAGTTTTATCAATATGGCTTCAAAAGCACTTCAATAAAACAATAAGAAGCGAAAATCTTATAGCGTCAACAGTTATTATGGGAGAGCAAAATCATATAGGCGAAAGCAATGCACCAGTACTTAAAGGTAAATATAAAATAATAGTTACTTTTCTAGATTTAGCATCAGGAGTATCAGGTTTAGTGATTGATCCTAATTTTAAGGTTGAAAGTATGAATCTATTAATAGGTGGCAAGTCCTATGGACTTCTTGGTACAGATACTTTGCACAGAGATTTATTTATGGGAATAATATGGGGCGTACCTATAGCTCTAATGATTGGAATATTAACTTCGCTTATAAGTGTAGGTATAGGTATTATTTATGGTGTTGTAAGCGGATATTTTGGTGGAAAAATTGATGAGATTATGATGAGAATCGTAGATGTGCTTATAGCGATTCCAAAATTACCGATTTTAATTGCAATAGCTATAGTTTTTAGACCTAGTATATGGAATATCGTATTCTTTATTGCTGCTTTTGGATGGATGGGAATAGCAAGAGTTGGTAGAAGTGTTGCATTACAACTCAAAGAAGTACAATTTGTTGAAGCAGCAAAAGCCGTAGGAGCCGGTAGCACAAGAATCATAATGAGACATATAACACCTCATCTAACACCATATGCATTTGCAAACCTTGCATTAGGGGTACCTGACGCAATACTTACCGAAGCCAGTCTTAGCTTTTTAGGTCTTGGTGATCCAACACTTCCAACATGGGGTTCAATACTACACGATGCCGAGATATATAACGCAATAGGTGGTAATATGTGGTGGTGGTGGGTTCCACCAGGACTTTTAATAGCATTAATATCATTAAGTTTTGTATTTATTGGTCATGCGATAGATGAAATATTAAACCCAAGATTAAGGAGGTTATAGAAATGGCTTTGCTAGAAGTAAAAAATTTAAAAACATATTATTATACGACAAAAGGTATTAACAAGGCAGTAGATAATGTGAGTTTTTCTGTAGAAAAAGGTGAAGCATTAGGCATTGCTGGAGAATCAGGATGTGGAAAAAGCACACTAGCTCAATCAATAATACGCCTTGTACCACCACCAGGAAAGATTGTTGATGGAGCAATTATCTTCCAAAACACAGATATAACTAAAATGGATGAGAGTGAACTAAATAAAAAAGTACGGTGGAAAGGTATTGCAATGGTATTTCAAGGTTCAATGAATTCATTAAATCCAGTTTATACTATAGGGTATCAATTGATAGAACCGTTAATTTACCATCAAGGAATGAGCAAAACTGAGGCCATTAGTATAGCAGAAGAAAAATTAAAATTAGTAGGATTGAATCCAGAGATAATAAAGAGATATCCACATGAACTCAGTGGAGGTATGAAACAAAGAGTAGCTATTGCTATGGCTTTGACATTAAACCCACCATTACTAATTGCTGATGAACCTACAACAGCATTAGATGTTGTCATACAAGCACAAATTATGAATCTATTAAAAGAATTACAAACCAAATTAAATCTTTCATTAATTTTTATCACGCATGATTTAAGTCTTATAGCAGAAGTAGCACATAAAACTGCTGTGATGTATGCTGGTAAAATAGTTGAAATAGGGAAGTCAGAAAATATCTTCTATAATCCCTTACATCCTTATACTAAAAAGCTATTAGGAAGTATACCCAAACTCAGAGGAGAGATTAGAAAACTTGAGTTTATTCCTGGAGTTCCTCCTGACTTGAGAACTCCACCGCCTGGTTGTCGTTTTCATCCGAGGTGTCCTTTCGTGATGGATATTTGTAGGAGAGAGGAACCACCACTCATAGAGGTAGAACCAAACCACTACACAGCATGCTGGCTTTATGAAGGTAAATAGAGGAGGTTAATTATGACAGAATTAAAATCCATAACAGCCACAATTGAAGTTAAGAATCTTAAAAAATGGTTTCCATTAAGAAGAGGGTTAATAGCAATGCTAACGGGTGAACCTCAAAGATATGTAAGAGCGGTAGACGATATAACATTTAGTATTGAAAAGGGAGAGACTTTTTCATTAGTTGGAGAATCTGGGTGTGGAAAAACTACTACCGGACGATTGCTAGTAAAATTAATAGAGCCAACAGAAGGAACTATTAAGTTTGAAGGAAGAGATATAACTCACTTATCTAAAGAAGAGCTTAAAAAATTTAGGAGGGAGGCGCAGATCATATTTCAAGACCCGTACGCATCACTTAATCCAAGATTCACAATATCGGATATACTTCAAGAGCCTCTCATAGTTCATAGTAATGCTCTAGGGTTAGACAATCCAAAGGAAAGAGAGGAGCTTGCTGCAAAAGCTTTAGAAGAAGTCAAGTTAACTCCACCTGATGAATTTTTATGGCGATATCCTCATCAATTAAGCGGTGGACAAAGACAAAGAGTAGCAATAGCTAGAGCGTTAATACTTCGACCTAAATTTATCGTAGCTGATGAACCAGTATCAATGCTTGATGTATCAATAAGGGCTGAAATATTAGAGCTCATGCTAAACCTTAAAGAGAAATACGGGTTAACCTATTTATTCATCACACACGATTTAGCTGTAGCACGTTACATATCAGATAGAATTTCTGTAATGTACCTTGGAAAAATAGTTGAAACAGGACCATCTTCGAGAATTATAGAAAACCCATTACATCCATATACTCAGGCACTAATTTCTGCAGTACCAGAACCAGAACCAGCAAATCGAGTAAAAATGCGAGATGTTCCAATAAAAGGTGAAATACCAAGCGCAGCATTCATACCGCCTGGTTGTCGTTTTCATCCGAGGTGTCCTTTCGTGATGGATATTTGTAGGAGAGAGGAACCACCACTCATAGAGGTAGAACCAAACCACTACACAGCATGCTGGCTTTACGCTAAAAAATAAGCAAAAATATTACTTTCCAGTAATAATCTTTCATAAGCAAGTTTTTAAGTTTTAATATGTTTTAAAATAGCGTGGGCTCGAAAATCATTGCGCTTCTTACGGATTTTGGAGTTGATAGTCCATACGTTAGTGAAATGAAGGCCGTGATATATTCTATAAATCCTGAGGCAAAGATTATTGATATAACACATAGTGTTCCCGCACATAATATAACTGTAGGAGCATTCTTGCTCTGTTCAGTTTCTAAATTTTTACCAGAGAATTCAATATTAGTTGGAGTTGTAGATCCTGGTGTAGGGACAAGTAGAAGTGAGCTAATTTTCAGGACTAAACGTGGATTTTATGTAGGGCCCGATAATGGCCTACTTTATCCTGCCGCTAATAAGGATGGTATATTATCAGTTCATAGAATTACCAATAAACTTTACATGCGCCCACAAATATCGAGAACATTCCATGGTAGAGACATTTTTGCTCCAGTAGCCGCTTATTTATCATTGGGTGTGAACCCTATTGAAATAGGTCCTGAAACAACTAGATATATAAAGAATGAACTACCTAAACCTCGGATACACGATGATCATGTTGAGACGCATGTGCTATATGTTGACATGTTTGGTAATGTAACGCTCGATATTGATATGAACTTTCTCTCCAAATTAGGGTGGCAAATTGGTGACAAGTTTTCAGTTAGGATTGGTAACCATGAATATAAAGTATCATTATTAGAAAGTTATGGATATTCAGAACGAAACTCGTTATTATTAGTTGTAAACAGTTTTGATCATCTAGAACTGGCAATAAATCAAGGCAATGCAGCATCCTTTCTTAAGCTTAATATAGGGGATAGTATAAGAATCAGAAAAATATAACTAAGAATGATTAACAATGATACTCATCGACGGATCGTTTGGAGAAGGCGGAGGACAAATACTAAGAGTAGCAGTCGGGTTAGCGGCATTAGCAAAGAAACCTATCGAAATAATTAACATAAGAATGAAACGTGATCCTCCAGGGTTAAGACCACAACATCTTACTGCAGTTAAGGCTGTAGCATCTCTAGTCAATGCACGTGTAGAAGGATTAGAAGTGGGCTCTACAAAAATTAAATTTATACCAGGAGACATATCATCAGGCAATTTTACTTTTGATGTGGGCACAGCTGGGTCTGTAAGTCTTGTACTCCAAGCATTACTACCAGTTTTAGCATTTACTAAAGCACCAATTAACGTTACACTAAAAGGTGGAACTGCAGTACCATGGTCTCCACCAATAACATACATCGAGAAAGTTTTACTCCCTCTACTATCTAGAATGGGTTTAAAAGCAGAGATAAGAATCATAAGACATGGTTTTTATCCTAAAGGTGGAGGAATCGTTAACATAACAGTTTATCCTGTCTCACAACTCAAACCAATAGAATTAATAGAACAAGGAAACATTAAACAAATCAAAGGCATCTCTCTTTCTGCGCGCCTACCATCCCATATTGCAGAACGTCAAGCACGATCAGCAGAAAAAATTCTACGTGAGTATTTAGGAAATATAAACATTAATATTAACATCATACATTCTGGACCTGAAGTTGATAATGTACTAAGTCCAGGAACATTCATAGTATTATTAGCCGAAACTGATAAAAATGTGATAATAGGTAGTGATGCGTTAGGAGAAAAGGGTAAGCCTGCAGAAAAAGTTGGTGAAGAAGCAGCTCTAAAACTTATAAATGAAATAAAAAGCAATGCAACAGTGGATGTGCACATGAGCGATCAATTAATACCATGGATGGCATTAGCAAACGGTACTTCCAAAATTAAAGTTAGCAGTTTCAGCTTGCATGCATACACGTGCATCTATATCACAAAACAAATCTTAGGTGGCGAATTTAAAGTTCAGGGAGAATTAAATAAACCATCTATAATAGAAGTTAAAGGCATAGGATTTACAGGAAATTAAGATTTAGAACTTTTTAATTATTAACTCTCTTAATTTATCAATATTTATTCCTAACTTAACAGAAATTTCTAGAGGGCTCACATATTTTCGCATCTTTAACTGCTCTTTTGCATAGTTAATCTTATCATTATTGCATATGTCAATCTTATTCAATACTATCATAAAATCAGTTCTAAATATTTCCCTAACACTCTCCAATACATCTAATTGATAATCTATAGGATAACCACAAGTTTCACTCGGGTCCAACATAAATATTATCAGCGTAGTAGCGTGCTTTAAAGCTGTTATTGCCTGAAGTTCAATTGGATTCCTTTCATTTAATGGTCTATCAAGTAACCCTGGCGTATCCATTACTTGTATTATTTTCGAATCAGTCTTTATATGACCAACTGCAATCTGTCTTGTAGTAAAAGGATATGATGCTACTTTTGTCCTTGCAGTCGATATTGCGTTCACAAGACTAGATTTTCCAACATTCGGGGGACCACCAATCACCACTAAAGGATAATTATTGTCTATCGATGGAAGTGATGATAATTTAATACGGGCATCGGATAATATCCTGAACACTCCCCTTCTTCTCCTTATTATTGATGATAATCTTCCAATACCCTCACGCCAATCCCTTCTAGGATTCTGTGACCTTTTAATCTTACTCACGTATGTTTTACGTAATTTCTTTATAGTAGGCAATATACCAATAACCCTCTCAATAGAATTTCTAAACTCCTCTTTTCCAATTATAACATCTAATAGCTCGTCATAAAAAGTACTAACATTATCGAGATTTCTGTACCAATCCTTAATGATTTTTAACTTATTCTCTACGTAATCATAACTAGTTATAAGCTTTTTAACTAATAACCTTCTTACATAAAGATCACGATCTCTGATTCGCTGAATTGAGACTCGATTTGCCCTACTTAATGCAACTTCAATCAGCTCATCTGGTTCAGGTATTACAGGCATTTGTTCGAATGGGTTCACAATTTTTTACCTCGCAAATAATATAGAACAGAGAAGTTTATATATTCTCAAACATTTTATAAATCCGATGTTAACATGGCTCAGCAAGAAGAGATCACAGGCGCTACAGTAGTTGGCTTAACATTTAACGATGGTGTTGTGATTGCTGCAGAAAAACGTGTAACACTAGGTCCAAGTTTAATGAGCAGAGGAGGAAAAAAACTTTTCAAAATAACTAACAAGATCTACATTGGAGTTGCAGGCATAATAGCAGACATGCAAGCCATATCAAGAACATTAAGCGCAGAGCTAAAAATATATGAACTGACAAACAAAAGAGAACCGAGTACAAAAGCAGCAGCAAAATTACTCTCTAACATACTTTACAGTAATAAATTATTCCCCTATTACACATCTATCATAGTAGGTGGTATAGACTCCACAGGACCTCACATATACGTCCTAGACCCACTAGGATCCCTCATAGAAGATAAATACGCAACACTTGGAACAGGTGCAGAATTAGCAATCAGCGTTATCGAAGGATCATACAAAGAAAGCATGACAAAAGAGGAGGCAGAAAACTTAGCCTATAAAAGTGTAAAATTAGCATGTGAGAGAGACGTATTATCAGGTGATGGCATAGACTTAGTCATAATAACAAAAAACGGCGCAGAAGAAAAATTCTTACCCATTAAGTAATCCTTGCAACCTCAACATCCAACACAACTAAATACTCATGAGGAGCAGTCGACTTAACCTTACGTGAATACATTATTTTTTTAACCTTACAATTCGATTCATCAATACTACTATTAAATAACTTCATAGCCTTCTCCACAGGATCAGGCTCACTCTGAAAACTATAGAAATGAATCACACCATTAGCTTTTAAAGCCATACATGCTGAAGACAAAAATTCATGAGACTGAGAAGGATGATTCATTATCACTCTATCAGCAACATTACGCAACATCTCCTGAATAACAACACGGGCATCACCATGAATCGGTGTTACTTTATCACCAACCTTATTCAACTCAATATTTTTAACAAGATAATTATAAGCATCAGGATTCAGATCAATAGCATATACTTTACAATCAACCTTTCGAGCAATTTGTATAGCAAAAGGACCGACTCCAGAAAACATATCAATCACGATCTCTCCTTTTCTCACTAAATTTGCAACCCTATTATGCTCCCAACTTAATCTAGGATCAAAAAAAGCCTTAGTAACATCAACCAAAAAACGAGCACCGTATTCTTTATGCAGAGTTTCAGTTATAGGTTCACCCATTATAAACTTAAGATCCCGAACTCTGTAAACACCACGTACAGATTTTTTAGCATATACAGCACGAACATTCTTATGAACACGCATCACAGCCTCACCAATCAACTCAACCTTAGACCACAGCTCATCAGGTATTTCAATGAGAGCAATCTCACCAATTATATCAATAGAACCAGGAACAAGAGCCAACTCAGCACTAGTAAGACTCTTCTCCAGAACGTCATAAAGACTCTTCGGAACAACTTCACGTCTTAAAAAAGCACGCTCGACAAGTTCAACATTAAACTTAGACAAATACTCCATCTGATTAACTCCAAGCTCAACCATTAACGGAAATACTATATAATCACCCTCCCGAATCGGGTCATACATTCTATCAATCAAACCATTCTTATACAACCACAACCTAACATCCTCTGCATAAACCTTCGGTACTCTCAATCCCTTTCTGAACTCGCCACTATGCATAACTCTCTACTAAACAAAAAATATGAAAAACTAATAATTATTTATCACTTTAAGTGCAGCTTCAACACCTACACCCACATGATTAATCAACTTCATCTCCATGAGAGCAGCCTCCAATGCCGATACTGTACGAATTATATGACCAGCATTCACCATGCCCATAACTCCTATCCTTAAACCAACATCCTTAATAGAACCTATCTCACCAGCCACAACAACACCATACTTCTCTTCCATTATTTTTCTCAACTGTTTCGTGTCAACATTACCCCACTTTCTAGCAGCCACCACAGTCTTAGACCTAAACATTTTCTCAGGCATTATAGGTATATTTAGGGCCTCTAAAGCAGAATACACAGCAGTAGAAAGTATTTCATGACGCTTATGATAATTCTCCAAACCCTCTTCAAGTATCATAGTAAGAGCTTCATCAAGAGCAAAAAAAAGAGGCACAGCAGGAGTATAAGGAGTCTCAGAACGTTCATGAAACTTAAGATATGAATCTAGATTAAAATAATACGTTCTCTTCTCTCCAAGACGCTTACTTTTTTCAATAGCATCTTTACTAACAGAGACAAACGATAAGCCAGGAGGCGTTGCAATACATTTCTGACTACCAGCAATATGAATATCAATATGAGCCCTATCAGTAGGTATTTTCACACCACCCAATGCAGAAATAGAATCCACAATATACAAAAGACCTCTCTCATGAGCAAAACCACCAATCTTTTCAACATCCCAAATAGAAACACCAGTAGAAGTCTCATTAAAAACTAAAGCAATAGCAGTAACACCATAATTCTTCTCAACAACATCTTTTACTTCCTCTAAAGTAACACCTTTACCATGACTAACATTTATTTTTATCACTTCAGCACCAGCCTTCTCAACAGCTTCCGCAAGCCTTTCACTAAATTCACCTAATAGCGGAACAACAACCCTATCACCATGACCCAAAAAATTAAAAGTTGCAAACTCAACACTACCAGTACCAGATGCCGAAAGAATAACTACTACGTTCTCAGTCTCATAAACCTTTCTTATCTTCTCCTGTATATCATTATAGAGCGCATGAAACTCCGGCCCACGATGATTAATCACAGGTCTTGACATTGCAAGAAGAACACGAGAAGGTACATTAGTTGGACCAGGCAACATTATTAATTTTTCACCCACAAACACCTCACCAAACATTATTAAAAAAACGAAATATTTATCCTAAACGTACAACATACTCCAAAAAATATCAACCAAGACCTCACACATCTAAAGACTAAATCCTTAAACAACAAAACCATAACGGTACTTTGTTGCACAATTTTTTGCCTCTTCTTTCATTAAGTGATGATAATCTTCATCGTTAAACTTACATTAATACTCATTAAAGTAATATTCTTTCAAGACACAATAAAACTATGCACAATTATGCAACAGGCACATAACAGGAAAAATTTTTAAATAACATAATATTTTAGAGTAGGTGAGCATAGGGCCCGTGGCGTAGATATATGTATTGCATATAGCGCAACCAGGAAGCGTACCGGGCTTTTAACCCGGGAGTCGCGGGTTCAAATCCCGCCGGGCCCGCCATATAGGGGGTTTTCCTCCTATAACCCCTAAAATTAACGCTCTTAAGTAAAATTTTTGTGGCCGTCCCTCTTATACTTTACCTAATGAAAATACTAACTCTTTTATCAAGTGAGAAAGCATGTCAAAACTTTTTAGAACCATCAGGTGGCAAAACGGCATGTATTGCCCCAGATGCAGATCAAGGATGATAAAAGGACATGGAAATTATAAACACGGACTCAAACGTTACATCTACAAAGCCTGCAAAAGAACCTTCAACGATAAGACAAAAATAACCACTACTCAAGATTAAGCCTCAGAGAATGTTTCCTCCTCACCATACTCTTCCTCATACTACACAACTCAATCCTCAACATCAGCAGAATCCTGAACTGAAGCTACATGTTCAGGGCAGTAAAGAAGCTCATGATCAACCTCAGGAAGGAAACACAACCTGTTAAGATGAGTGGGGCCGTCAAGTCTGACGAGGTCTACGTGACGGCTGGCCTGAAGGGCAGGAACAACAGCGAGCGCATCAAGAGGCTCGGCAGAAAGCCTAGGCGCAGGGGCTTGAAGAAGCGCGGACGCGGAACATGGAACCAAGACAAGCCAGTCATCTTCATCCTGGTCGAGAGGGGTGGACAAGAGGACTACATCCCATCCAGCGACGTGGAGGCTGAAATAGCCCTAAAGATCATAGAGAGGCGCGTTTCTAAGGGCTCAACTATCCTATATAGACTGCTTCAAGGCATAGATCTTGGTGAAGCTGGGTATGATCATGAGGCTGTTAATCATTCGAAGGGTGAGTAGGTTAGGGGTGAGGCTCACGTTAACAATTGTGAGAGTAGGTCTTCTTTGCTCAGGATTTGGCTTGGTGTTCATCGTGGGGTGTGTAGGGATAATTTAGGCTTGTATTTGTCTGCTTTTAGGTGTTGTGTAAGGGGATGGGGTTTGTGAGGGCTATTGAGGAGGTTTTGAAGATTGTTTTTGTTTTCGTGTGTTTGTCAGTTGTTCTGAGGAGTAGTTTAGTCCTGAAAAGTTATTTAAAGAGTGGCCTGCTTTGTTGCATAATTCGTGCGTGGTTTTGTGGAGCGTTTCACACATTCCCCCCAATCTCATAATACTTATTGATGTGGTTTGGTGTATGTCAGTTGGGAGTGTTCATCAAAACTGTGAGAAAACGTTATCAAATTATCAACACACAAGAATACTCAACATAGAAAGCACATCAAAATTATGCAACAAAGCAGGGGGTACGTAAAGTATTTATGTTGGGTTTTTTATAATAAACTCATGAGTGGTCAATTGGTTGAGAGCGTCAGTGAAAAATTGCTAACATCTATACTAAACGAGGCCGTTGAAAGGATAGGCAAGAAAGTTGTCTCAGGCAAGAAATTAACGGATACAGAGATCACAATACTCCTAATAGACATGATGAACAGAAGACAAGAAATAATGGAAGGAAGGTTCAACGAAATCGACAAAAGACTCGAAGACATGAAAGCTTACATCGATAAGAGGTTTGAGGATGTTGATAAGAGGTTTGATGATGTGAACAGGAGGTTTGAGGATGTAAAGCATTATGTTGATAAGAGGATTGATGATCTGGGTGGGAGGATTGATGATCTGAGTAATGTTGTTAGGGCTATGAGTGTTGAGGTTTCATCGATAAAAACAGACGTCATAAACTTACTTAAACAAAAACTATTATAATAATGTTTAAAAATCAGTCATAGTTCTTCAAATCAACCTTTTGCTTAAACTCCACTACCCACAGTAAATAGGCGCATCGAAAAACTGTGTTAATGGGTAGCGTATGCTACTTTTTCTTGTTGATGGTCTTGTGTTGTTGCGTGTAGTGTGTTTTTTATTTGGGTTTTGTTCTTTATGCTTTGTTGCATAATTCTGACTTGTTTTTGATGTGTTTTTGATGTTGAGAATTCTTGTGTGTTGAGAGTTTGATGATGTTTTCTCACGGTTTTGATGAGCATTTTTAACTGTTCACATCAAGTTTCATCACAAAGTGTCGTCAAATTGGAGGAAACACATTAAACGCATCATAAAACTACGCACGAATTATGCAACAAAGCAATTCAGTCTACAACGATAAGTAGTTGAAGAAAGTATAAATTTATTCTCTAGAATTTAAGTTCCTTATTGCAGACCTCAAGCTTGCAATAACTTCCACTTTCTCTTCCTTTTCTAGCCTTACTTTCCTTAAGCACTCTGAGATGGTTTCAGAATATTTAAGCCTTACTTTCTATCCTTTATCTATGGAATTCCGTGAGCTTAGCGACGTTGAATGGAACATTATCAAGACACTCCCACCCCATAAACCGGTAGTCTCAGCTTGTCATGATAAAATTTTCTTACACAACTACTTATAGAACAGGGCACTAAAACTTTGCCATGACATGCAAAGACTACCAAAACTACATCAGAATTATGCAACAAAGCATGAAAAGCGAAAAGATTAAATATTTTGAAACCATCTCTAAATTAGGTTAAAGATGTTGATTTATGGTTTTTATAATATTTTAGTGAGGAGTGATCTGCTGTGTTTGAATAGTCTTGGAAGTGAGAGGGTTATTTTTCATTAAAGAGTTTATAATCGTCAATTAAAATGATTTTGTCTTTTAGTGCTTCTTTCCATCCTATCTTATTTATTATTTGTTTAAATTCTTCTGGGGTATAGGGTTTTGGTTCGAAGCCTGGTTTTTCTTCGTTTTTGAAGAGTTCGTATCTGTCTAGAAATCTTAAGTTATTGAATGCTTCGCTTATTATTAATATATCAACGTCACTCCATAAATTGAAATCTCCTCTGACGTAACTTCCATAGAGTACTATGGTAACTTTCCCTAATTTTCTCTTAACTTTTTTAGCAAACGTTCTAACCTCTTTAATTATGCTGTTTCTTTGTTTTTTCCTTTCTTTTAAGATTTTCTCCAATATTAATCACCCAACTTAATATCTTTTCAGCACATTCAATAGCCTTTCTTTTATCTTCCTCAGTGTAATAAGCATAGGGTGTGGAACCTGGTAAAGCATCTGGATATCTGGTTGGGATGTAAAGTCTTCCTAGATACAGTGCACACTCTAGAATATTTTTCTCTATGTTTATTTCTGTTTTTTTGATTAAAGTTAGTATATCATGCCCAAAATAATTTTTTCCAAGAAGTATTAAAAGACCTTTTATTGCTAGTTGTGCTGATTGTTCAGCTTTAAAGCATGACCAATTATTATCCGTTTCTCTTTTTGCACTTTCGAGCGTTTTTTCAGCAGATTCTAACCACCTTGAATATTCTTCCCAGTCTAACATATTTTAATTATTCTTTAAAGATTTTTAAAGTTATTATTGAAGTAATTGATAAAAATTATGAATAACTTATAGTGTTAAAGCATTGACAATAATGATGTTTAGTGTTAATCAATTGAAGATGTTCTAGTGTATCTATTTAAAATATTGAATGAGACATGCCACCATCTACTGTGATTACGGAACCATTTATGAATGATGCGGCATCTGATGCTAAGAATAGTACAACATTTGCTAGCTCTCGTGGGGAACCAAAACGATTTAGTGATGCTAAAGATGCTATTTCTTTTTTAATACTCTTTTTAGATTTTCTTTCTCTTTGGGCAAGACGTTCTATGAGTCTTTTTGCTCCTTCGGTCATAAAAGAGCCTGGTAATACGGCATTAACGAGAATTCCTTTTGTACCTAATTCTTTTGCTAATAGTTTTGTTAACGGAAGTATTGATATGCGTGTAACATCTGCAAGAGCTAATATGGACATGGGCTCTTTTATACTGACGGATCCGAGAAAAATAATTCTACCATAACCTTGCTTAATCATATAAGGAGCGATCTCTAATGTTAACCACACAGGGCTTAGCGTGTAAAGTTTTACTGCGTACTCCCAATCTGATGGATACGTTTCAAAGAATGTTGCAGGTTCATTGTCAGGGTTTCCAGAATTATATACAAAAATGTCAATGCCGCCTAAAAATTCTATAGTTTGTGTAACTAATCTTTTCACATCATCATAAACTGTTAAATCACAAGGAATACCATATACATTTGACGAAATTTTTCCTTTAGTTAAACGTTGTATTGCTTTAGATATATGATCGGGATTCCTTGATGATATAACTATCTTAGCTCCTTCCTCAAAAAATCTTTTAGCAATAGTGTAACCAATACCACTTGTAGATGCTGTAACTAATACTCTTTTATCTTTAAACATTAATCTCATAATACTTCCTTATAATGTAACTCACTTAAATTTAAGTATTTTACCGTTTGTTAATAATTAATACTTAGATTAATACTTAGATGTAATGAATAAAGCTTAAGTATTAGGGGTGATACTTAGTATTAGGGGTGATACTTATTCTTTTTGATTTAAGACCTAAAGAAAATAGACAAGAACTTTACGGAAGAGATGCAGAGCTTAATAAATTAGCAAATATGTTAAATTCTGATATTCCCTTAATACTATTATTTGGTATCAGAAGAGTAGGGAAAACGTCGCTTCTTAAGACTTGTTTAAATGAACTTAAACAACCATGGATATACATTGATGCTCGAAGATTAGATATAGAGGGATACTCGAAGTTTGTTTTATACAAGATTTTATCTGATGAGTTCACTCGTCTATCATCTACTTGGACTAAATTAAAAGATGTCCTGAGAATGATAAAGGGTGTACAAATTATGGGTATGCAAGTTGAGTTTGATTGGAGTAAGAAAGGACTTCTTCTTTCTTCCCTTTTTAATTCTATAAATGAGTGGATGGAGAAGGAAGATAGGTATCTGGTAATAGCTATTGATGAAGCACAGTTACTTAGAAACATGAAGGGAGGGAAAGGAAAGATAGATTTTAGAAAGATTATAGCTTATTGCTATGATAATCTATCGCGTATAAAGTTTTTGCTTACAGGATCTGAAATGGGGTTGCTCACAGATTTTATTGGAACAGAAGATTATGAAAGTCCACTTTATGGAAGAGGTAGAGGAGAATTAATATTAGAGAGGTTTAGTGAAGATAAGTCTATATCTTATTTAGAGGCTGGCTTTAACGAGTATGGAATGAATGTTAACGTTGATATGCTTAAAAAAATTGTGGATAAATTAGATGGTATAGTTGGATGGCTTACATTAATCGGTAACACTTCAATTAAAATAAAAAAGCTTAATGACGAAGTTATAGAGTCTGTCATTGATATGGCTAAGGGCATGGTTAGAAATGAAATTCAAAAACTTTTACAAACATCAAGATACTATGGGCTTATACTTAGATCCATAGCTAGAGGCAGTACTTATTGGAAGGATATTAAAATGGATGTCGAGTCATGGATGAATAAGCCGGTTACAAACAGTCAGATATCTAGAGCATTAGAAACTTTACTTAAACTTAGTATCATCGAAAAAAGAGATGGAGGATATTTTATAATCGACCCAATAATTAAAGAATTCTCAAAAGAGCTCTAATTGTAAGTCATAAAGAAATATACCTCTAAAATAGATAGTGTTTGTGGTATAAATGAAATTGGTCATAGCTGGGTTCATAACAATTGATGAAATAATCTTGCGAGAGAAGAGATTTACATCGTTAGGTGGTTCACCAAGTTATGCAGGTTTCGCAGCAACAATTTTTAATGCAAATGTAAAAGCAGTATCTCGAATAGGTTATGATTTTCCTGAAGAATACTTAAGAATGTTTTTCTCAAAAAACATTAGCTTGGGAAAAAATTATAGATCTCTTACAGCACGAACAACAAAGTTCAGAATCAAAATCATTAATAATAAAAGAGAGTTAAAACTATTATATAAATGTGATGAGCCAGATGTGAATGAACTTTTAGTAGATGCTGATGCTCTGATATTAAATTCTATTACTGGAGAACTTAAATTCAATAGTATAAAGGATTTCGTCACAAACTTTCCAATAAAATATCTTGATCCACAGGGGTATCTTAGAACATTTACCAGTGATGGAACAGTCAAGCTTAAACGCCCAAATGATATATCTTTCATAAAATATTTTGACGTAATAAAGGTTGATACAGAGGAAGCACCAATACTGGCAGAAACAAAAAATCCAATAGAAGCTGCGAGTAAAATATCAAACTATGGAAATAACATAGTACTTCTAACGATGGGAGAAAACGGTGTTATAATAATGAAAAAGAATAATGTGTACTTCATGCCAGCGCCTAACATAAGCATTATAGAAAATACAGGAATGGGTGATATTTTAGGAGGTATAACAATAGCAGAGTACGTTAAGAGTGATGACATACTATGGGCAACAGCATTAGGAATGGCTGGTTCAGCACTAGCAGGTTCTAGTAAGCTATATGGCATAAATAAAATCATGAATCTAAATCAAAATGATATAATAGACTTAGCACAAAATATCTACGAAAAATACAAAAAACTATGACTTTCTTGCTTTTTTCCTCTCTTTAATAAGTATAGGCCTCTCAATTCTTCTTGAATAAACATAAAATGAAACTGGAATAATAATCATCGGAACAATCCACATGATAATAAACTGTGTTATACTAGGTAAGTCTTCTAATTGTTCAAGTAGGTATGATGTATACGGAAACATAGGTTTAATAGAATATATTATAATTTCGCCATAAAACACAGGAATTATATAAAACAATTCTATAGGAACAAGCAAAATAAGAAGCCCCATGATCACATATCTACGGTTTAATCTATTAAACGTACTTAATAATACCATATAAACATACCATGAAAATCCAAAAGTTATCAATGATGTCAGAGATCCAACTAATACCACAAGCGTAAAACTATACCCATAATATCTAATCAGATACACAGAAGTAAAAAGATACACTAAAACTAAGTATGCTATTACTGTAACAAACAAAATACGCATATTATTATGCTTTTTAGTACGTTGTGTATTCATCGATTCTCATATTTCTTAAACAAGCTAGGTTAAAATATTTTTGTATTCTATCTATATGAGATGTGGTTCCAAACTATAGAAATCACAAAGATAGCATTAACATTCATAATCTTAATACTAACATCATACATGGATATACGCACAAGAGAAGTTGATGACAGGATCTGGATTATATATGGTTCCATAGGAGGTATGCTCACGATTATAGAACTCATGCTAGGATACCTCCCACTATTGCGAGTATTAATATCGGCAGGTACCGGAATCGTATTAGGCTTAGCATTATTTTATGCCTTAGGTTTCGGCGGCGCTGATGCTAAACTAATCTGGATACTTGGAATAACACACATAATCAATCCGATGCAAGTGCTGGGCTATAAACAACCAATATTCATAAATCCAATATTCATCGTGACAATATTGATCAATTCAATTTTTATCTCGATAAGTGCCGTATTTTACAACCTAGTAAAAAATATATGCTGGTATCTTTCAGGCAAAAAACTATTTGAGGGATATGAAAAAACACTCCTAGAAAAAATCCTTTTACTGCTAATAGCATACAGAATAAGCAAAGACCAACTCGTAAAAGATAGATTTGCTATAACCGTTGAGAATGAAGATGAGACAGGAAGAAAAATTAAACTAATTGGTCATGGAAAAATAGATCCACGCGAAGTAAACTTTAATAAAATTGAAGAGAGAGTACCTCATATAAATAAATATGAAACATTCTGGGTTGAGAAGCCGTTACCGTTTCTTATTTTTGTAACAGGAGGATTCATCACAGCATTAATCTTCGGCGACATATCCATCGCATTAGTGATGACCATATTTAGAAGAACAATCTAATAAAAGAACAATAAACATCACCTTCAGAGTAAAGAAATAGATCATGAAAATCTGAATTACTACAATTAAACTATTTAAGTTAGTATTATGTTTTATGAATGGTGAATAACATGTTCTTAGATCCTCTATTAAAGAATGGAAAAGGACTATTTCTCGCGTATGATCATGGTTTTGAACATGGTCCGACTGATTTTAATGAACAGAACGTTGACCCATCATTTATAATGGAGATTGCAGTTAAAGGTGGTTATACGGGTGTAATCCTCCACTATGGGGTTGCATCAAAATATTATGATGGTAAAGTCCCATTAATATTAAAATTAAACGGTAAAACAAATCTTATAAACGGTGATCCTATTTCTCTTCAAGTCTCTACCGTAGAAGAAGCTGTAAGTTTGGGCGCTAAAGCTGTTGGTTATACAATATATCCTGGAAGTATTCATGAACATATAATGTTCCAAGAGTTTGCTAAGATACGACGTGAAGCTCATGAAAGAGGGCTCGGTGTTTTACTTTGGTCATACCCAAGGGGTCAAATGATAAAAAATGAAACTGCAAAAGAAATTGTTGCATATGCTGCTCGCCTAGCATTAGAATTGGGCGCTGACGGTGCCAAAATTAAATACACTGGTGATACAGAATCGTTTAAATGGGCAGTAAAATCTGCTGGTAAAGTAAAGGTTTTCATGTCCGGTGGGCCTAAAGCATCTACAGAAATTGAATTCCTAAAACAAGTTCAAGGAGTAATGGATGCAGGTGGTTCAGGTATAGCTGTTGGACGTAATGTGTGGCAAAGCAAGGATCCATTAAAAATATCAGAAGCCCTGAGAAAGATAGTATTCAATGGATATAGAGTAGAGGAAATAGCAAAGAATTTTATGTAAACATCACAGCCAGTTTAATCTTCTTCCTCTGTTTCTTCATCTAAATTTTCTTCTAAACTTTCTTCTTCCTCACTTTCCTCCTCTTTTTCTTCCTCTGTTTCTTCTTTAGCTAAATTTTCTGCATACTCTACTGCTGTCTTTTTAACTTCCTCATCAATGTAATATGTTATTACTGCGAGTTTTTTATCAATATAACGGTCATCGGTCAATATACTTTCATATGAAACTATATAAGTCGGTATTGTAATTAATCCCTCATTTCCTTCTTTAGTTAAGTTAAATTTAGAGTATATTTCATATTTTTTAGGGTTTAACGGTAGTTTAAATCTGTGTATCAGCTCATCTTTTACTATCGCGAAATCAGAAATTTCTGGATTCCACTCATTTAATATTTGTGATACTATTGGTTTTAAATTTTGGTTAAGATCACCACTTTTATGCTCTATATTAGCTACTTTACCTTCATTGACATAAATAATTAGTGTATCCACGGTCAACTATACTCCTCCTCTATTAACCGCCTCACTAATCATATTTATAGCTTTCTCTAAATCTGGTTTACCATTTTCATCAAGTGGTACTCTGTTAAAAACATGAACTACTGTACCATCATCAAACTCTATGAAAAGTTGAGGTATTTCTATACCACCAAACTCATCTTTACTTCCATGAGCAACTAAGTAATCCCAATCCTCTTTCTTTTCTTCTATTGGCAAGTTAAGTTTTTCTGAAGCTTTCTTTGCTGCTTCTTTTACGTAATTACTTGATATTTCCCAATCTGCTGTTACAATAACAATTTTTTTAGCCCTGCTCATGCAAATATCACCTAACAAATCTGATAATACAAACCTTAAAATGTTAACGCTTAAATTTTACAATATTTTCATCGAACAAGAACTATTTAGACATGTTAATATTTTAGTAAGACTATTTAAAATTAGATTTTAGTGTGAGTACGAGAAGATATCCACCTGAAGATGAGAGCGGAAATATAGAATACAAACTTACACTTAGTGAAAGTTATGAAGATAAACTCGAAAAATTATCAACACAAATTAAATACAGAGTTAATGAAGGTGGAGGTGAAGCTCTCTTCGTCCTTGGAGTATCTGATGATGGTGAAGTTGTCGGGCTTTCAGAGGAAGAATATAGAAGATCTTTTGAACTCTTAAAGAAAGCTGCGGAGAAAGTTAATGTGAAAATAGGAGAATTAAGAACTGAAAAAGTAAATCACGGAATTGTTGCACAAATACTACTAAGAAGAACTAGAGAAGGAGATTATCCTATTTGCCTAACAATACCAGTACTTGGAAATGCAGATAGTGGTAAATCAACAACAATAGGTGTTTTAGTTACTGGAGAGCTCGATGATGGAAACGGTAAAGCAATGAAAATGGTTGCAAGATATCTTCATGAGATAAAAATGAGACGCACATCATCAATTGCTCATAGACTCTTAGGATTTGATGTTGATGGAAAACCAGTAAATTATGAGTTTAATTCACCACTTAATGAAGCGGAAGTATATTTAAAAAGTTTTAAGATAATAAGCTTTGTTGATCTGGCCGGTCATGAAAAGTATCTTAGAACGACATTAAAAGGTGTAATGGGCCACGAAGCCGATTATTCAATGATTGTAATAGCAGCAAATTCAGGATTAGTAGGCACTACAAAAGAACATTTTGGATTAGCTGTTGCTCTCAAGATTCCTATATTTATAGTTATCACAAAAACTGATATAGCACCAAGAGAAATACTCGAAGAAACACTCGAAAGTATAAAAAGACTTATAAAAATGCCAAGCGTTGATAAAATACCATTAATAATTAAAGGTATGGATGATGTGATTGTTGCTGCAGTAAACATGCCTAGTGGAAGAGTAATTCCCATATTTTTAATATCTAATACAACTGGAGATGGACTAGTTTTATTAAGAAACTTCCTTAATTTATTACCTCCAAGAGTACGTTGGAATGAACAGCTTAATGAACCATTCAAAATGTATATCGACGAAAAATTCAATGTAACAGGGGTAGGTACTGTAGTAAGTGGATTAATAATAGGAGGGAGTGTAAAAAATGGTGATGAACTACAATTGGGTCCTATGAGCAATGGAAGTTACAAAATAGTAAAAGTTCGTTCTATACAAGTAAACAGAGTCCCAGTATCTAGTGCAATAGCTGGACAAGATGTAACATTAGCTCTGAGTGGTGTTGAATATGATGAGATAGACAAAGGCATGGTACTTCTTAGTACAAACATGAAAATACGCCCTATTTGGAAATTTGAAGCAAAAGTAACAATACTCCATCATCCTACAATGATACGATACGGTTATCAAGCAGTTTTACATTTACATTCAATAAGACAATCAGTCATTTTTGAATGGCTAAGCAAAAGTCCACTCAGAACTGGTGACACAGCAACAGTGCGATTACGTTTCATGTATAGACCAGTTTATTTAACTGTTGGTGACAAATTCGTATTTAGAGAGGGTAGAACAAGAGGTTTAGGATACGTAACTAAAATACTTTAAATTAAATGCAGCTCAGTTAGACTTTTCTCATCACTTTTCAGAACCCGAGTTCCCAATCATCGCTGCGCAACCAACCTATACTATTAGTTTAAACGAAAATATTTAAGTATATCGAGGATAACGCATTCACTATTCTTGAGTGTAAGATTTTCAGTTATAACACTGTTAACCTATGAAACCTTCTAATGAACCTTTTCCTAAGAGTGTTTCAAAGTCTATTCCTAGTGCATCAAGTAGTTGTTCATATACTGTTTTCATATGATCAATGTATTTATTTACATCTATTTCATCGATTCGTGCTAATTGAACGGGCATCACGTTTGTGTCACTTCTATTTACTTTAACAAATGTTATCGTCATACCTTTTTTAACTGGCACTCCATGTTTTTTAAGCATTAACGCAGCTTTAACATGTTGCGGAGTATTCTTATCATATTTTTCAGGGTCCTTTCCAAGTTGTGCTCTTATAGCAAGTTTATCGAGAGGTATCCGCCTACCTTTTAACATGTGATATTGTTCACTCACGATCTTCCAGAGCTGTTCTTTTGCATGTTCAAAATCATCTGGTGTGTTAACTTTTGAGAGTATATCCACTACATTCTTAAAAGATTCTTTAAGAAAATCTGGAGTATCCCTTTTCTTACCCTTTAATCCTTTAACTTCAAAAGTTCCATCAGATAATATTCCAAAATAATTCTTCTTTCTATTAGAAAATGAAACATACCTGTAAACTTTATCCACATCAAGATCGCTTTTTAACTCGTCTTCAGCCCATTTTATTAGAGTTTCCAGTTGGCTCTTATTCGGATTATAAATGAATAATGAATCAGTATCACCGTATAATATTTTTAATCCAAGCTCTTCAGCCCTCTTCATCGTGCTATCGATATATTCTCTGCCAATAGCAGTCGTACTTTCTGCCATAGGAGGACAATACAAAGCAAAAATCTCTGCCCCAAACACACCATACGAAGCATTAAGAATAACTTTCATGGCTGATTGAACAACATTAAACTGGAATCTGACTTCTTGAGGTAAACTCTTATCCTTTGATTTTGGCTTATACCAATTAACCCTCAGATCTCTTATCACACCTATAAGAATACTAGTTAATCCTCTCTTTTTAGTGCATACCCAATGTGGAGTATCAGGTATAGGACGCTTAATCTTACACTCATCATGATTACATCTAATAGTCTCATATGACAGGTTCCAAACTTTTAATATTGAAGGATATAATGAAGCAAAATCAAGCACGATCACATTGAAATGAACTCCTGGCACAGGCTCTATAACTTTAGCACCCATGTATTTTTTACCCTTTATTACAGCAGCTGTAGTAGCACCACCCTTAACACTTATTATTTCCTCCCTATTAGGTATAAGATAACCTCTTCTCCTATGTTCAAAATAAAACAGACTCTGAACCCACTTAGATACACCCAACCTAGTCACATCTTCGAGCGGCAACCGTGATATTCGCGCAAGTAACAGCATGAGAACAATGACCAAATTATTATTAAATGTAGTTAACTCTAATGTAAGTTCAGCATCATGAAGACAATATGCCGCAAGCTCATTATAACTAAGCTCATTAACAACTCTGTCAATCTTAACTTTTCCTTTACCCAACAAAGCATTAGAGATAGCATCTAAATCTTCATCCTTATATTTATTGCCAAAAGCATAAACCTTTATAGCTCTATTACTAAAAAACTTATAAAGATCTATATGCACACCTGGCACAACCATAGCAGCATCACGTGTAAGCATTATGGGAATCTTTTCTTTAGGTATACCGAGTTTTATAGCTCTATGCCAAAGATAATTAAGATCAAACGCATCACCATTAAAAGTCAAAACCATGGGATAATCAGCAATAACCTTAAAAACATCCATTAAAAGATCACGTTCATTGTCATAAAACTTAATATCAGCATCATTCACTTCTACTTTTTTATCATCATTGGGCACATTGTTACGTCTTAAAATATGAACAACCTTTAGCCCATCATTACTTACAACAGACACAGCTATTACAGGTAACCTAGCCTCTTCAACATCAGGTAACGTGTTCTTCGTTTCCATTAAAACCTCTATATCAAGGGCCACCCGTTTAATATCTACAATAGGATAACTAAGTATTGAAGCCCACTCAATAAGAGCATCCACATACTCAAAATCCTCCAACTCATTAGGAGATAATACTTTCTTAATAAGTTCATCCTCCATTTCTTTAGACAACATTGCATTTACAGAAACTAAATTTCCGTTGACTATACGATATACTAAACCAGGTATTAGCTGTCGATCATAAATATAACAATGATGATATCTAATCTTCGCCTCCCAATTTCTAGTGATAATCTCACGCAATGAACCTTTAGTACCACCAACAGAAAGAGGATCTTTGGCAATAATCTTCGTCATCATCACTTTTCTATCCCTAAGCGTATCATAAAGCTCAACTCTCTCAAAATGATCAAACCCTTTATGACCAATAACCTTGACATTCTTACGCAGATCATCGGGAGAAATATCAGTATAAAAATAAGGCTTATGCCCAGAATTGTCATACCAAAAATAAATCTTTTTCGACTCAGGATCATAAAGCTTAACTAAAGCACGCCCCTTTTCACCATCATATACTACAGACAAGAGATAACAAGGTCCAGTATTTTGAGGTTGCGGGGCTTCATAAATCGTCTTACCTTTAACCAAAATCTCCTCCTCTTCACGTTCCTCACTTTCTTCAGTAAATTCTTCCTCTTCATCCATCATTTTTATCCCAGTAAAGAAATACACAAAACCTTTAAAAGCTCTAACTTTTTCATATATTTCTTTAAATCATAATAAAATCAAATAAATTTAATAAATATTTCTATAATAAATTATAATAAATATACTTTAATACAAAATTATCAGAAATTTAGCATAAAAATCAATTAAAAATTAACACATACTTTATTTATGAAAAAAGTATGATTTATTGCCTCTTCATTAAGGTGCGCACTTAAATTTTGGAAAATAGAAATATCTGAGAAGTAAGTATCAGCATTCAGAATAGGTTTATAAGAAACATTTTGTTATTTTTAAATAGATAAAAATGGCTATTGGTCCTACAGAATGGATTGTAATTGGTGTTATAATAATAGCGTTAATAATATGGGGACCAAGTAAGATACCAGAATTAGCTCGCGCGTTAGGACGTGCAAAAAAGGAGTACGTAGAAGCGGCAAAAGAAGATAAATCTGAAACAGAAGAAATAGCGAAAAAACAAGTAAATGATGATAAATTAATAGAGATAGCAAAAAGCCTTGGAATTGATACTGAGGGTAAGACCAAAGATCAAATTGCTAAAGAAATAATAGAGAAAGGAAAAAGCAAGAAAAGTTAAACTCTATAAAAATTAAAGAGTGTAGCGCTATGGTAAAGGATAAGGAGATGACTTTACTAGAACACTTAGAAGAGCTCAGACAAAGACTTAAGGTAATAATCACATCGCTCGTAATCTCAACAGCCATTTTTCTCATATTCCCAGCAAATCCTTATGACCTATTAAATCCAGAAACCTGGGTAAGTGGATTATATAAACCCTTAATAGGTGAAATTTTAATTCAAATTAAGAACTATGTTGCGCCAGCTAATCTAAGAATTATAAGCTTGGGTGTAGGAGCACCATTAGAGATCTACCTTTTGGCATCATTATTATTCGGTTTTATTGTAACATCCCCTGTTATAGGTTATGAAATATATAAATACGTTGATCCGGCATTGTATCCTCATGAAAGACAGGCAATATATCCTTTTGTAACAGCTTTTACAGTATTATTTATAATAGGAGCACTTTTTGGATTCTTTATACTAGCTCCTTTTGTGGTCTGGACTGTGATACCATTTTCACAGTTTGTTGGATCTGAACCAGTATTGTCAGTATCGGATTTTTATTCAGTTATATTTGCTACAGTAGCATTTAGCGGGATAGGATTTACGTTTCCAGCAATATTTGTCCTTTTAGTGAGATTAGGGATAACAGATACATCAATAATAACAAAAAATAGGAAATATTTTTACGCAGCGTTATATATAATTACAGCAATAATTACTCCAGATGGTGGACCATTAGCAGATTTAGCATTATTCATTCCAATGGCTGTTATGATGGAAATTACAGTTCATATAGCTAAAAAATATGAAAAACAGCGAATAATAAGCACTACAGAAAAATCAATGAGTACTGTAAGATCATGTAAGTTTTGTGGGTATCCGTTAAAAAATGATGAGATATTTTGTCCCAAGTGTGGTAAATCTCAAATTTAACTTACTGGGCACGCTGTCCATCCACAATCCAAACATTTTATGCAGTCATCCTCAAAAATTAGGCGCTTACTTCCACATTCTGGGCATACTTCAACCCTTCCCTTTTCTTTTGGTTTAGGTTCTAATATGAACGCTGTGTCAAGACTTTTCGTCTTTATAACACTTTTTTCAACTTCTACCTTAGCCGAACCTCTAATATTTAAAAGGTCTGTAATGTCTATTCCTAAAGACTGCATAAGCCTTAACGTATTATTCTCCGTTAATGTTACATATGTACCAGACCTCTGTGACGGCGTTACTAGTACCTGTGTACTCTTAGAACCATCCCTGTATATTGTAATACTTTTAAGATCAAGCTTATAACTAAATAAGTATGCTTTTTCCACATCTTCTATTGTAACCCAGTTTGGCATGTTAATTGTCTTGCTTATAGATGCACATATCCATATTTTTGCTTCAGCTTCCGCTCTTATATGATCCCACCAAGGTATGTCATAAGCTACGAGAAATACTTTCCTCATATCCTCAGGTATCTCCTCAATACCTTGTACTGATCCTCCATTATCAGAGATCTTCTTTAGTACCTTCTCATCGTATAGTCCTTTCTCTTTTAATTGCCTTTCAAACTCTATATCCGTATAGAAGAATGTTCCGACTGTAACTCTTTTCTCATAAACTAAAGCAAACTGAGGCTCTATACCAGATGATACATCGAAAATCATAGATATGGAACCTGTAGGAGCAATAGTAGAGACCTCAGCGTTCCTAATTCCGTACTTAATTATTTCTTTAGCCAATTCATCCCAATCTAAGGTCCAATACTCTCTATGATAAAATCCATCAAAAGGCATTTCACCATCAACATAACTGGTTTGATTGTAAATAGGAAATGGTCCTCTTTCTCTAGCCCGCTCTATTGAAGCTTTCATAGCATAGTAAGTGAGATTTTCAGTAATCCTTCTTATGAATGAAAAACCTTCTTCACTATTATAAGGTATTTTGAGAGCAAATAATGTATCTGCTAACCCCATATAACCTAGACCAATTTTTCTAGTAAGCTTTGTAGCATCATTTATTTTCTTAGTAGGATATTTGTTCACATCTATAATATTGTCCAAGAAGTGCGCGGCAATTTTTACTGCCTCTTTAAACTTTTCCCAATTAAAAACATTTTTACCATCTTTGAAATCAACAAAAGCATACAAGTTTAGAGAACCTAAGTTACATGATTCATAGGGATATAACGGTTCCTCACCACATGGATTAGTGCATCTTACATAACCTAACGCTTTTCTAAGTATATTTCTCTTATTTATGTTATCAAAGAATATAATACCTGGATCACCGGTTCTCCATGCCATTTCTGCAATCATGTGGAATAATTTTTTAGGATCAACCTCTTTCCATACTTTTCCATCTCTTGGATTCCTAAGAGGATACATTTTACCAGAGTCATAATATTCCCAAAAATCAGGTGTTATCATTACAGAAATATTATAATTCACAAACGCTGTTTCACTTATCTTAGACGTAATGAATTTTTCAATATCTGGATGCCATATCTCAAGAATTCCCATGTTTGCTCCACGACGTTTTCCTCCTTGCTTTATCACATCTGTCACGGTATCGATAATTCTCATGAAACTTACAGGACCTGATGCAACACCTCTTGTCGAAAAAACTATATCACCTTCAGGCCTTAATTTAGAAAAGTTAACACCAACACCACCACCTGATTTGAATATTATTGCAGCATCCTTTGCAGTATCCATTATCGATTCTATATCATCATTTATATCCAACACAAAGCATGCAGAAAGTTGTCCAAGTCTAGCACCAGCATTAAAGAGAGTTGGTGAATTTGGTAAAAACTTCTTTTCAACCATAAGATTATAATACTTAAGATAATTATTATAATATTTATCAAATTCTCCTTTCAAAAGCATATCCCAAAACTGAGACCATGAAACTTTCATTTTACCCTGCGCATTTAACTCATCATATAAGGATTTCATACGTTCTAAATGATACTCATTCCATGTTATCGCATATCCAGATGCATTTTTTCCTAAACCAATCTTATGTTTCCACATTACAGGGTTAAATTCTTCAAAAGTATGAATCTCCTGTTTGCCATTTTTATCAAATATTCTTTCATCATAAAGTATATCAGGTATCACTACTAAAGCAGCAACACGCTGAAACATTTGTTTAGGGCCTTCAATTAGTTTTCCATTCTCATCACGCAATAGGTATCGTGAAGCAAGAAGCCTTACTGCATTAAGGCTAAGACTCTTATCAACTTCATCTATATAATCTCTCTCAAGTAAAAGCATTTTCTCTTTTCTAATATTTTCCCTTTCCTTTCTATAGAGAATGTATGCTTTTGCAACTTCATAAAGGCCATGTTTAACTAAAGCAAGTTCAACAATATCTTGGATTTCTTCAACATGTGGGTATACCCCACTTTCACCAAAACGTTCATCAATCATACGTAATACATACGAGACTACATTATGAAGTGTAGTCTCATCGTATTTCCTAACACTAACCATTGCTTTCCTAATAGCATTCTCAATCCTAGATGAGTCAAAATCAACAACTCTACCATCTCGCTTTATAACTTTCTTTACTCTTAATTGTACTGTCATACAAATCCTCCAACTAGAATATATACAGAGAGATTTATAAAAAGATGTTTTTCGCACTTATTTTTTGACGCCCATGTTTTTACATGGAATATTTCAGAAAAATTCATAAAAATATTTAATTCAAATCATTCGGAAATAGAAATTGCAAATAATAATATTTTCACAATAAACAATTTTATATTACAAGTATAAATTTTAATATCTGTACATCGAAAATGCGGTAGTCTCAGCTTTTCATGATAGAATTTTCTTACACAACCATTTATAGAACAGAACACTTAAACCTTAACATGACATGCAAAGACTACCGAAAATGCAATACATGCATTGTGAAGGCTTAACACGTTAGAATGAGGGAGGCATCCATAAGATTTTTATATTGATGAAAAATATCTATACTAAGCATGTCGATTCAGATATATAGATGTGTAAATTGTAATGCTCCTCTAGATGTTACACCTGAGACAATAGTTTCTATTTGTGAATATTGTGGATATCCTAATTGGATTAATACCTCAGCAAAAACTGAAATAATAATCGTGCCATCAAGAAGTCGAGATGACATTATTAAAGCTTTTCTAAACAGGGTGGATCATGATTTTGATTTAAGTCATATTAAAAATGAAATCTCAATCAGAGACGTACAGGGTTTCTATATACCTTATTGGATAGTTAAGATAGATACAAAAGCGCATTACGAGGGTTATAAGGTAGAGATAACAACAGGAGCAAAAGGTCGTATTGAAACAAGAAGAGTACATACTAGCGGGGATTTCTCTTTTACAAAAATCTATGGTTTACTAGCAAGAAGAGCAGTGGAAGATTTAGCAGTTGAAAATTTAGCACAACATTATATTGAAAGTAATACCACAAATGAGGTAAAATTAGATCAGGTCGATTGGTCTAAAATTAAGCTGAAAGTATTAAGCGGAGAGTACGATGAAAAAACTGCCATAATAGAAGCTAAAGAAAGGGCTTTTAGTGAAGCTAAAAAGAAAGCACAGGAAAAAATTACTGAATTAACACGATTTATTTGCTATACAAACATTAACAACAGTTTCAAACCTAAACTCATACTTTTACCATATTGGATCCTCACGTATAGTTATAAGAATAGCATCTTTAGATTCATAGCATCCGGATGGGATGCAAAACCATTGGAAACTAGCGAACCTGTTCTCATTTACAGGAGAATCATTTATCTGCTTGGAATCTTTAGTGGAATTATTATATCAAGTTTAACAGCATCAATAGTAATTCATAATCCAATAATAGGAATACTCGGAATAATTTTTGGCAGCGCATTAACTTTCAAATCGAGCGGAATGTTTATGTCAGATGTTAGATTAGAGAGAGGATGAAAATCAATGACAACATGCCCATATTGTAAAGCTGAATTTGATACCCCACCTGACATAGAATATATTACATGCCCATACTGTGGAACAGTTTTTCAAATTAAAACTGGAAATATAAAAGCTGAAGATCACTTTTTTTACCCAATAAACATTGACTCAACACTAGCATTTAAGAATCTCATATCATTTCTTTCACGCCAATACGGCGCACCCAAGGATATAAATAATGCATCCGTTACAAAACGCATATTACATTATTTACCGCTCCATTTATACGAAGGTAAAGGATATGCAAAATGTCCCAATGGTAGTGAAACATACTATGAAACACACGAGGCATACCTTGCATTAGTTAACCTCCCAATACCAATCTACCACGAATATAAATTTCCCGTCAGAGGGAAAATATACTTTAAACCCAATATACTTGAGTATGGAAAATACTATAATCCAGAAATATCGGATGACGGCTTTAAATCATTAGTTGAAAGCTCTGTTTATAACAAAGTTTCAAGAGAAATCATGCTGTCATGTTCAAATCCTCAAATTGATGTAACTGTAAATTATCAAGGTTTAATACATTATCCATTCTGGGAATTTACATACCAATATAATAATGAATTATACAAAGGAATAGTAGATGCTGTAGACGGAATAGTTGTTTATACGAAGTATCCACAAGAACTTGGCCACAGAGAAATATTTGCAACTATAGGAACAATCTCCATAATTACAGGCCTAATACTTGGTGCTACAAGTGGATTTCTCATAGGAAACTTACTCTTAGGAATGGTAGGTGGTCTTATAAGTGGTGCAATAGGTGGTTTAAGACTATTATTGCGATCTGCTGAACATAAAGTCAAAGCAACACAATTAAAAGAACGAATGGGAATAACAAATAAAGAAGAATTAAAGGAGCTAATACAAAATTTAGGAAAAATAATACCATGAATAACAAACATCTCCTTTTAAGCCAAGATAAAATTTTAAACGAATATTTTGTATCTCGCAGTAAAATTGTGTCCATTA
This sequence comes from Thermoprotei archaeon, assembly GCA_049976445.1. Taxonomy (GTDB): domain Archaea; phylum Thermoproteota; class Thermoprotei; order Gearchaeales; family WAQG01; genus JAVZOV01. Next base: position 14,912 of record JBMFIF010000005.1, on the reverse strand, counting down.
AAGGAATTACCTTTAAGGACTGGGAATGTTCACTGTTGAACCCTCTTTGAGGAGGTCAAATAAACGATGCACATACCACCAATAATATTTTACTCAAAGATAAATTCAACACAAGATAAAGCATGGGAATTTTATGATAAAGGACTAAGTAATATTGTCGTGCTAGCGAATGAACAATCTACGGGACACGGAAGACATGGAAGGAAATGGTTCTCACCTAGAGGCGGATTATGGTTCTCTTATTTAAAAACTGTTAACATCCAACCTGAATTGTTAGACCTAATTTCAACTGCATGCGGTGTTGCTGTAGCGCTCTCATTAAGAGATTTAAACCTAAACGCTCTTATAAAATGGCCAAACGATATAATTGTGAATAATAAAAAAATTGCTGGAATACTAATCAGTACAAAAATCATGAAAAATAAAATAACAGCATTAGTAATTGGTGTAGGTTTAAACTTAAACGTTAACATTAATGTCTTTCCAGAAGAACTAAGAGGACAAATAACTACAGTCCTAAACGAACTTAAGCATTATACTGACGAACTTAAAACCTTAATCTTAATACTCCAAAAATTAGACGAATTCCTTGACAACATAATACTAAACAAAGCAACTATTCATAAATATGCAAAAGAATTAAACTATTTAAAAGATAAACATATCAAAGCTCTATTAATAGGTAACAAAATGATCGAAGACATAGTTAAGGATATCGATGAATCTGGTAAACTTATAACCGCTGGAGGTCTAGCATTAAGTATTTATGATGTAGTACAATTGTATTAAATATCACATATCCACGATTTTATCTTTATACCCCCATAAAGTTAAAAGAGCTTAAGACAACAACGACTTGAAAATAAAGCTTTACTAAATTTTTCTCATTTTTATTATGGAAAAACCGGGCGTGTCATCAACATGAGGTTGAAACCGCTGTATACTTTTTCCAAAGCTATAATTATTTAAAGAGCTACTAGAAGCTATGAATAGTTTCTGTTCAATAGGTTCAAAAGGTAATTTATTTGTAGCCTCAGACATGATCTCTTCAACTTCGTGCGGAGTAATAGTGCATACACTGAATACAACTATACCTTCTCTTTTTAAAACTTTAGATGCAGCTTTTAAAAACTGAATTTGGTATTGTTGATAATCTAAAACTTTCCTAAACGTAACATTAGATGCAAGTTTTGGACGAATACCTAAAGCGGAACATGGCGGGTCTATCATAATTTTGTCAGCTTGAAGATCTGGCATTTTTAAATCGAGATATCTTGAATCCATCACTTCTACCTTAACATTTTCAATATTCAACCTTTCTAATGTTTCTTTAAGAATACGAACTTTTCTTTCAGAACGATCAAAACCATAAATACGTCCACGCATTTTCATAAGAAATGCTATGTAACTTAATTTGCCACCAGGCGCTGCACACATATCTATGACGGTTTCTCCAGGTCGTGGATCTAACTCTTTAACAGTAACCATAGAAGGTAGCGATTGAGGATAGATAAGCCCGCTATTAAAACTTTTTAGCTCCCTTATAGGAGGTGTCTTAAAAAATGGATGCGTAATGTTAACTGCTATTCCTTTGCGAATACTCATCCGATTGAACTCATCACTACCTATTTTTGACTTGCCAATTCCTACAATAGCGCCGAATGGGTCTAAAACAGCTACAGTATCATCTTTTTTCACATTGATCATTTTTAAAACTCCTGGAGCATAAAGATTGGCACCCTCAATAACACTCTCTGAAGCAAACTTATCTGCTATTACAACTCCACTGAAATCAGGCAGCTTATCATAATTTATATATTCAGCATCTATATAAACTGCTTCATCGATGTATGGATACTTTTTTACTATTAATCCTTCTTTGTTTAGTTTATCTATAACATAATCAACGTCAATCGAATTAATCCTGAGAAAATATCGTTTTGGTGGCTTAGTTATTGAACTAAGAGCATCTAACCAATTATTGCCGTACACTGCCTTAAATATATCAAGTATATCAGATGAAAACCTCTCTTTTAAATCGTCGAACGTTAGCCTATCAGCTCTTTTTATATTTTTAAGTTCCATTTTGTATCACGTTTATCCGCCTTCTAATGGGTTTTAATTTAGTTCCACATACTTCACAGTAATTTTTCTCGTAAGAATAATAAATTTTACATACAGGACAGCGTTTTAACCACTTCCACACTTCTTTAATTCCTCTCAATCCCATACTAGCAAATTTTATACCGAAAAATGCTAATATATTTTGCATAGCATAATCATTAGTAAACACTATAGTTGAATCACGATCTAATTCAAGTGCAAGTGCTATTATTTCTAAATCAGTTTCTGTTATACCTTTACCTCCAAGCTTTTTATGAACATTTTTAACTTTATTAATACTTTCATTAGAGGGTTCAGTAACCTTTACAAGGCCACTAGAAACTAATGCGTTAATCACTTCTGTACTCCATTTATTTCTTATTTCACTAATAACACTTGGTGTGGTGTAAATTATCACATCTTTTTTCACGATCCTACTTGCCAAACCCATTAAAAATGCAGAAGTATCAAAAACAAAGATCATGATCATCACTAGATTTCCGTAACTGCTCTTTTTCTAACCTTATCATAAAATTTATTAAATCTTACAAATCTTACTTTATTTTCAGAACCAGATATTTCTATATTCGCATTTGCTTGTATTTCGCCAACAATCATACCATCGACGATTAATAATGAACCTTTTGAGGATACTATCCTGAGATGCGAATCTATAGGTAAAATAAGCGTCCTAAATCCCCACAATAGAGGATTCATAACATCAACAATCATCACATCCAGCTCCGGATCAATAATGGGGCCTCCACGTGAAGCAAGATATGCCGTTGATCCTAAGCTTGTCGAGATGAGAACACCATCACATCGGCCTTTATATATTAGGTCATCATCCTTCTTTATAATTATTTCAACAGTCTTCCCTGGTCTACTCGGTGTAATAAGAATGTCATTCAATGCATTATAACGTCCACCTTGCCATGTAACCGAAAGAAGTCTTCTTTCCTCAACATTATAATTTTTTGCCTCAAGCTTAGCAAGCGCCTCCCAGAATTCTTCAGGAGTGACCTCACATAAAAATCCTATATGACCATACTTTACACCTAATAATAATGCTTTAGTATCCGTTTCAAGTAATTCGTGTACGCGTTCTAATAGTGTTCCATCACCGCCCATTGAAACAAAAATATCAATATCCTTCATACTTGATATCGGGGCATGCTTTAGGTTAAGATGATCCAAATATGAATAAATTCTCTCATCAATAATAACCTCGTGACCCTGCGCACTAATTTCGAAGCATATTTCTCTGGCAACTGTTATGGCTTTCATATCGTCAAGTCTACTAGACACACCAAATTTCAATTTCTCTCCCATATCTAAAGAGATTATACACAAAATAAACTAATCCATTTAATAATTTCACATTCAATAAAGTATATAATAATTTTTCATGTCCATGCAATAATTTGAATATTATTTTTGAATTAAAGTTTATGTTATGAACCTTTATTTTAAAGATTTAAACCATCCGTAAGATAACAATAAATTATAGTTTTTGAATAAAAAATATGGATGAAAATTGAGTATGGATGATAAAGACAAGATAATAATAGAAATGTTAATGAAAAATGCACGCATTTCACTAGCAGAAATAGCCGAGACGTTAAAAATAAGTGATGTCGCAGTTAGCAAACGAATAAAAAAGCTTGAAGAAAGTGGTATAATCAAAGGATATACAGCGATTGTCGATCCTATAAAACTTGGATATTCAAGTGTTGCAGTAATAGGCATTGATGTAGAACCTGAGAGATTACTTGAGGTATCAAGATTACTTCGGGAAAAAGATTATGTACGTTATTTAGCATTATCAACTGGTGATCATATGCTGATCTTGCAAGTTTGGTCCAAAAATAATTATGATTTAACCAGCGTTCTAAAAGATATAGCGAGCATTAGCGGTGTGAAAAACGTACGACCGGCAATCGTACTAGAAACTATAAAAGGAATATTAGATTAAAACTCAATTTTAACAGAAAACGTTGATTTAATGGTTTTTCTAAGAACAAAGTTATATATCTTAAAATTTGTTTATTATATAGAGGCGTTCAAGAATGCGGTTGGGAAGACATGAGCTGGGCACTGCCTATCAAAGAATAAAAGTAGGAGATGTAATGAGCACAAAACCTATTACTGTTGACCCAACAATTCCTATAAAACAAGTTGCTGAAATAATGGCCAAGAAAAATATAGGTGCAATAATTATCGTTGAAGATGAAAAACCAATAGGAGTAGTAACAGAACGTGATATTGTAACTAGAGTAATAGCTAAAGGTCTTGATCCTGAGAAAACAATTGTGCGCGAAGTTATGAGTCAACCTCTAATTACTGTTGCTCCTGACACAGATTTAAGCGAAGCAATGAGAATGATGTCGAAGTTGAAAATTAGACGACTCGTAGTTGTGAACGATGGAAAATTGGTAGGTATGATAACAGAAACTGATATATTATCAGTTGCACCAGAATTAATAGACTTACTTTACGAGACATCACGTAGTACAGCACCTGTATATTCTGTTGAAACGTTCTCAGGTTATTGTGATATGTGTAATAGATGGACAGATAATCTAATTGAAGTTGATGGTATGTTTCTTTGCGAAGAATGTAGAAAAGAATATTTAAAACAAGAAGAGTAGATAACTTTAAAGTGATTTCGTTATGATAATGATAAAAGAACTATATGACAATATGCTTCGTCCAATTAGTGCAGATGAATTAGCAACAAAAGCTAGAGCAACAATGCGAAGTCGAAAAGTTAGATTACTTCCAGTAGTTGATGAAGAAAATAAACTAGTTGGAGTTATACATAGAAGCACAATATTAGGATTGACAACAACAAGATCCACACTCCTAGTTCGCGATATAATGTCCCTACCTAAAGTAATCGCTTATCTAGAAGATGATGCTGAACAGGTCACAAAAAGAATGTTAGAAGTCGATGAGTGGTATGCACCAGTCGTTAAATCTAAAACCGATATGACTTACATGGGAATATTCGGTCTTGAACATATGATTGAAGAATACTTAAGACGAGGTGGACCAAAATTAGAAATCAAATTAGAACAAATAATGAAAACTGATTTAGTCACAGTAAAACCAACTGATCCAGTCTCCATAGTATGGAGAAAAATGATGGAGAAATCATATGCAGGAATACCTGTTGTTGATGATAAAATGCGTTTCGTTGGTCTTGTGACACAACTTGATTTACTCTTATCTAGAGCTCCAGCATTAAATCTTTTCTTGGAAAGAGTTCCAGCAAGTAGCGCACCAGAGGTATCAAGAGTGATGAACCGAAACGTTATTATTGCTAAACCCTATACAACTTTAGGAGAGGCTGCATATACCATGCTAAGACTTGAAATAGGACGTTTACCAGTTACTGATGATGCGGGCATACTCGTAGGCATGGTAGATAGAGAAGACATAGTGCGTGCGCTTATGGGGTGAGAAAGAGTGTCCAATATCCCTATCAGAAAACGTGAAAATCCCAGATTTCTTATGAAAGGTGCTCCCAGCTCATTTCCAACAAAGTCTGCATCAAATAGAAATGAAATTTTATTAGTCGCCATACAAAACTTTCCTACAGTAACATCATCCACGCCTATAAAAATCGTTATCGACGATATAGCAGGAAGTGATATACGCAGATTACCAGTGGTTAACCCTGGTGATGGAACATTAAAAGGATCGATTCCAATGATGAACGTTATAGATTTCTTAAATGGAGAACGATCTAACATTATTAAATCAAAACATAACGGTAATCTATTTAAAGCACTTATGGAACCAGCAGAGATACTTACAGAAAGTAAAACGATTACTGCAACATTAGACACTAGGATTGATGATGCAATAACTCTTATGGCAAAAACTGGGATAGGAACACTTATAATAGTTGATAACAAAAATAGAGCACGATGTATACTTACAGAGAAAATCGTGCTAAAGATGTTAGCAGGAAAACTCACTTCAGTACTAGTAAATGATATAATGACAAAGAATCCTATAACCGTCACTTCAAGTGCGACAGTAGGAGAAGCACTTTCAATAATGCTAAACAGAGGGTTCAGAAGATTACCTGTTGTTGAGGGAGAAAAATTAGTTGGTATTTTCACAGGAATGGGATTATTGAGACATCTTAGAGGAAGTGGAGTATATACCTTAATCAAATCTGGCAATATTAATGACCTACTTTCATTAAAAATCGACACATTAATGGTAAAAGATCCGATAACAATTACCTCTGATAGAACAATTACTGAAGCAGCTAAAATAATGATCGAGAAAGGTGTTGGAAGTTTACCTGTTATAGAGAATGGGGCACTCAAAGGAATTTTAACCGAGAGAGACTTTTTAAAGATGTTATCACAAAAATAACTTGGGTGAACAGTTCATGTTTAACAAAATCCAAGCGATACGTTACGCCTCAACAGAAGTATACGTAATAACATGGAATGATACGTTAGCGTATGCTCGCAATTTAATGATGAGACACAATATTTCAAGACTTGTGGTAGTAGAAGACAAAAAACCAGTAGGAATAGTTAGCCAACGTGATCTACTTTCAGCAATCAGTAAACTGGATAGTGATTTTGAAGGACGAAACTTAGATGAGATATTAATAAAAGATATTGCATCAAGAAATATTAAAACATTAGATACAAATGCAAGTGTAAAAGATGCCTGCAAACTCATGAATGGACAAAACATTGGAAGCATAGTACTCACAGATAATGACAAAAATCTAGTAGGAATATTTACCAAAACAGATGCTATAAAAGCCTTCACAGAATATGGATCAGGAAAATGGAAGGTTATTGATATCATGGAAAAAGTTGCGACAACTATAAACAGATTCCAGAGTCTGAAAAAAGCCATAGACGTATTCGTACATGACAGAGCAGATATAATAATAGTCACTGACAACAAAGTTCCGATAGGTGTGATAAGTTTAAAAAATATTCTAACCTACAGAGTAGATTTATTATTAAAATCTAAATCAATAAAATATACAAGAGCAAAAGGAAGCATAGAAGAGAGTAGCTTTACAGAAATGGGTGGAAAAATCAAACAACAACCATTAGTAGAGGATCTCATGACACCGCTACAAAATGCGGTAGGAGAAAATGATGATTTAGTAAAAGCCGCATCACTTATGCTTAAATTTGGTGTAAGCGGTATGCCTGTTGTTGATAATTTAGGAACATTAGTAGGTGTTGTCACAAAAACTAATATTGTTAGTCTGATATCAAAAGCATAAGGTGAAAAAATTCGCTGAGATAAAATTTTTAGCCGATGGAATGCTTGGCAAATTAACAAGATTTTTACGTATACTAGGCTTTGATACACTCTATTTTAAAAATGCAAGTGACGATGAATTGTTAACAATCTCGCAAAAGGATAATCGAATACTAATTACAAGAGATAAAGAGTTATATCAACGTGCAATAAAAATGAACATCAAATCTATACTCATTACAGAAACAAACTTAGAAAACCAACTTTCACAAATAACCTCAAAAATTAACATTAATCTAGATTTAGACACCGCAGAAACACGTTGTCCATTATGCAATACAAAACTAGAACAGGTTTCTAAATATGAAATCAAAAGTAAAATTCCAGAAAAAATTTTCACTTTGCATGAAGAATTTTGGATATGCAAAAAATGTGATAAAATATACTGGGTAGGTTCCCATTGGAAATCAATAAATAAAATAATCTTAAGTATTACAAGAAGAACTTACAGACTTTAATTATAGTATGAAAGTGAATATCTGTTTACAAATTCTTACAAAAATGAAAGCCTTGCTCTTCAAGGCAAGGAAGAGGTAATAAAGCAAGCACTTCTCTTTGCTTCTACATTAAATTTACATTAAATTCTAAGCATTAAGTAAAAATAGTTTGCAAAAAAGATAGAAAATGGTGTTATGCTTGCTTGAAGTAATAACTGGTCCTATGTTCTCAGGTAAATCTCTTGAGCTAATAAGACGATTAGAGATTGAAAGATTTTCCGGAAAAAAAGTAAATCTTTTCCGACCAGAACTAGGCCAGTATTCTCCTGATAAGGAAACGATTGTTGACATAATCTTAGTTGAAACATCAATATCTGGTGTCAGAAAAATAAGAAAGAGGAGTGAAAATTTAGACGTGATAGGCATTCAACGAGCACATTTGTTTCCTAAATTTCTTGCAGAAGTGTGTGATGATCTAGCGAATAATGGTAAGCATGTAATAGTCTCAGGCCTAAACTTAGATTTTAAGGGAGAACCGTTTGAAACCATGATCGAGCTAATAGCCAAAGCTGATAAAATTCATTACCTTACTTCTGTTTGTGCAGTCTGCGGAAATGAAGCTACACGCACGCAAAGATTAATAGATGGATTACCAGCGTCCTATAATAGTCCACAGATCATGATAGGAGAAAGAGAGCTCTACGAACCCAGATGCAGAAAATGTCATATAGTTAGAAAAGAAAACCTAATTTAATCGTGAAATAGTAAGCTAAATTCGCCTCTAGGAAGACGTATAATCAGTTCATTAATTAAATTCCTTCTGTTTGGAGCTGCCTTTAATTCGCTTCCTTTAACCTCATAGAAGAATTTCACTATCTGCTTTGCTGCATCTTCTCTTGATATGTTACCAGGCTCTATCTCAACATATATGTTTGTGAACATTCTTACGGGATCAACAGGACTCACATAAAATTTTGCCCATCCTTCATCAAAGAAAAGTGTTATTGCGAGCCTGAGTGGTATATTTCGAATATAATTTCTTTGTCCATAAATCATAAAAGAGCCAGGCTTTAAATAAGTTCCTGATGGGGCTTTTTTAGATACTTGCTCGGGGTAAACCCAATACGCATCAGCTGACAATAACCCTAAACTCCATGCACGTGAAAAGCTTACTACAAATTGGCCAGCTTCTTCTATAGTCTTCTGAGATATATTCTGTCTCATATCCTTAATTATTACGAATGGAGAACCATGAATATCAGCGTGAACTACTATATCATTATTCTCCATCCTTCTTTTAATTAAACTTTCATTCTGTGATGCATCCCTACCACCAACAACTAAGAATCCATCTGATGATCTAAAATAATGAAAAGATTCATACCAAAATGATGGGGGCTTTTTAGCCATCATGAACGAAGAATGCAGTTGGAGTTGTTTATCAATCTTACTCATCTCTAATTTAAGTTCTTCAATACTTTCCAGAGTACGTTTAAATTTTCTCTCATATTCCTTAGCAAGATTAAAAATCATCTCCACATTTTTACCAACACTCCAATCGGTTCTAATATTTATTTTCAAATTATCTATTCCAATAATAAGAGATTTTAATTTTTGATTATACTCTAAAATCTTAAAGCCGGAAAACAATCCTTCAAGTTTAGTCTTTAAACTCTCATTCAACCCTATTTCTTTTATATTATCTAAATAGGAACTAAAATCAACCATATGTGATTGAATAATAGTAGCCAATGTCCTCAAATTTCCTGCTAAATCAGAATAAACTCTAGCCATTTTTTCTTGTTCAGAAATTGTAGCTAATAATCTAGATTTCTCTTTCTCAATTTTTCTTCTATATTCTACTTCACTTTCTATAGCAATAACCGCGTGAGCATACTCATCTACAGCATTATTAAATGTTGGGTGAGAAATTATTTTATAGTTTTTATATATCTCAAGCATGCACGGGGAAACGCTTACAGGTTTTTTGTCACTCCACACGCTCACAGGATAACTCACGTTCTTACTACAACTATACAATTCTCTAAAAATGTCCAAAATCTTAGTTATGTGATCTAACTCAAGCTCATTGGCAGGAAAATCCTTCATTAAATTACTCCTAAAAACTAGTTCTTCTGCGATTTCACCTGAGAATCCCAGAAACTTCACAATCGACTGCACAATATTACCCTTTGACGATTTAAAAACATTTAAAACTTGATCCGCACTAACTTTTAAAGGATCAAACCATTTTTGAACAGGTAAGTTATAAATTACACCATGCTTAAGAACTCTCTCTTTTGTCTCCTTAATTTTATACACAACTGAAATAGTATTATCTGGCTCTGTCAACACTATATTCCCACCATCCATAACTTCTAAATACAACTTATAACCATCATCAAACTCAATTCCTAATAATCTATCAAATAATGGTTGTAAAACAGATTGTACTTTTAAGCCGATTAATCTATTACGAACCACCTTACACCAGTTAGAAATTTCCCTTGGAGGTTCAAAAGAATATAAAGTAATACGTATCCATTTCCCAACATCAACTCTTAAATCATTTTTCTCACCACTCGATTGGCGAAACCTAAATATTACTACATCATTAAAGTGATAAATATTATCTACATATGAATTCGGCAATACCTTTTTCAGCTCTGTTGAAAGCGCTAAAACATCTAAAGCATTTAACGAGGTTTTCATAAAATATCGCTCCCTAATCTCACAACTTATAATCAATATAAAAGTATTAATGTTAAGCACGTTTTCTTGCTCTAAAGTGTACTTTCTGTTGTTGTAATGCTTGTTTCCTTAAAAAGAAGTAAAGGCATAAAGAAGGGAAAAATTATTAGTATGTATAATAATTAGATATTGGTTATCATGTCTCAGCGTGGAAAACAAAAACAGGAAAAACAAGAAGATAAAATAATTCCAACAGAAACTAAACGAAAATCTCTTGAAGAACCATTAAGAAAACAAATATATTTTATGAGAATGATTATAGCAGTAATTGCAGGAATAATAGCAGGAATTCTTCCCCCGTATTTGTCACAAAGCATTGGCTTTGCTATTGGTATACTTGCGTACGCACTTTCGCAATATATAGCAATTAAACGATATAAAAGATCACCGGAAGAAAACACGCAAATGTTAACTATAGGAATATTCTCTTACGTATTACTTTTCCTTATAGTTTGGTCACTAACTATAACATTAATAAATCCAGAAATACTTAATGTTAGATGAATAGTACACTTTAAAGTTCTATTTTACTTTAAAGACAAAAGGAATAAAAATAGTTCAGATTAGCATTAAGATGATCGTTCCTTTATTTTAATTATACTATCAAGGATAATTATCATAGTAATCATATAACCTCTGTCGAAGTCGTCTGTGAAGTGCATGCGGAGGCGTTTAGTGAGGGTGTTGATGATGGTTTCGATTTCTTCTGGTTTCATCTTCTTGAACGCTTTCTCTATGAGGGATTCTTTCGAATTGCTCCTCCTAAAACTTTCTACCAACCCCCTAAGGGCAGTATAAACTCCCTTTTGCCACATATTCTTTTGGTCAAACTTAATACTATTAAACTGAGATAATGCTTCACTAACATTATCATAATAGAGATAGCGTACTATATTAGATATCGTTTCAAGGTATGGCTCTATTAAATATTGTTCAAGTGTGTTAATCCCTTTATACATCTTTGATACCCTCCTCAGTTATCATAAATCTCACGGATCCTTCCTTAGTTAAAGGCGTTTGAATTAATTCAGCAATCCTAATATTGTTTTCTATACCTTTCACTTTTTTTAACAGTATTCGTATATCCATGTTTTCACTAAGCATAGAACCACCTGGTACTGTAATAATTATTCCTTCGGGTATTGTAGATATTGGATTAAAGACAACAACTGCAGCTCCTAGTGTATATGCAACTTCTTTAAGTACTCTTAATTGCATTCCTAAATACTTTAGTAATAGTATTTGACTACTATTTTCATCAATACTTGTTCTAATGTTACTTACTAAAGTATCTATGATCACAAGTTTCGCACTTTTTTCCTTTACTACCGATGGTAATAACTGAAAAATGATGTTCTGTTGTTCAAGGTTTCTTACGCTTGATACGTATACATTTTTAAGCACTTCGTTAGAATTTAATCCAAAGTATTTTGCAATCTTAATAAGCCTTTCAGGTCTAAAAGTGCCTTCAGTATCTATATAAATAGCTGGAGAACTCAAACCTCCTTTTTTCTCAGGTAGTTGTACACATACAGAAAGTTGATGAGCAATTTGTGTTTTACCAACTCCAAATTCACCATGGAATTCAGTTATTAAATAAGTAGGAATACCACCACCTAATAATGTATCAAGGTTTTTAGAACCAGTAGATATGAAATTAATCTGTCCTCTAGTAAGCAAATCATCTATACTCTCAACCTTAACATTTAAAATATCTAACATGGTCATAATATCCTAATAATAAATAGGCATCAACAAATATAAAGGATAGTGTTCTAAAAAATTATGGTGTGCAGTTTGCATGGTGTTATACTTGCAGCTGGGTTAGGAACAAGACTAAGACCTTTAACTTATGTAATACCTAAAGCTCTCTTACCATTAGGTGATAGAACAGTCATTGAACACATCATCAATTGGTTCAAAAAACATAATGTACATGATATTATAATAGCAACATCTTATCTGAGTAAAATGATAGAGAATTATCTAGGAAATGGTGAATGGCTTGGTGTAAAAGTTGATTATGCACATGGACCACCGCTCGGTACAGGTGGACAGCTCTACACAGTAAAAAATTTGATCAATGATACATTTATAGTAACTTATGGAGATGCAGTAACAGACTTAGACCTTACGTCAATGATAAATTTTCATAAAAAAAATAACGCTGTTATAACAATAGCAGTAGCACCGATTGATATAAAAATAAAATATGGAGTAATAAAATTTGATAAAGAAAATAAATTTCAAGGTTGGGAGGAAAAACCGATCATAAAGCAGCTAGTGAACATTGGTGTATATATAATGGAACCAAAAGTATTCAATTACTTAAACGGAGATGTCAAACCAATGAACGAGTTAATTTTACAAATGTTCCATAATAATGAACCAATATACGTGTTTACTTCTGATGCAGTATTTGATGATATAGGAGATTATCAAGAATTTATTGAGATAAACGATAAATATACGAAGAGACTAGGTAAAATATGAAAGAGAAATGAACATAACGTACTCATCCTTAATCTTAATTGGATTTGGAATAATCATACTAGGATTTATCATGTTAATGATAGCATTAATGATGGCAAGTCTTAGTAAAACAAAACAAGAAGAGCAAAAATCTAAAAGTGAAGTACGCGGAGGCGGAGTCGTACTAATAGGCCCAATACCAATAGTATTTGGTACTGATAAACAATCATTAATTATAATACTAAGTTTAACTATTGTGATAATGATATTAGCAATAATACTACTGTGGGGATTACGATGGTAAACATTCAAACAAAAATCATGATAGCAGGCATAACATTAATTATTATAGGATTCATCATAATATTCATCGGAGGAATACTACTTAGCATTCCCTCGGAAGGAAGCACAAGCGGATCATTTGTTATATTGATAGGCCCAATACCAATAATTGGATCTTTTGGACCACAAGGTACAATGTTGACATCATTAAATATCATATTAATACTCGCTATTATTATAATAATTATTGTTTATGAAATTATAGCATATAAATATTTAAGAAAACAATCCACAAGTTAGCATACTAGTATACTAACAGTATATCCGTTTTTTAAGGTAATACAGACCTAACTATACCGTTCCTTTTAGTACAGAAAGGATAGTAGTGTTACTTTTCTTCAGCATCGGTTATTCCTTCTTCTGATATAGCGAAAACTGTCTCGATTTCAGGATGCATTGGTGAATCAAGTATTCGCGCTATTCTTTTGTTCTCTTTGCTCTTTCTCATAACAATCCTGTAAGTACATCCATGAGCAACAATGTTACCGCCAGCCGGCTTATTAGGATTACCAAAGAATACATCAGGCGAAGAAACTATCTGATTAGTTACAACAACTGCAACATCATAAATCTCGGCTAAAGTCAGCAAATCGTGAACATGCTTGTTTAACTTCTGCTGACGCACAACCAAATTTTCTCTTCCAGGATATTCGCTTCTAAAATGACTAACCAGACTATCTATTACGACAAGCTTAATGTTTTCCTCAGGTATTCTCTCTCTTAATTCTCTTACAAGAAGAACTTGATGATCACTATTATATGCTCGAGCATAAATTATATTATTAAGAGTGATCTTAGGATCTAAACCCTTTGCTTGAGCCATTTGAATAATTCTTTCAGGTCTAAAAGTTCCTTCAGTATCTATGTAAGCAGCTTTACCATTTAAACCACCCTTCTCTCTTGGAAGTTGTACGTTAACAGAAAGCTGATGACATAATTGTGTCTTACCGGAACCAAACTCACCAATAAGCTCCGTAACAGCTTTTGTTTCTATACCACCACCGAGCAAATTATCAAGAGCTTTACTACCAGTAGATATGTAACCAACGGATTGCCTTTTCTGGTAGAATTCATCAGCAGTTATAAAACTAATACCAAGAGCTTGTCGTGCAGCTTTAGTTATTTCCATAGCTTTATCAAGGCTTAAACCAGTCAAATCTGCAATTTCTTTTGCCGATGCAGCAGCTATAGATTCAATAGTGAAATATCCAGCCTCCTTTAATTTAGCTTCAGTAGCTGGCCCAATACCCTCAATATCCCTTAATAACATAGGAGTCTTTTTTACTTCTGCTGCATCTTCTCTAGCTTTTACCATATCTCCTCTACTATAAGTAAGCAAAATCCTAGTTATATTCTCTACTCTCCAAATCTCATAATAAATCTTTATTGAAAACACATAAAACATACGACAAACTGAGACTGTCCACATAAGCTTTATGTGAGTTTGCGGTACTACTTGTGGTGAGGTGTCGGTGAATATCTTTGAATACT